>NZ_JBFAWA010000011.1:0-323215 GCF_040680035.1 Nonomuraea sp. NPDC052116 | reverse complement strand
GGTCTTGATCGAACGGGTGCCGAGCATCGCCGCCCGCTGGTCCGCGCCGACCCGGTCAACCCCGGGCAGGCCGTGCAGGAAAGCTCGCAACGCCGCCTCCGAAGAGGCCACGTCCGCGAGCGAGGTGGTCGCTACGCTCATCGCGATCGGGTCTTTCTCGTGCGTGAGGGGGCCGGCCAGCCGCCCGGCGGGGCGGTGGAGGCGCGTTCGATCAGCTTGGTGTCCAGGACGATGCGGCTGGCGCTGCCGCCGGCCTCGTCGGGGTCGAGCCGGCGCAGCAGCAGGCGCATGGCGAGCACGCCCTGCTCGACCATCGGCCGGTCGATGACGGTCAGGGGCGGCCTGAGCAGCGGGCCGGTGTCCAGGTCGTCGAAGCCGATCAGGCTGATCTGGCCGGGGATGTCGATCCGCATGTCGTGCAGCGCCTTGAGCACGCCCAGCGTCATGAGGTTGTTGGCGGCGAAGATGGCGGTGGGCGGCTCGGGCAGCGACAGCAGGGACAGCGTGAGCTGGTAGCCGCTGTGCTCCTTGAAGTCGCCGACCAGGTCGTACTCGGGCGGCACCTCGATGCCCGCCTTGGCGAGCGTCCCGACGAACCCCTCGCGCCGCAGCCGCCCGGGGGTGGTGTCCAGGGTGCCGCTGATCGCGGCCACCTTGGTGTGCCCGAGGGCCAGCAGGTGCTCGGCCGCCTGCTTGCCGCCGCCGTCGTTGTCGACCAGCACGGCGTCGAACCGTTCGCCGCCCGCCAGGTCGCGGTCCACGAACACCAGGGGCACGTCGGCGTCGCGCACGTGCAGCGGCGTCTGGTCCTGCTCGGTGGCGGGGGCGAGGATGATGCCGTCGACCCTGCGCACCAGGTCCGCCAGCACGTCGTCCTCCTGCTCGCCGCTCTCGTCGCTGTTGGCGAGCAGGATGCGGTACGGCTCCGTACGCGTGACCGACTCCATGCCCTTGACCACCGCGGCGAAGTACGGGTTCGTGATGTCCGGGACGACGACGCCGATCGTGTTGGTGCGCCCGGACTTCAGCGACTGCGCCGCGGCACTCGGCCAGTAGCCCAGCTCGTCGACGGCGGCCTGGATCGCCTCGTACGAGCGCACCCGCTGGCCCCGCAGGAAGCGCGAGACCGTGGCGGGAGAGACCCCCGCGCGAGCTGCTACGTCATGGATGGTGACCAAGTGAGCTCCAAACTGAAATCGATGTCAGTGATGATGGCAGGATCCGGCCACGGAGTGTCAATGGCATGTTTCCAAGTCGTTACTTCCACGGACATTTGCCCAACTCAGGGCCCCGTCCGGCCGCCCTCCCCAGAGGCTTACTGAAACCGTTGTCAGTAGAACGGGCGTGGAGGAAACATCGGATGTAGTAGCACTCATCAGCGCCGTAGCAGATCCCCTGGAGCGCTCGCCAAACACTCCCGCACCATCTCGGCTCAACCGCCAGGGCCTGGGACGGAAGAACGATGCAGGCCGGGCCGCGCGACTGATTCGCAACTCAGGAAACCCTTGACCACATCCGATGTTTCGCCTACGTTACCCGCAAGTCGAGAGTTGCGAAATTTTTCGCACAGCGCCAACACGACAGAGGGTGTCACGGATGTCCGATTCCCGTATCGACGAATTCCGGCAGCGCAGGTTCGGCCTGTTCATCCATTGGGGGCTCTACGCGCTGGCGGCCCGCCACGAGTGGGTCAAGCAGCGCGAGCACATGTCCGACGAGCAGTACCAGCGGTACTTCGAGCGCTTCGACCCCGATCTGTACGACCCCGACGCGTGGGCGGAGGCCGCGCAGCGCGCGGGGATGCGCTACACCGTGCTGACCTCCAAGCACCACGACGGCTTCTGCCTGTGGGATTCGGCCCTGACCGACTACTGCGTGAGCGGCACCCCGTACGGCAAGGACCTGATCGGCCCGTTCGTGCAGGCGTTCAGGGGCAGGGGCCTCGGGGTCGGGTTCTACTATTCGCTGCTGGACTGGCATCACCCGGACTTCCCGATCGACGGGCTGCACTCGTCGTACGTCGAGGGCGGCACGTTCCCCGACCGCGATGTCACGAAATATGCGGATTATCTGCACGGGCAGGTCGAGGAGCTGCTCACCCGCTACGGCCCCATCGACACGCTGTGGTTCGACTTCTCCTACGCCGGCCGGGTCAAGCAGGGCAAGCCGGTCTACGGCGGCAAGGGCAGGGCCGAGTGGCGCTCGGAGGAGCTGGTCGACAAGATCCGCCGCATCCAGCCGGACATCCTGATCAACAACCGGCTGGAACTGCCGGGCGACTTCACCACGCCGGAGCAGTTCCAGCCCCCTGCCCCGCTGTCGACGGTCTGGGAGGCCTGCCAGACGCTGAACGGAAGCTGGGGCTACGACCGGGACAACAACGCGTGGAAGTCGCCCGGCCTGCTGATCCGCATGCTGATCGACTCGGTCTCCAAGGACGGCAACCTGCTGCTCAACGTGGGGCCCAACGGCCGCGGCGAGTTCGAGCCCCGGGCGCTCGACACGCTGCGGGAGATCGGCGACTGGATGCGGCTGCACGGCCAGTCGATCCACGGCGCGGGGACGAGCGAGTTCCAGGCTCCCGAGCACTGCCGCTACACCCAGCGCGGCGACCGGCTCTACGTGCACGTCTTCTCCTGGCCGTACCGGCATCTGCACCTGCCGGGGCTGGCGGGCAAGGTCCGCTACGCGCAGCTGCTCAACGACAGGTCGGAGATCCGCATGTGGGCCCCCGACCCGAAGGTCGACAACGGGAACGTCAACTTCTTCACGATCCCCGAGGGCACCCTCACCCTCGAGCTTCCCGTGGAGCCGCCGGACGTGGCCGTCCCGGTGATCGAGCTCTTCCTCTGAAAAGGCTGAAAGGCGATACCCCCCATGGACAACCCCCTGCGCGGTCTGAACACCACCGGCCTGAACCGGCGCCAGGTTCTCAGCCTCGCCGCCATGGCGGCGGCGGCCGTACCCCTCACCGCCTGCGGGAGCGGCGAGCGCACCCGCCAGGCCGGCCCGGCCTCCTCGACCGCCTCCGCGTCCGGCAACTCCGCGGTGATCAACCCGGACCGGCCGGAGAGCGCGCTGTTCCCCTACGCCGAGGCGGAGCAGCTCTTCGACTCGCTGCCCTGGCCCAAGACCAACGTGCCGGAGCCCACGTCCAAGGTCACCGTCACCGTCGCGATCATCCCGGGTCAGCGGCACGAGGTGCGGCACGCGCAGTTCGCCAAGTTCATCAAGAAGCGGCATCCGAACATCGAGATCAAGGTGGAGGTCACGCCGTTCGACGACTTCCGCACCAAGTACCTGACGGGCGCCGCCAGCGGCGTGCTGCCCGACATCATGTACTCGCAGTTCCAGTGGGGGCAGAGCTTCATCAAGAACAACCTGTACCTGCCGCTGGACGACTACATCGCGGCCACGCCCGAATTCAACCGCGCGGACTTCTCCGAGGCGGCGCTCAGCTACTGGGAGCGTGACGGCAAGCTCTACGCGCTGGGCACCGACTCGGCGCCCAAGCTGCTCTTCTACAACAAGGAGATCCTCGACAAGGCGGGCGCCAAGGCGCCCGACGCCTCGTGGACCTGGGACAAGCTCATGGAGGCGGCCCGCGGGCTGGTCTCGGGCACGGGCGCGCAGAAGGTCTTCGGGTTCACGCCGGTGCCCAAACCCACCAGCGACCTCACCGCGACGTTCCTGCGCGCCCACGGCGGCCGTTACCTGACGGCCGACGAGACCAAGTGCGTGATCCAGGAGCCGGCCAGCCGCGACGTGCTCAAGCGCTGGATCGACCTGCTGATCAAGGACAAGGCGATGCCCGACCTGGCCGAGACGCAGGCGACGGCGAAGGTGGAGCCGTTCACGCTGGGCCGGGGCGCCCTGTACGTCGGCGGCGCGTGGAACATCGTCACCCTGCTCACCCTGCCCGCCGAGCAGCAGTTCGAGTGGAGCCTGACGCACGTGCCCAGCGGCCCCGAGGGCCGCTTCACACCGGTCCTGGGCAGCGCCTTCGGCATCACCAGCAGGACGCGCAACCCCGAGGCGGCGTGGATCGTGCTCAACTCCCTGCGCTCCTACGCCGGCCACCGCTTCTTCCTCGACACCCCGCCGTCGCGGCTGTCGGCGTTCGAGGAGAACCTCCAGGACCTCAAGCTCGACAAGGAGGTGATCGACACCACCAAGGACTCGCTGCACAAGTACGGCACCAGCGACGGCGTGCTGAGGCTGCCCGCGACGCCCAAGCTCGAGGACCTGACCAAGCCGATCTGGGAGCGGGTCATGTCGGGGTCGCTGTCGGTGGACGAAGGGCTCAAGCAGGTCACCGAGCGGGTCACGCCGATGCTCGCGGAGAACGTCTGATCATGGCCGCCTCCCCGCTGGTCCGGCGCGAGGCCCGCCGGTTCCACCTGTTCGCCCTGCCGTGGAGCATCGGCTTCGTCTTCTTCACCGGCGGGCCCATCGTCGTGTCGCTGGTGCTCAGCTTCACCCGCTACGAGCTGCTGTCGTCGCCGCAGTGGGTGGGCCTGGACAACTACGCCCAGCTCCTGCGCGACCCCGACTTCTGGATGGCGACGAAGAACACCGTGTACTTCGGCGCCGCCTCCGCCGCGGCCGGTGTCGTCTACAGCCTCGCCGCGGCGCTGCTGCTCAACATCAAGGTACGCGGGCAGGCGATCTTCCGGACGATCATCTACATGCCGTCGGTGATCTCCGGCATCGCCACCGCCCTCCTCTGGATCCACGTGCTCCATCCCGACTACGGCCTGGTCAATTACCTGATCGGCCTGGTGGGCATCCAGGGGCCCGGGTGGCTGACCGACGCGAGCTGGGCGATCCCCGGCCTGGTCATCATGACCACCTGGACGACCGGGAACGCGATGATCATCTTCCTGGCCGGGCTGCAGGGCGTGCCCGCCTCGCTGTACGAGGCCGCGCACATCGACGGCGCCGGCTGGTGGAGCAGGTTCAGGCACGTGACGGTCCCGATGATGTCGCCGGTCATCTTCTTCAACCTGGTCGTGGGCTTCATCGGCAGCCTGCAGGCCTACCAGCTCATCCTGTTCATGACCGACGGAGGGCCGGCCAACTCCACCCTGGTCCTGGGCCTGTACGTCTACCGCTACGCCTTCAAGTACTTCGAGATGGGCTACGCCTCGACGATCGCCTGGGCGCTGTTCTTCCTCGTCATCGTGTTCACCGTGATCCAGTTCGCGCTCGCGCGCCGCTGGGTCCACTACGAGGTCAAGTAGGTCACCAGATGGCAATCAAGGTCCTGCCCGCACAGGCCCGCCCGGTGGAGAAGCGGTCCGTGGCCCCCGCCCAGGCCGAGCGGATCCGCCGGGTCCAGCGCCTGACGGCCTACGCGCTCCTCGTCCTGGCCTCGGCGGCCAGCCTGCTCCCGCTGCTGTGGATGCTGACCACCGCGCTCAAGCCGGCCGGAGCCGTGCTGGAGTTTCCGCCGAGGTTCCTCCCCGACGTCTTCACCTGGTCCAACTTCCCCGACGCGTGGACGAGCCTGCCCTTCAGCACCTTCCTGGTCAACAGCGTGGTGGTGACCACGCTGTCGATCGTGGGCAATCTCATCTCCTGCATCCTGCCCGCCTACGCCTTCGCGCGGCTGCGCTCGCGGGTGCGCGGCATGGCCTTCGCGCTGATGCTGGGCACGATGATGATCCCCGCTCAGGTGGTCATCGTGCCGAGGTTCCTGCTGTTCTCCCAGCTGGACCTGGTGGACACCTTCTGGCCGCTGTTCCTGCCCAACTTCTTCGGCACCGCGCTGTACATCTTCCTGCTCAGGCAGTTCTTCACCACGATCCCGCAGGAACTGGTGGAGGCGGCGCGCATCGACGGCGCGGGGGAACTGCGGATCCTCTGGCGGATCATGATCCCGCTGTCCAAGCCGGCGATCGCGACCGTGACGCTGCTGTCGTTCGTCGGGGCCTGGGGGGAGTACATCGATCCGCTCATCTACCTGCGCTCGACGGAGAACTACACGATCCCGCTCGGCATCTCGCTGTTCCGCGGCCAGTACGCCGATGACTACAACCTCATGATGGCGGTGTCCATCCTCGCCCTGGTCCCGGTCATCGTGGTGTTCCTGGCGGCGCAGAAGTACTTCATCCGGGGCATCATGCTCACCGGCATGGCGGGGAGGTAGGAAACCTCCGGCCTCGCCTTTCGAAACATGGCGAAAGGCGAGGGCCCCGCGCCGCGCCGCCGTCGCGGAGAAGGCATCCGTCAGCCCGCCCACGCCTCCTTGCCGGTGGTGACCGGGCCGCCGGTCCTCGCCGACTCCTGGACGGCGAGGCTGATCAGGTGGTCCTGGCAGGCCTCGGCCAGCGGGTACGGCGGCGGGCCCTCCTGGCGTGCCCAGGCGCCCGTGCGTTCGAGGAGGTCCGCGACCGCGATGTCGTCGTCCGACCGGGACGCGCCCTCGAACGGGTTGCGGTAGACCACCCGCCCGTCGAAGCTGATGTGCTTGAGGTCGCGCAGCTCCAGGCTGAGGTCGACGCCGGTGTCCCGCCGGATCAGCGCGGACTCCACCGGCGTCGTGGGGTCGACCAGCCGGACCACCCGGTCGTCGACCAGCTCGCCGATCGAGCCGCGCACCACGATGCGCCGCATCCGCAGGGGGTTCCACCACTGGTTGTCGGTGAAGTCGTACAGGCCCATCCTGCCGCCGAAGTCGAGCGTGGCGATGGTCGTGGTCAGCCGCTGCGGCGTGGCGTCGCCGGTCCACCCGCCGAACCCCAGCGGGTCGGCGAGCGGCGCCTCGAACGCGCCGGCGCGTACCTCGGCGGCGTCGAACCCGACGCCCAGCAGGCCGCGGATCAGCGACACCGCGTGGTAGAGGTGGGTCGAGGAGATCTGGACAGAGGTCGGCTCGCCGATCACGCCTTCCCGGACGAGCGCCAGCCGGGCCGCGTGCCCGGGCATCAGCAGGTACTGCTCGGCCACCTGGACCAGGCCGGTGGCGCCCACGTCCCGCCACAACGAGCGCAGCCCGGCCAGGTCCGGCGCGGGCGGCGTCTCGGCGAGGACCGGAATCCCGTGCCCGGCCACCTCGCGGACCGCGTCCGGCATCGCGGCCCACGGCACCGCCGCCGCGAGGTAGTCGGGCCGCTCGTGCCGCAGCAGCTCGTCGATCGAGCGGAAGGCCGGTACGCCCCATTCGGCGGTGACCTCGTCGCCCCGCTCCGCGCTGCGGGTCACGACGCCGCCGACCCGCAGCCGGTCCGGCATCGCGGCCGCCAGCCGCAGGAAGAACCGGGTCCGCCGCCCGCTGCCGATCGCGCCGAACGTCGTGGTCATGAAACCGGACCTCCTCGGGAGCCGGAGCGATCTCGTGCCGGATCGACTCCGGAACAACATACTCGGCAGGCGCTGTCCCGCCCCGTCCGGGCGGCCGCTCGGCGAGAACAACCGACGGTGAACATTTCTGAACGGGCTGTCAGCGCAGGACCCCTTACGCAAGAATCGGTGGAGACCGTAATCAAGGAGGTTTTCCCTGTGCGCGCCGTTCTCACCGCCGTGCTCGCGACGCTCATCCTGTTGGCCACCGGGGCCGGTTCGGCCGGAGCCGCTTCATCCCGATCGTCCTTGCCCGGCGGAAAGGCCAACTTCGTGGTCACGCAGGGCTTCCTGCGTGCCTCGTCCACTCAGAACTGGGTGCGTCTGGGGACGTACCAGTTCAAGGCCAACGGCACCGTCAGCGCGAACACCTACCTCTGGTGGCAGCGCAACCCCGAGGGCAGGCAGGCCACCGGTGTCGTCCCCGACTCCAGCTGCTCGACCAAGGCGGGCGGCTCCAGCACCCGCGTACGCGCCTGCGACGTGCTGACCGCTCCCGGCTTCCCCGGCTCCCCGGACGAGGCCCGCACGGGGACGTACACCGTGGCCGGCAACGTGGTGAGCATCAGATGGAAGATCGCCCAGACCTGGACCGAGAAGTGGCGGGTGCAGCTGTCACCTGACCGCAAGCTCGCGCAGCTGCAGCTCGCCGACAGCAGCCTGGCCACCAACGGGTACGGCTACGGCAGCAACGCCTCGCTCACCACCCGCCGGGCGATGAGCTCCGTGCGGGCCTTCGGCGGAGCCCTCAAGCAGGACCTGGTCTCCTGGTCGCGCAACACCATCGTGAAGTCCGACGGCCAGGTCTTCAAGCAGTCCTCCTTCCGCAGCTGCGCCACCACGACCTGGTGCCTGACCTACCTGCAGCCCTCCTCCCCCGGCGCCTGCCAGAAGGCCGGCGGCTGCCCCAACTTCGGCGGCGGCACCAAGGCGAACGTCAGCTCCATCCAGTACTACCTCACCAAGATCTCCAACAACGATCGCCGTGACACCCTGTGGCACTGGTGCACCTGCCTGGCGATGGAGAGCAAAACGTTCTGCTATTCGGGCAACTCGCACATCAAACCGCTGCTGCAGATCATCGACGACAGCGGAGCCTTCCGTGGCTGGGTCGGCGCCGAGGCCTCGTTCTACAACGGGTCCCGGTCCAAGGACATGATGGCCGTGTTCCGCATCTCCGACTTCCGCTGACGTCCGCGCGCCGCTCCTGACTGTCCCGGGTCACGGATTTGTCAACCACGATTCTCGGTAAATAGTCGAACTGCTCCCGTATGGCCTCGCGTATCTCCCGGAGACCGGACTTCCACCCGGGTCATGAGACTTGAAGGAGCAACACATGCGGAATCCGCTCGGGGGGAGCCGACTCAGGTCGTGGCGAGCAGTCGTTTCCTTAGGGGGAAGCATCGCACTTGTCCTGACCGGCTCCTCACTGTCCGCGCAGGCGGGCACGATGGCGGCGGCGCAGACCATCGTCTGCCCCAGCGTGGCGGACAAGCTCCCTGAAATACCGGCGGCCGCCAGGGCCGAAGTCGACAGAAATCTGGCCCTCCTGGAAACCCAGATCCAGGAGGCCAACAACCGACTCGCCCGCTCAGCCGGAGAAGGAGGCCCCAACTTCGTCCAGAACGCCATCCTCGGCCCGCTGGCCGACAAGCGCGCCGCCACCCTCGACCGCATCGCCATCTCCATCGGCCGCACCGGCCAACGCCCCACCGGCCTCAACAACCTGGCCACCTGCAGACTCACCGGCACTGCCGATGGCGGCAACAACGGCAATAACGGCAACGGGGGTAACGGCGGGAACGGAGGTAATGGCGGCAACGGCGGGAATGGGGGAAACGGCGGCAACGGCTCGACCCAGGCGCCGAACCCCGGGAACACGGTGAGGCCGACCCAGGGAACAGGGTCGGGATCCGGGCAGACCATCGTCTGCCCCAGCGTCGCGGACAAGCTCCCCGAAGTTCCCGCCGCCGCCAGGGCCGAAGTCGACAGAAACCTGGCCCTCCTGGAAACCCAGATCCAGGAGGCCAACAACCGACTCGCCCGCTCAGCCGGAGAAGGAGGCCCCAACTTCGTCCAGAACGCCATCCTCGGCCCGCTGGCCGACAAGCGCGCCGCCACCCTCGACCGCATCGCCATCGCCATCGGCCGCACCGGCCAACGCCCCACCGGCCTCGGCAACCTGGCCACCTGCACACTCGGCAACGGCGGTAACAACGGCAACAACGGCAACGGTGGAAATGGCGGCAACGGGGGCAACGGCTCGCCCAGCCCCAGCCCGACCGGTGGCCAAGGCAACGGCAACGGTGAGGACCCCGCCAACGGCGTCGGGCCGTTCGCCCAGGACTTCGTCGACATCCGGCAGGTTCAGCCGGGCCAGTCCAACCTCGCCGAATTCGGGGCCGGCAGGAACGGCTCCCGCGGCACCTTCGTCGCCCAGTGCGGAAGGAACGAGAACCGCCACAACAACTCGGACAACTTCATCGTCACCCCCGGCGTGAGCGACGGGGCACACCACCTTCACGACTACGTGGGCAACCTGACGACGGACGGATTCTCCACCGACGAGAGCCTGGCCGCAGGCGGTACGACCTGCCAGCGCGGCGACAAGTCCGCGTACTTCTGGCCCGTGCTCAGGGACCGCACGTCGAACGAGAACGCCGACGACGAGCACGGCAACATCGGCCGGGTGCTGACGGCCCGCTCCGTTCAGCTCCAGTTCCGCGGCAACGCGAGCTCCCAGGTCACGGCCATGCCGAGGTTCCTCAGGCTGATCACCGGCGACGCCAAGGCCGCGACGAACGGCGGGGGCAACGCCCGCGCCGCGTGGACCTGCACGGGATTCCAGAACCGGATCACCGACAAGTACCCGCTGTGCCCGCGCGGCAGCCAGGTCGTCCGGATCCTGGACTTCCCGAGCTGCTGGGACGGCCAGAACATCGACAGCGCCAACCACCGCACGCACGTGGTCTTCCCCGGCCAGAACGGCGCCTGCCCCCAGGGCACCCAGGCGGTTCCCCAGCTGCGCATGACCCTCGCCTACTCGGTGCCGCAGGGTCAGTCGTTCGCCGTGGACGCCTTCCCTGAGCAGAAGCACAACCCGATCACCGACCACGCCGACTTCGCCAACGTCATGCCCGACAACCTGATGCGCGTCGTCGTCGACTGCATCAACCGGGGCCGCCGTTGCTGATCTGACACCCGGCCGGACCACCCCCTTCCCGGGGGCGGTCCGGCCGTTCGGCTCTGATCATCCGGTGGCACCCTGGCACCGCCTCCAGCTCGCCGAACACCCGCTCGCCGTCCCCCGGGATGGGCTTGCGGCCGAGCCGCCACGACGCCGCCCGGAGGGAGACCTCCCCCTGGAGCAGGGCGGACGCCTCGGCGAGAAGTTCCTTGACGTACGCCTCGTCGATCGAGCAGGAGCCGTCGTCGTGCTCGACGATGTGCTCTTCGTACCAGGAGTGGTCGATCGCGAACGTCGAGCCGGGATGGGGGCGCATCGCGGCACGTGGGGTGTTCAGCACCGTCACAGCCTCGGTCTCGACGGCTCCGTGACGACGAGCATGGACAGCGTCCTCCACGGTCACCGAGCAGCGGCCCGCGCCGGTGACGAGCCGTCCCCCGCGCCGGACCAGCTCGTCCGCGAGCGCCTGGATCAGGTGCGGCAGGGAGACCCAGCCCTCGCCCGGGTTGTGGATCGCGAGCCCGCCGCGCGGGCCCGCCCGCACCCCGGCCACCCGCTCGCCGACATCCGCCCGGTCCAGGAGGTGGGACTCGTAGCCGCGGTCTCGTGCTCGTGCCGGGCGCGGGTCCGCTCGGCGCCGTCGGGGGTCGTCCACCACAGGCCGCCGTCGAACCGCAGCCACTCCAGGACCGGGTCGGCGGCGAACCGGGTGCGGTAGCGGTCGATGCCGAGCAGGCGCCGGAGATGGTACGGGCCGGACCGCGCGCCCGCCGAGTTGAGCCAGGACAACGAGCGGCCCGACGCCCCGCCGGCCGGCTCCGCCTCGGTGACCAGGACGACCTCGGCGCCGCCCCGCCCGAGGTGCGCGGCGGTGGACACGCCGAGGATGCCGCTCCCCACGAACCTCCTGGCCGAGCGGAAGTGACCGCTACATCGTCGCCTCCGACACCGTGCGGCGGACCGACCCCTTGTCGTCGGAGGTGACGCCCAACCGCATGATCATCTGCGGGTACTCGTCCGAGCAGAGCTCGTGGCGCAGGAACTCGCGCAGCAGATCCATCTCCAGCGCCTGCGTGTGGAAGGCGGCGCTGACACCGTAGGCGGCGGCCTCCAGCAGGACGTGCTGCAGCGCCTGCCCGGCGTCGATCCACTCCTGTCGGCCGTCGCCCCGCGTGGTGAGCAGCGCCACAACTCCGGCACACGTCTCGGTCCGCTGGTCGGCCTGGCTGCCCCAGTCGTGCCCCCAGGAGTAGTCGCGCTGGGGGAAGTCCGGGTCCGTGCGTACCGCCTGGCGGGGGTAGCCCTCGGCGGGCACCCCGTCCTTGCGGCTGCTGCCCGGCGGCCGGGCCCAGCGGACCACCTCCAGGCTGAAGCGGCGGTCCTGCGCCTGGATGCCCTGCGCGGCCTGGGTGAGGGCCGCGATGACCCTGACCGCGTCCGGGGAGCGGACGGGGGTCAGCCTGGCGCCCTCCTCCATGGCCGCGCGGGTCAGCCGTTCGATCAGCCTGTCGGGCACCGGCACGTCGGCGAAGCCGGCGCGGTGGGTACGGCGCCGCTCGATCTCCTTGCCCAGAGTCTTGAGGGACTCGTCGGGGGCCATTTCGGCGCCCGGACGGAGCCTGGCGAGCAGCGAGGGGCGGTCCGGGTCCGGCAGCGTTCGCACCACGGGCTCCCAGCCTTCGCAGCGCATGGCCGTACGGAGGGTGTAGAGGGCGGCGCCGCAGCTGATCAGCAGCTCGCGGCCGGAGGTGTCGCTCACGCGCAGTTTTCTGTCCGGGTCCGCCCGCAGGCTGATCTCCTCCCCGGAGGTCGTGAAGATCCAGGGCTGCGTGTTGTGTATGGACGGCGCCCAGCGCGCGGCCTCCAGCGCGGTGTCGATCGCGTGCTTCGCCGATAGGACAGCCATGGCTTCCACCTCCGTCGGGCCCTCTGTCCAGCGCATCACACCCTCCACTTCCGGGTCAGGGCCGAAGGTCCCGGCCGCCAGGGCCGTCAGGCCCTCTATCGGCGGTGACGAAGGGACTTTCGCCTCTAACGCGGAGGTGGCACCAGCAGGGAGGTTAAGGGTATGCAGCTCGATTCGTCCGGACTTCAGGTGCTCTCCCGCGAGGAGTGTCTCGGCCTGCTGTCCACGACCCCCATCGGCCGGATCGTGTTCACCGAACATGCCCTGCCGGCCGTGCAGCCGGTCAACTTCCACCTCGACGGCCGCTCCATCGTGATCCGGACCTCGATCGGGTCGAAACTGGCGGCCGCCACGCGGCACGCCGTGGTGGCCTTCGAAGCCGACGAGTTCGATTCCGAGCTGCGTACGGGCTGGTCCGTCACCGCGGTCGGGCAGGCGCGGGCCGTGACGGACCCGGACGAGATCCACCGGCTGGCGGCGCTGCCGTTGACCACCTGGGCGCCGGGGAACCGGGACCACTACATCGTGGTCGACGCGCAGGAGCTGTCGGGCCGGCGCATCACCCCCTGAGGGCCCTGAGGGTGCCGCTGTTCGCGCGTTTGACGAATCCAGGAAAAAGCGCGGGATTCATAGCAAGCCATCAGGCAACAGTAATAGCAACATCACTGTCTGTAATCGGGGTGAAGTAATGCGCAAAGTGATCATTCTGACTGTGGCCGTGGCCGCCGCCGCCGCGCTGACGATGGCGGGCCTGGCGGTCCTTCGAGGCGACTCGCGTTCGGCCAAAGCCCGCTAGGCGGACCTGGGGCCAGGACCCCGAAGTCCCGCAGTTCGCGTCGCGGGCTGCGGGAAGGTCGCGGACTGCGGGAAGGCCGCGGGCTGGGGAAAGGCCGCAGGCTGGGGAAAGGCCGTCACTTCCGCATCCCGCACGGCATGCTCCAGCCCTTGAACCAGTGGGCCAGGTACCGCTGCATCCGGAACATCTCGGCATGCCGGGCGTCGCGCATCCTGACGGCGAAGCCGGCGGTCTCGGCGTGCGTTGCCCGCCCGGACATCAGCAGTTGCTGCGACATCGACACCGCGGCCATGTGATGCGGAATCATGTCGAGCAGGAACGCGTTGTCCAGCGCGTCGCCCGACAACTCGGACAGATCGCGGATCATCGGCTGGTAGCCGGTCACCGTCCCCGAACGCCCTGGATACCACTTGTCCAGCCAGGCCCTCATCGTGGCGATGTCGGCGCTCTGCCGGGCGATGATCGAGGCTCCGAGAGTGCGCATCTGCGGCCGGTCCGAGCGCCGCAGCTGCCGGGCCGCCGTCACGGCTTCTTGGTCGTGAGCCACCATACGGGCCAGATAGCCGGCCTCGTCGGTGACGTTCATGCTGCGCGTCGACCCGTACGGCCCGGTCAGGCTCCGCTCCGTCGGCGTGGCGTTGCGCTGCTCGACGATGGCCTGCTGGGCGATGCCGGTGGCCGTTGCGGCAAGGCCGGTAACCGCGACGGCCGCCAGCGCGGAACCGGCCGCGATCCCCGCCACTGCCGAACGCTTCATCTCGGCTCCCCGTGTTCGATTCCCCTTCCTCTCCCATGCTCCGGGGTGACTCACCGCGTCCGACAGGGCCTTACGCCCCATACGATCAGGACCAACGTCCTTCCAGCAGAGTCGATCTCACAGGGGGATCAGCCAGCACAGCCGTGTCCCGCCCGCTTCGGGCGTCGTGAGCTCCGCGCTGCCGCCCAGCCGGGTGGCGCGTTCCTCGATGTTGCGCAGGCCGCTCCGGCGTCCCGTCTCCCCCAGGCCGACGCCGTTGTCCGCTACGACGAGCACGAGCCCGCCGCCCGCGGCCTCGACGAGGACGTCGACGCTCGTCGCGCGGGAGTGGCGGACCACGTTGGACAGGGCCTCGCGCAACACGGCCAGCAGATGATCGGCGACCGGCTCGGGCACCAGCGCGTCGATCTGCCCTTCCATGCGCAGGCCCGGCATGAAGCCCAGATGGCCGGCGGCGCCCTCCACCAGCTCCACGATCCGGCCCCGCAGGCTGGGAGCGGCCTGCTCGCCGGAGCCCTGCAGCGCGAAGATGGACGAGCGGATCTGCCGGATCGTCCCGTCCAGCTCGTCGATCGCGTGCTGGACCCGCTTGGCCGCCTCCGGCCGCTCCACCAGCCGGATCGTGCTCATCAACGTCATCGCGGTGGCGAACAGCCGCTGGATGACCACATCGTGCAGATCTTTGGCGATGCGATCGCGATCTTCCAGCAGGCCCAGCCGCTCGGCGTCCTTGCGCGCCTCGGCCAGCTCCAGCGCGATCGCCGCCTGACCGGCGAACGCCTGCACCACCTGCTCGTCCGCCCCGCTGAACGGCAACCGCCCGCTCCGCTTGGCCAGCACCAGCACCCCGCGCACGTTCGGCGCGGTGCCGAGCGGCACCATCATCACCGGCCCGTAACCCAGCCGCCGCAGCGGCGAGCCGGGGCGCGGGCCGCTCTGCATGTCCGGGTCGGACATCGACTCGCCCTGGACGAACACGTCGCCCGCGAGCGTCTCCGACACCACGAAGACGGCGCCCAGCAGCTCCTGCGTGCCCTCGCCCTCCGCGAACTCCACGATCAGCGACTGCCTCGACGGCTCCGGCATGAGCACCTCGACCAGGTCCGCATCGGTCATCGCGAGGGCGGAGTCGGCCACCAGGCTCAGCACCTGATGCGGGTCGGCACCGGACAGCAGGCGGGTGGTCACCTCGGCCGACGCCTGCAGCCAGGTCTCCCGCCGCCGGGACACCTCGTACATGCGGGCGTTGTCCACGGCGACGCCCGCCGCGGTGGCCAGCGCCACGACGATGGCCTCGTCCTCCTCGTCGAACTCTTCGCCGCCGCGCTTCTCGGTCAGGTAAAGGTTTCCGAAAACTTCCTCGCGCACCCGGATCGGGACGCCGAGGAAGGTGCCCATCGGCGGATGCCCCTGGGGGAAGCCGTACGACTCCGGGTGATCGGCGATCCGGCCGAGCCTGAGCGGCCGCGCGTCCTTGATCAGCAGGCCGAGCAGGCCCAGGCCGTGCGGCCAGTGCTCGATCCTGGCGATCTCCTCCTCGGTCAGCCCCACCGGGATGAACTGGATGAGCGTGCTCTCGTGGCCGATCACGCCCAGCGCGCCGTAGCTGGCGTCCACGAGCTTGGTCGCGGTCTCCACGATGCGGCGCAGCACGGTCTCCAGATCGAGCTCGCTGCCCACCGACACCACGGCCTCGAGCAGTACGTGCACCCGATCCCGGGTGGCCAGCACGGCGTTGAGCCGTACCTGCAGCTCGGCCAGCAGCTCGTCGAGCCGCACCTGCGGCATCACCGGATGATGCTCGCTCTCCACATCTTCAAGTGTCGCACCAGGTCGGCGGCGGTGTCTCTCGCGGTGCTCCCGGCATCGGATAGCGTCGTATATGTGATTCGTGTGTTCCTCGTCGACGATCACGAGGTCGTCCGGCGGGGCGTGGCCGCGTTGCTGGAATCCGAGGACGACATCGAGGTCATCGGAGAGGCCGGCACGGCCGAGTCCGCGATCGCCCGCATCGTCGCGCTGAAGCCCGAGGTGGCGGTGCTGGACGTACGGCTGCCGGACGGCAACGGCGTGGACGTGTGCCGCGAGGTGCGCTCGAGGGTGCCGGGGCTGGCGTGCCTGATGTTGACGTCGTTCGCCGACGACGACGCGCTGTTCGACGCGGTGATGGCCGGCGCGGCCGGCTACGTGCTCAAGCAGATCCACGGCTCCGACCTGGTCGGCGCGGTCCGCACGGTCGCCGCGGGACAATCGCTGCTCGACCCGCAGACCACCGCCGCCATGCTGCAACGCCTGCGCGACCAGGCCGCCAGGAAGGATCCCCTCGCCGCGCTGTCGGACCAGGAACGGCACATCCTCGACCTGATCGGCGAGGGGCTGACCAACCGGCAGATCGGCGAGCAGCTGTTCCTGGCGGAGAAGACCGTCAAGAACTACGTGTCCAACCTGCTGGCCAAGCTCAACATGCAGCGCCGCACCCAGGCCGCCGCGCTGGCGGCGCGGCTGCGGGACGCCCGTCCCGAGTAACCCGCCGGCGGCCGGGGGGACAGCGTTCAGGGCGCGTCTCCCACGGTGGAGGCCGGGGGAAGGACGGGTTCGAGGTGGAACATCCCGGTGACCACCTCATGGGACCCTTCGGCGGGGCGGAGCCGTCCGGCGACGGCCAGCAGCACGTCATGAGCCGTGACCAGGCCGATCAGCCCGCCGCCGTCGACCACCGGCACGGCGTCGCACCCGGCGTCCAGCATCGCCGCCGCGACCCGGGTCAGCGGGGTGTCCGGGCGGACCACCGGCCTGCGCTCGCACCCGAGCAACGTCCGTACCTGACGGCTGGACTGCTCCTCCGGACCGCCCGACCAGGACACCGCCACCTGCTCACGCGTCAGGATGCCGAACACATGCCGCCCCTCGACGACCGGCAGGTGGTGAACGTCGGCGCGGCGCATCAGCTCCCAGGCCATCAACGGCGACTCGTCCGGCTTGACCGCCACCAGGACCCGGCTCATCACCTGCTCGGCGGCCAGCATTTCGACGGTCATGACCCCTCCTTTCTCCCACCTCCACCTTCGCGACGGCGAGCCCGCCGCGCCCGGGGACGAAGTCCCGAATGGGGGTGACATTGGTCCCCATCTCGCCTGATTCAGGGGAGTGTCGCGTCGGCGAGCAGCTGGGCGAATCGACGGGGCGTGCCGGCCTGGGACCACATCGTCCGCTGCCGGGCCGCACCCGTCCCCCGCCGGGCGAGCCGGTGGAGCAGCAGGGCGATCGGTTCGGGCTCGGGCAGGCGCGGCAGGAGAAGCTCAAGCAGGTCGCGGTGGGTCAGGGCCCGCGACGTGTACGGATCGAGGGCGAGCGCGTCCAGGCCGAGGCGGGCGGCGGCGGCCAGCTCGGCGACGATCTGCCGGTCACTCAGCGCCTTGATCGGCACATTTCTTGTCATGTCGGCGATGGCCAGGGCGACGAGCGCCCGCGCCATGGCGGCCAGCAGCACGGTGTCCTCGACCGAGAGGCAGGTGTCCATGACCCGCAGCTCCACGGTCGGGTAGCGCGGTGACAGCCGGGCGTGGAAGTACACGCTCCGTTCGTCCAGGGCCCGGCCGCGGCGGATCAGGTGGCACACGGTGGCGTCGTAGTCGGCCGCCGACCGCCACGCCAGGGGAGGCGCCGCCGTCGGCCAGCGGCTCCACTGCCGGTAGCGGCGGCTGGCCCAGCCCGTGTCCCCGCCGGCGGCGATCGGAGAGTTGGCGCTGAGCGCCAGCAGCGTGGCCAGATAGGGCCGGAGCCGGGTCAGGATCTGCACGCCCAGCTCGCGGGAGGAGATGCCGACGTGTACGTGGCAGCCGCAGGTGCCCGAGCCCGCGACCAGGGCTCCATAGCGGGCCGCCAGCGCCCGGTAGCGGTCGTCGGCCGTGAGAGCGGACAGACCGGGCATGTTTCGCTGGGGAATCCCGCACGCGACGAGATGGCAGCCCAGTTCCCGCGCCGCGCTTGCCGCGAGCACCCGGTGGCGGGACAGCTCCTCGGCCACCTGCGCCAGGTCCGTGCACACGCCGGTGACCGTTTCGAGCTGGTAGCGCATGGCCTCGGCTTTGACGTGCGGATCGCCGCCGAGCAGCGCCAGGACCGCCGGCGCGGCCAGGGCCGGGCGGCCTTCGGCGTGATCCAGCAGCAGGAATTCCTCCTCCACGCCCACCGTCAGCGTCCGGACCACAGGCGTGGGGATGCCCTCCGCTCTCATCGCAGCCTCCCCGGAAGCGACCTGCGTACGAGGCGATCGATCCGTTCCCTACCGCACCACGGCGACGGCGCAGCGGGCGTGGTGGAGCATCGCGTGGCTGACCGAGCCCAGGAGCGCCGAGCGGATGACTCCGCGCCCGTGCGAGCCGACCACCACCAGCGCGGCCTGGGCCGAAGCGGCCACCAGAGCGTCGACCGGGTGGGCGCGCCGCACGTCCTCGACCACCTCCACCCCCGGGTACGCCTCCCGGAATCGGGTGATCCGGGTGGCGACGACCTGGTTGGCGGCCGCGGTGATGTCGTCGGGGTCGTAGTTGACCTGTGGGGCGTACAACTGCACCGGCGGCTGCCAGGCGTGGATCGCGCGCAACGGGCTGCCGCGCAGCTCGGCCTGGCGGAAGGCGAACTCGAGCGCGGGCTCGCACTCCGGCGAGTCGTCGACGCCGACCACCACCTCACCGCGTACGGACTCCTGCTCGGGCCGCACCACGACGACCGGGCAGTGCGCCTGACCGGCCACGTGCAAGCTCACGGAGCCGAGCAGGGCCCCCTCGAACCCGCCCAGCCCCCGGCTGCCGATGACGATCTCGGTCGCGTCCTTGGCCTGCTCCCGCAGGGCCACCGCCGCGGGCCCCTCGACGACCTCGGTCGACACCTCGACGTCCAGCTGGCGCTCGCCGGCCAGCTCGGCCGCCTCGGTCACCATCGTCTGCGCCATGCGGTCGAGCACGTCCGGCTCGGGAGCGGCGTGGAACCTCGAAAAACGGTACGAATCGCGGTTCACGGCGTGCACGACGCGCAGCGGCTCGTGCCTGCGCTTCGCGTCATCGACCGCCCAGGCCACCGCCGCGCACGACGCCCGCGATCCGTCGACACCTGCAATGATCATGTCGGTCCCCCCTCTCCCCCTCATCGCACCGCACGCGACCTCGCCGCCCCAGGGCCATAAGTCCCTCATGGACAGGGCCAACGACCCGGCGTCCGACGGTCGTGAAAGGGCTCGTCAAGGGGCCTTTTCGGGGCCTGGCGCGCTGCCGGCCGGCTCGCGCGCGAAGAGCCCGCCGAGAGCGGCGGCGAGGACGGGCAGCGCGACGACCACGGCCGCGATCGTCGGCCACGGGGTTTCGAAGGACACCCGCGGCGGCGAATCCCACGAGGTCGTCGCCGTCAACGGCCACATCAGCAACATCCCGATGGGGCACCCGGCGACCGCGCCCAGCACCGTTCCGCACAGCGCGCTCAGCCCGGCGCGGGAGGCGCCGAACCACCGGAAGGTCGCGGCCGATCCGCCACCGGCCCGCCTCAGCACCCGCCCAGGTCGCGAACTCGTGGCCTTGCCGCCCCCGGCGGCGCAGGCGCAGCCGAGCGCGACGAGGAGCGCCGCCGCGGCGACGATCATCCAGCCGGTCGAAGGCTGGTATCCCCGCTCGACGTAGGTGTCCGCGACGCCGCCCAGGCGACCGTCGAGCCGTTCCTGCTCGCCCGCCGAGATCCGGCGGAGGGAGGGGTCCACGATCAGCTCTTCCGGCTCCAGCCGGTAGCCGAGGTCCCGCACGAGCTTCGCCGGGACGAAGATCGTCTCCATCTGGGGGTCGGCGGTTCTGGCGACGATCGCCGGAATGGTCTTGATCTTCTGCGGTTCGTCCATCCCGATCAGGTTGACCGAGTCGACTTTCACGTCGGCGGCCGTGATCACCACGGCCGTGCCCTCGTCGTAAGGCGTCGACCGGTCGCCGGTGAGATACCGAAGCAACGTCTCGTCGCCGATGACCTCGGATGAGTACATGGACTCTTCCGTCAGGTACACGTTCTTGGCCCGCGCGTCGAAGTACCGGTCCTCACCGGGGGTCTCACTCTGCGTGATGGGCACTCCGGGTAACTCCCGCTGGATCGCCGCGCGCACGGTCCCCACGTGCTCCGCCGGGAAGTGCCCCACCAGGAGGGTCCCGGGCCGGGCCCGGGGCACGTATTCGGCCCTGAGCTGCGCCGTGAAGCCGACCGCGATGATCGTCAACGCGATCCCGAAGGCCGTCGCCAACATCGTCAGCGTGATCGCGGGAGCCGTGGTGGCCCGGCGACCGGCCAGGTCGCGGGCCGCCAGGCGAACGGGCAGCGGCAGCCGTTCCGCGTATCGGCCGAGGATCTCCAGCGACCACGCGGCGAACGGGCCCAACCCGAAAACGAGCAGCCCTCCACCCGCGAGGGTCGCCAGCGTGATCGTGGCCCAGTCGATGATGCCGTAGCGCGTGTCTTCACGGGCCGCCCACGCGCCGAACCCCATCATCCAGACGCCGAAGAACGACAGGAAGAATCCCCCGGCCACGTAGCGCCGGCGTATGCGCGCATGGCGATCCGGTGGGGCGGACAGCACCGCGAAGGGGACGGAAGCGGTCGCGAGCAGCGCCGGAATGCTCGTGATCACGGCAATGATCGGGAGTCCTATGAGATCGAAGATCATGGCCGAATGCTAGTGAGCTTCGTGCGGACCAGGCCGGCGATCGGAGCGCGCCGATGGGCGGCGTGATCGTTGATCACGCCGCCCATCGCCGGTCAGGTGAGGAAGCTGCCGTAGGGGCCGTTCAGCATGCCGTTCTTCTGTGTCTGGTTGAAGATGCAGTTCGGGTAGGAGTAGAAGGTCGCCGACATGCACGTCCCGTCGGTGGAGGTGGCGTCGGGCAGGCCGAACGCGTGCCCCAGCTCGTGCACCATTCCGCCGTACCACCGGTTCATCGCGCCGTTGATCCCCGCGGCGCCGTCGGCGTCGTGTCCGCTGAGGATCACCCATCCGTTGCCGCCGCCGCCACCGGCGCCGTCGCCTTCGGCGCTGATCTCGCCGACGTTGACCCAGCGGTTGTCCGGCGCCCCGAGTCCGAGCTTACGGCGCAGCTCGGCCTGCATGTTGCACACCGTCCACCAGTACTTCTCGCCGCAGTTCGGGGTGTTCTCGTACCAGGTCCGCGGCTGGTCGCCGTTGACGACCTCGACGACCGGGTTGTTCAGCGTGAACGTCTTGCCCAGCTGCTGCTTGAAGAAGCGCTGCGCCTCCTGCATGACCTTCGCGATGCCGTCCGGGTAGCGCTGGTCGTAGGCCACGTCCGAAGGCTTGAGCCAGTAGACCCGCACGGTCCGCGACGGCGGCGGGCCCGACGTCGGGGTCACGGTCGGGGTCACCGTGGGAGTCACGGTGGGGGTGGGGGTCACCGTGCCCGTGCAGGTGACGCCGTTGAGGGTGAAACTGGCCGGCACCGGGTTGGTGGAGTTGTTCCACGTACCGTTGAACCCGAACGAGGCGCTGCCGTTCGTCGGCAGGGAGCCGTTCCAGCCGGCGTTGGCGGCGGTCACCGCGCTGCCGCTCTGCGTCACGACGGCGTTCCAGGCCTGGCTGACCGTCTGCGAGGCGGCGAAGCTCCAGCGCAGGGTCCAGCTCGTGAGTGGATCACCGAGGTTCTTGATCGCGACGTTGGCGCTGAAGCCGCCGGCCCACTGCGAGCCCAGGGTGTAGGTGACCTGGCAACCGGCCGCGGCCGCGTGCGCCGTGATCGTGCTCGCCACCGCGGCACCGGCCATGCAGACGGCCAGGACTCCGGCGATGAGGCCCCTGCGTAATCCTCGTAAGTGCATCCGCTTTCTCCGTGTGAGGGGGGAGCCCGAAAAATGTGAACCTTAACAACGAGTACGGTGATGATCCATACCGAGCCTGTCAATGAACGTCGGCGGGAGGCTGCTACGGACGTGGGGAAATGCTTTTGGGACTCTGAAAGTTTCAGGCCGACAGATGTTCGCGCAGCAGCGCGAAGAACGTGTCGCCGCGGACGATCTCGAACGGATCCCCCAGGAGGCCCGCGAGCTCGGCGATGTCGGCCGGCGTCCAGTTCCAGGCGTTGACCGCGCCGGCGATGAACAGCGGCGCTCCCCCGTCCCATCCCTCGATCCGCCGCACCAGCGTGTCCCGGTACTCCCGCGCCTTGCCCTGCGGCGAGAAGTTCCCGATCACGGGCAGGCCCGCCGGGTGGATCAGCAGGTCGCCGGTCTCCCACGACTGGATGATGCCGCGCACCGGGGTGTCGCGCCCGTAGGCGGCGACGACGCGCTCGTCGAAGGCCACCCAGCCGTCGCCCTCGGGCCTGCGGTGGTTGTAGGCGTAGACGAGATCCATGCCGGTACGGCGCAGGAATCGGCCGGTGAGCCGCGTGTACGCGGCCAGTGCCGCCGTCGGCCAGGACCCCGGGTAGGTGTAGCCGGCGCCGGACGGGCCGGCCACGAGCAGGTCGTTGGCGGTGGCCGTGCGCTGGTAGTACGCCAGCAGCGCGGGCCCGATGTCGGCCAGCAGCGGGCTGACCGTCCAGTTGACCGGCACGCCACCGCGCTTGGGGTCGTCCCAGATCTCGCGCATCCGGCGCTGGCAGTACTGGATGTTGTCGCCCTCGCCGACCGTGAGCGTCAGATAGACGCGAGCGCGTAACCTGGCCGGCGGTCGCGGGCGTACCCGATCGGAGATCCTGGCGGAGACCCCGGCGTGGACGGTGGCGTTCATGTAGTAGTCGGCGGGGACCACCTCGACGCCGTGCTGCGAGGCCCGGTCGACCCCGCCCCACTCGCCCGCCACGTCGTTGGAGAACCAGCCCGCGTACGGCGTGGCGGGCTCCACCCGGCCGAAGATCTCGTCGAGCAGCTCACCGGTGGCGCCGCTGGGCGGCAGCCAGAAGACCATGGCCCGGGTGGCCACCGCGTAGTCGCGGAAGTAGGGGAACGGCTCGACCCGGGTGGGCGCGGTCGTCGCGGCCATGACCAGGTACTGGTTCCACAGGTCCACCTCGACCAGCAGTTGCCGGGCCCCGGCCGGGGCGGTGAAGCGGTAGATGAAGTAGTTGCCGCCGTCGGCGAAACGGTTGTCGTCGCCGCCGATGGCGGAGTTGAGGCCGTCGAAGAGGTAGGGGGCCTCGGCCTCCGTGCCGGGGGTGAACGCCGCGATCTGCGTCCCGTCCGCGGTCACCTTCACCGAGCCCACGGAAGCGCCCCAGCCGTCGTCGCCGAGCGAGTCCTGGAAGCGCAGGTAGACGCCGTCCTGGGCGGTCGGCAGCTCCTGGCTCAGGTCGAACGTGCGCACCGCCCGGTTGGAGGAGTCGCGGACGCGCTCGGTCTCCCGCGCGAGCTCGCGCCACCGCACGCCGTCCACCCGCACGGTCCTGGTGGGCGGGAGCCCGGCGAGCAGGGCGTGGGTGCAGCGCGGGAACAGGTGGTCGAGCTGCCAGCGGTACGTGGCCAGGACGTCGGCGGGGTCGAAGCGGCCGCGCAGGTCCACGACGGTACGCAGGCCGTACGCGGCGGCCTGCTCGGCGGTCGCGGCGACGGCGTCCTCGAGACCGGCCAAGGTGGTGGCGACGTTGACGGAGTCGGGGACGTCCGGGTCGTGCAGGATCGCCCCGCGCACCTCTCCGCGGTAGCGGGCGACCAGGTCGAGGGGGCGGTCGTGACGGGTGACCGCCGCGCCGGTGCTGGACAGCCAGCGCTGGTCGTGTCCGGCGGCGTCGTAGTTGAAGTAGAGGCGCGGCCGGCGGCGGTTGACGACACCCTGGAGGGTGGTCAGGAGCAGCTGGTCGTCGCCGTGGAGGGTGGTGAGGTCGGCGAAGTCGAGGTGGGTGGGACGGCCGAAGTTCGGCAGGAAGGTGGGGAGGGTTCGCGCCGCGACGGGGCCCTGGCCGGTGGGGAGGGTTCGCGCGGCGGCGGGGTCCTGGAAGGTGAGGCCGAGGCCGCCGGCCGCCAGGACCACGCCGTTCGCCCGCAGGAAACTGCGTCGTGACACCATCGACGATCTCCGCTCCTCGTGGGGGGACAAGGATTGACACCGCTGTCAACTGCCCTCGAACGTAACAACGTGACGTGATGTTGTCCATGGTGTAAACCACCTCAGCGCTCCCCGAACACCGCCCGCCCGAGCGGCGGGACGGCCCCGCAGGCGCGGAAGAACCACCGGGTCGCCGACCGCTTCAGCGGGCTGCGCTCGAGCGCGGCGTCGGTGTTGCGGACGACCTCGCGGACGCTGTCGAACCCGTGGCGCAGCATGTCCGCCTCGTAGGCGCGCAACGCCTGCGGCAACGGCTGCTCGCCGCGGTCGGCCGCGGTGAGCGCGGCGCAGAGCCGGTGCGCGTCGCGCAGCGCCGCGTTGCCGCCGAGCCCGCCGACCGGGGGCATGTGGTGGACGGCGTCCCCGAGCCCGGTGACGTTGCCCGTCTCCCACGGTCGGAGCGGCGCGGCGGCGCTGAACTCGGTCTGGTAGAGGGTGTCCGGGGTCGAGTCGGCGAGCAGCCGGCGCAGGTCGGGATGCCAGCCGGCGGTCCGCCGGGCCAGCATCTCCCGTACCGCGGCCGGGTCGGCCTGGGCCTGCGGCGTGAAGTCGGCCGGGAGGGAGTCCCGGTGCGCGATGAACGCCCACAGCACGTAGTCGTCGTCGTGCGCGTCCGCCAGCAGCCGCTCCGGCTCCAGCCCGAGCGCGCGCACCCGGTCGCCGAGCCGGGCGGTGATCGCCGCGGGGTCCTCGCGCCTGCGGAAGATCGCGGTGAACAGGAAGTCCCGGCGTGGCCAGAAGACATTCATGCCGGCGAGCAGCCGCTCCGGCAGCCATCGCCGGTTGTCCTCCGTGAGGAAGAGCTTGCCGGCCACGGCCGTCGCCGGCAGCGTGGTGCGGCCGGCCGCGGGATGGAGCTGCGCCCACACCCGGGAGTTGACGCCGTCGGCCGCGACGAGCACGTCGGCGGTCGCGGCGGTGCCGTCGGCGAACTTCGCCGTGACCGTCCCGTCGTCCGCCCGGGCGAAGCCGGTGAACTCCTTGCCGAAGCGGACGACGTCGTCCAGGCCGGCCAGCAGCAGCTTGCGCAGGGTGATGCGGCTGACCGCGTGCCGGCCGGTCGCGGGATCCAGCGGGTCCCGGTCAGGGCCGTCCTGGCCGATGCGGACGAGCGTGCGCATCCGTTCGTCGAGGAAGCCGATCCCGGGCCCCGGGTCGCCCGCGGTGGCCACCAGCACCTCCCACAGGGCGGGTGGCAGGCAGGCGTGCAGCGCGACGCTCCCGGACGGATCGATGTTCAGCCGGAAGCCCTGGAGGCGCGAGTCGGCCGTGCGGTCCCGTTCGTACACGGTGACCGCCACGCCGGCTCGCTTCAGGCCCTGCGCCAGGCAGAGCCCGCCGATCCCGCCGCCGATGACGGCGACGTGCAAACGCCGAGGGGGCATGAGTTTCTCACCTTTCTGGTAGCGGGCGCGTCAGGGCTGCCCGGCGGGGTTCGCGAGCTCCGCGAGCAGGCGGTCGTGCCAGGTCAGCTCCATCTCGAGCTGCATCAGGGTGTAGTCGAAGGCGACGGCCTCCAACCTGGTCAGGTGCGGGTCGGCCTCGACGCGCAGGTTGCGCCAGAAGTCGAGCTGCGCGGCGAAGGCGTCCCGCCGTCGCTGGACGGCCGTGCGCAGCTCGTCGGGGCCGATCTCGCCGCTGTGCAGGAGCACGAGCTGGATCGCGTCCGGCCGGAACTTCGTGTCCTCGAGGACGGACCTGATCAGCGAGACCAGCTCGGTCCGGCCCTTGCCGGTGATGCCGTAGACCGTGCGGGCGGGCAGATTGCCTTCCTGCTCGGTGCGGACCACCTCGACGACGCCTTCGTCCGCCATCCGGCGCAGCGCGCCGTACAACGAGCCGGGCTTGACGTCCGCCCACAGCTCCACCCGGTCCAGCTGAGCGGCGGCCCGGATCTTGTGCCCGTGCATGGGGCCGCCGTCGGCCAGGGCGCCGAGAATGAAAAGGCGTGTTGCTCGCATATGAGTACTCAAACACGAGCACCCGCCGCGACGCAAGTCCGCCGGCGGCAGGCGCGAGCCCGAAGGCGGCGGGCGACCTGATCGCCCACCGCCCCCTGCGACCGCCGCCGACCGGGCGGTCCGTCCCTACAGCCCCTGGACCAGGGCCACGATCACCGAGGTCAGCGCGACCGGTCCCATCACGGCCACCGTCACCACGGTCGCGTTGCGGCCGGGCAGCAGGCGGGCGAGGGTGCGCGCGGCGACCTGCCGCACCACGCCCGCGCCGGGCAGCACGAACAGCCCCAGCGTGAACGCGCCGGCGGCCAGGGACTCCGCGTGGCTGGCGCTCAACCGGCCGGACAAGTGCAGGAGGCTCGCGACGACGGTGCCGAACGCCAGCGACAGGAACAGGTGGCCCACCGCGACGAGCGCGGCCCTGCCGAACGGCGGCCGGGTCTCAGCGAGGAAGTGATCGCCGGCGCGCAACGCCAGCGAGAGGGCCGCCGCCACCAGACCCACGGCGACCGGCATGACGACGGTCGCCGCCACCAGCGTCACGAGCACCAGCACCCCGACGAACCCGCTGCCGGCCAGGAAGCGCTTGAGCTCGAAGGGCTCCGCGGGCGGCGGGGCCGGGCGGGGCTCCCGCGGCCGGTCGTCGTGGACGGTCGGAGCCGGGGCGGGCACGTAGGGCGGCGGCCGCTCCTCCTGGCGGCTCGGGGCGTACTCGACCGGCGGGAGCAGGTCGGCGACGATGTCCATGGTCAGCGTGCCGCTCGCGATCCGCTTGGTCCTGTCCGGGCGGCCCGCCGGATCGAGGGCCCTGGCCAGCCGCAGCAGCTCCCCCGCGCCGGGCCGCGCCGCCGGATCGACCTGCATCGCCCGGCTCAGCCAGCCCCGCAGCCACGCCGGCGCCTTGTCGATCTGCGCCCGCCCTTCCATGGTGTTGAAGCAGATCGCCTCGAACGTCCCCGTCCCGAACGGCGGCAGCCCCGTGGCCGCGAAGAACACCGTCGAGGCCAGCGCGTGCACGTCGGCCGCCTGGGTGATCTGCGAGTCACGGATGATCTCCGGCGCCAGGTAGCCCGGCGTGCCGACGAACATCCCGGTCTGCGTCAGCCGGGCCGCGTCCACCAGATGCGCGATGCCGAAGTCGATGACCAGCGGCTCGCCGTCGACCAGCATGACGTTGGACGGCTTGAGGTCGCGATGGATCACGTCGGCCGCGTGGATGTCCACCAGCGCCTGGCACAGCCCATGGGCGAGCTTGACGACCTCGCGCGCCTCCAGCGGGCCGTCGGCCAGCACGGTGTCCTCCAGCGTGCGGCCCGCGGCGAAACGGGTCACCACGTAGGGCCGGTTGCCCGCCAGCTCGGCGTCGATCACCTCGGCCACGTAGCGGCTGCGCACCCGCCGCATCGTCTCCACCTCGCGGAGCAGCCGGTCACGCGACTTGAGATCGGCGGCCACGTGCGGGTGCAGCACCTTGATCGCGACCTCGCGGCCCGCGCCGTCCAGACCGAGGTGGGCCACCCCCATGCCGCCCTCACCGATCTTCCCGAGCACCCGGTACGGGCCGAGATGCTCGTGCGTCTGCGTGCTCATTCCCGACGTCATCCTCCGTTTTCCCCCGGTACGCCGCGCTTCCGTGCGCGCTGGCCCGGCCATTCTCCCGCAGCGTTTCCCCGAGATGCACAGTAAGCGAAGATCGGCCCGAGCGCGGCGCTCCCGGAGGTTTCAGGTGGAGGCGCGGTGAATGACGTGCGGGGACAGCGAGGCCGGCGTCAGGCGGGGCTTGCGGCCCGACAGGTTGGCCACGACCGCGTCGGCCAGGGAGCGGCCCACCTTCTCCAGGTCGAAGGCGATCGTGCTGAGCGGCGGGTCGGCCGCCTGGGCGAGGGGGATGTCGTCGGTGCCGATGACCGCCAGATCGCCGGGGGCGGCGAGCCCGGCCCGGCGCATGCCCATGAGGAGGGCGATCGCGACCTCGTCGTTGTAGGCGCACACGGCGGTCACGGACTCTCGCCGCCAGCGCCTGGCGGCGCGGGCCATGGCGGCGCCGTCGAGCTTGGTGTCGAGCGCGGCCGGCGACCTCCCGCCGACCGACCTCATGCTGAACGGCCCGATCGGCCGGATCGGCGTCCCCGACGACATCGCGCGCGTCGTCCTGTTCTGCGCGTCCGACCTGTCCGCCTTCATGACCGGCAGCACGCTGCCGGCCGACGGCGGCGACACCGCCTGACGCGCGTTCAGCCGCCTTCGACGGGTACCGGGATCCGCGCCTCCACCTTGAACGACGCGCGGTCGGCCCGGTACACGTCGCGCGCGAACTCGATGCAGCGCCCCTCGGCCGTGTAGGTGCGGCGGGTCAGGAGGATCCCGCTGGAGGCGCTGCGGACCTGCAGCCGGGCGCAGGAGGCGTCGTCGATGACGATGGACTCGATGACGGCGGAGGCGTCGGCCGGCACGACGCGATAGTGGGCACGCAGGATGTGCCAGAGCGAGCCGGTGAGGGGCCGCTCCAGCAGGCCGGGCGTGATCGCGCTGGGGAAGTAGGTGGTCTCCAGCGCGATCGGCTCGTCGTCGGCGAAGCGCAGCCGGTGCAGAGCGTGCACGGTCTCGTCGCCGGCCAGGTCGAGCGCCTCCCGGGCCGAAGGCGTCGGGGGGCGCTCCTCGGCCCAGATGAGCTGCGCCGACGGCCGCCGCCCGGCCAGGATGATCTCGTCGGAGAAACTGCCGATGTGGAACGGCACCCGCGGTTCGGCCACGAACGTGCCCCGCGGCGGCCGCCGGTAGACGTATCCCTCCTTCTCCAGCAGCGCCAGGGCCTGCCGGGCGGTCATCCGGCTGACGCCGAACGTCTCGCTGAGCTCCCGTTCCGACGGCATGAGGGTGTGCGGGCCGAGCTTCTCGCCGGTGATCCGGTCACGCAGCTCCGCGGCGATCGTCACGTAACGGGGTGAACCCATGCTTGACACCCTAGCCCACTTGGACGATACCTTGCGGTCTACACCACATGGTATATACCAAGAGGGAGGTTGCGATGAGAGACCACACAGCGCGTACCGACAGCGCCGAGCTGGCCCGGTTCGGCTACGAACAGTCCTTCGAGCGGCGGACCGGCAGGTTCGCCTCGTTCGCCGTGGCCTTCGCGTTCGTCTCGATCGCGACCGGCATCTTCACCACCTACGGGTCGGTGCTGAGCTCCTCCGGGCCGCTCGGCATCTGGACCTGGCCGATCGCGGTGGTCGGCCAGCTCGCGGTGGCGTTCGTCATCGGCTCGCTGGCCTCCCGGATCCCGGTGACCGGGTACGCCTACCAGTGGACCTCCCGCCTGGCCAACCCGGTGCTCGGGTGGATCATCGGCTGGATCTCGTTCATGTTCCTGGCCGTCGTCGTCGTGGCCGTGGACTACACGGTGGCCTCGACGGTCCTGCCCGTCCTGCTGGACTACACGGCGAGCGGCGGCATCACCTGGGCGGTCACCGCGGTGATCCTGCTCGGTCAGGCCGCGCTCGTCGGCGGCTCCACCCGGTGGTCCGAGAAGGTCAACAACACCGCCGTGTCGGCCGAGCTGGCCGGCATGGTGCTGCTGACCGTGCTGCTGCTCGTCGTGGCCGCGGTCCGCAACGACATGGACTTCGGCAACCTGTGGAGCCGGGGCGCCGTGCCCGCCGAGGGATACTGGAGCTTCGGCGACCTGACCTCGGCCGGGCCGTGGGTGCTGGGCTTCCTGCTCGGCGCGTTCACCATCGTCGGGTTCGAGTCGGCGGCCAACCTCGCCGAGGAGACCACCGACCCCGAGCGGGTGGTCCCGCGGGCCATGTGGCAGGCGGTCCTGGCCTCCGGCGTCCTGGGCTTCCTGTTCCTGGTCGCGGTCACGCTCGCGGCCGGCGACCCGGTGGCGCTCGCGGCGTCCGGCACCCCGATCGCCGACGTCATCAAGCAGACCCTCGGGCCGGTCGTCGCCACGCTCCTGCTGCTGCTGGTCGTGCTGGCGATCTTCGCCTGCGGCCTGGTCATCATGATGACCGGCACCCGCCTGACCTGGGCGATGTCCCGCGACGAGCGGTTCCCGGGCTGGCGGCACTGGCAGCGGGTCTCGCCGCGCTTCGGCACCCCGCTGCGGGCGACGGTGTTCTACGTGGTGCTCGCCGAGGTGATCCTGGGCCTGTTCTCGGCCTTCTCGGAGGACGCGCTGTTCACCCTGTTCGGCGCGGCCACGCTGCTGCCGGCCGTCATCTACGCCGCGACCGTCGCGCTCTACCTCGCCAAGCGGCGGCACCTGCCGGCCAACGGCAAGTTCGACCTCGGCGCCTGGGAGAAGCCCGTCCTGGCGGTGTCGGTCGTGTGGCTGGTGTTCGAGCTGTCCCTCTTCCGCGATGCCTCCTTCCGCGACGCCTGGCTCTACGTTCTGGTGATGGTCGTGATCGGCGCCGCCTACCTCGTGACGCTGCTGGCGACCCGTGGCCGCCGGGCGCTGGACATGCCCGACATGCACTCGATCGACGGCGCTTTCGCGCAGAAGGAGCAGATCTGACGATGCACGTCCTCGCGATCGACCAGGGCACGTCAGGGACCAAGGCCATCGTCGTGGACGCCGGTGGCGCCGTCCTGGCGATCGCCGAGGAGGCCCTGCGCCCGCGTTACCTGGAGGGCGGCGGAGTCGAGCAGGACCCGCGTGCCCTGCTCGACTCCGTTCTGACCGCCGGGCGGCGCGCGGCCGCCGCGGCGGGCGTGCCGCTGGACGCGGTCGCCCTGGCCAACCAGGGCGAGACCGTGCTGGCCTGGGATCCCGTCACCGGCGAGCCGCTCACGCCCGCCATCGTCTGGCAGGACCGCCGTGCCGAGCCGCTGTGCGCCGCGCGGGCCGGGCATGCCGGCCGGGTGGCCGCGCTGACCGGCCTCGTGCTCGACCCGTACTTCTCGGCGCCGAAGATGCGCTGGATCCGCGAGGAGCTGACCACCGAGGGCGTCGTGACGACCACCGACACCTGGCTGGTGCACCGGCTGTGCGGCGCGTTCGTCACCGACGCCTCCACCGCCAGCCGCTCCCTCCTGCTCGGGCTGGAGGACGCGCGGTGGAACGGCGAGCTGCTGGAGCTGTTCGGGCTCGGCTCCGAACGGCTCCCCGAGATCGTCGCCGGTGACGCCGTCGTCGGCACGACCACCGCTTTCGGCCCGGAGGTCCCGGTGACCGGGCTGATCGTCGATCAGCAGGCCGCGCTGCTGGCCGAGGCGTGCCTGGAGGCGGGCACCGCCAAGTGCACGTACGGCACGGGCGCCTTCCTGCTCGCCCAGCTCGGGACGTCCCCGGCGCGCTCGGTATCGGGCCTGGCCACCTCGATCGCCTGGCGGCTGCGCGGCGAGACGCGCTACTGCGTGGACGGCCAGGTCTACACCGCGGCCTCGGCCGTGCGCTGGCTCGCCGACCTCGGCCTCATTTCCGGCGCGGACCAGCTCGACGCCGTCGCGGCGCCCTCCGGCGACGGCGTGCTGTGCGTGCCCGCGCTAGCCGGGCTGGCCGCGCCGTGGTGGGACGCCGGCGCCACCGCCTCGTTCACCGGCATGACGCTCAGCACCGGCCGCGGGCACCTCGTACGGGCGCTGCTGGAGGGGATCGCCGCGCAGGTCGCCGAGCTGACCGCGCTGGTGGGGGCGGATCTCGGCGCGCCGCTGTCCCGGCTGCGCGTGGACGGCGGCCTGACCCGCTCGCGCGTCCTCATGCAGGCGCAGGCCGACCTCGCCCAGCTCCCCGTGGAGGTCTACCCGTCGCCGCACGCGACCCCGCTCGGCGCCGCCGCCTGCGCGCTGATGGCCCTCGACCCGGCCCTGGACGCCGCCGCGGCGGTCGGCGGCTGGCGGCCGTCGGCCGTCTACGAGCCCGTCTGGCCCGCGGACCGGGCCGCCGCGTACCTGGAGCGGTGGCAGGCCGCCGCCCGGGCCACTCTGTCGTCGAAGGAGAACTCGTGAACACCTACGACGTGGCCGTGATCGGCGGCGGCATCGTCGGCGCGGCCATCGCGCGCCTGCTGGGCGGCACCGCGCTGTCGGTGGCGCTGGTGGAGGCGCGCGACGACGTGGGCGACGGCACCAGCAAGGCCAACACCGCCATCCTGCACACCGGCTTCGACGCCAAGCCCGGCACCCTGGAGTCCCGCCTGGTCGCCCGCGGCTACGACCTGCTCGGCCGGTACGCCGAGGCCACCGGCATCCCGGTCGAGCGCACCGGGGCGCTGCTCGTGGCCTGGACGCCGGAACAGCTCGACGCCCTGCCCGAGCTGCGGGCCAAGGCCGAGCGCAACGGCTACACCGCCTGCGAGATCGTCGACGCCGCCGAGGTCTACCGCAGGGTCCCCGCCCTCGGCGCGGGCGCGCTCGGCGGGCTGACGGTGCCCGGCGAGTCCATCATCTGCACCTGGACCACGAACCTCGCCCTGGCCACCGACGCCGTCAACCGCGGCGTGACGCTGCTGCGCGGCCACCGCGTCACCGCGGTCCACCCCGGGCCGGACGCCACCCGGCTGGTCACCACGGGGGGCGAGCTCTCCGCCCGGTGGGTGATCAACGCCGCCGGGCTCGGCGCCGACGCGCTCGACGCCCTCTTCGGCCACGACCGCTTCACCGTCACGCCGCGCCGCGGCGAGCTGCTGGTCTTCGACAAGCTCGCCCGGCCGCTGGCGCCCTGCATCGTGCTGCCGGTGCCGTCGTCGGCGGGCAAGGGCGTGCTCGTCAGCCCCACCATCTACGGCAACGTCATGGTCGGCCCGACCGCCGAGGACCTGACGGACCGGACCGCCACCGGCACCTCCGAGGCGGGGCTGGAGTTCCTGCGCGAGAAGGGCGCGGAGCTCATGCCCCGGCTGATGGCGGAGGAGGTCACCGCGACCTACGCGGGCCTGCGCGCCTCGATCGGACGCGACGACTACCTGATCGACCTCGACGCCGGGCAGCGCTATCTCCTGGTCGGCGGCATCCGCTCCACCGGCCTGACCGCCGGCATGGCGATCGCCGAGCACGTCGCGGACCTGCTCAAGGGCCACCTCGACCTGGCCGAGCGCACCGCGCTGCCCGCGCCGCCCCGCATGCCCAACCTGGGCGAGGCCTTCCCGCGCCCCTACCAGGACGCCGCCGCGATCGCCGCCGACCCCGAGTACGGCCGGGTCGTGTGCTTCTGCGAGCGGGTGACGAAGGGCGAGATCCGCGACGCCCTGGCGTCGGTGATCCCGCCGGCCGGGGTGGAGGGCCTGCGCCGCCGCACCAGAGCCATGAACGGACGCTGCCAGGGCTTCTACTGCGGGGCCCGGGTACGCGAGATCTTCGAAGGGGGAACGGAATGAACGAGCGGGTACGGGTGGCCGTGATCGGCGGAGGTCCGGCCGGGCTCACCGCCGCCGCCACGCTCGCCCCGTCCGTGGACGGCGACGTCCTGGTCCTGGAACGCGAGCCGGAGACCGGCGGCATCCCCCGGCACAGCGACCACCCCGGCTACGGCCTGCGCGACCTGCGCAGGTTCATCTCCGGACCCGCGTACGCGCGCCAGCTGACCCGCCACGCCCGCGACGCCGGAGCCCGGCTGGAGACCGAGGCCATGGTCACCGGCTGGGCCGGACCGCGGACCCTGGAGGTGACCTCGCCGAACGGCCGCCGCCTCGTCCAGGCCGACGCGGTGGTCCTGGCGACCGGCGCCCGGGAGCGGCCCCGCCCGGCCCGGCTCATCCCCGGCGACCGTCCCGACGGCGTCTACACCACCGGCCAGTTGCAGAACCTCGTCCACCTGCACCACCGCGAGGTCGGGCGGCGCGCCGTGGTCGTCGGCGCCGAGCTGGTCAGCTGGTCGGCGGTCCTGACCCTGCGCGAGGCGGGCTGCCGCACGGTGCTGATGACCAGCGAGTACGACCGGCCCGAGGCCTACGCGGCCTTCCACCTCCCGGGACGGCTGGCCTTCGGCGTGCTCGTCCGGGCCCGCACCCGGGTCGTCGCCGTCAACGGCAAGGGCCGCGTGACCTCGGTCGACATCGAGGACCTCGGCACCGGGCGACGCCGCCGCGTCCCCTGCGACACGGTGATCACCACCGGCGACTGGATCCCCGACCACGAGCTGGCCCGTACGGGCGGCCTGGAGATGGACGCGGCCACGCTCGGGCCGCGTGTGGACACCTCCCTGGCCACGAGCCTGCCCGGGGTGTTCGCGGCCGGGAACCTCCTGCACCCGGTCGACACCGCCGACGTCGCCGCGCTCGACGGCCGCCACGTGGCCGCGGCCGTCCTGCGGCACCTGGCCGGGAGCCCCGCCCCCGCCGGCGGGGTGCCGCTGGTGGCCGAGGCTCCTCTGCGCTGGGTCGCGCCGCAGCTCGTCCGCCCCGGCGGGCCGCCGCCCTCCCGTGGCAGGCTCCTGCTCTGGGCGGACGCCTTCCGGACGCTTCCGCGGGTCACCGCCACCCAGGACGGACGCGTCCTCGGCCGTGCCCGGCTTCCGTGGCCGGCCGCTCCCGGCCGCGTCTTCCGCGTCCCCTACTCCCTCGTGGCGGACGCCGACCCCACGGGCGGCCCGGTGCACCTGGCCTTGGAGTGACCGCTATCCCTGTGGTTTGCGGCCGGCGAGCGCGAACCGCCAGAGCCCGTCGAGGCCGACCAGCTCGCGGGTGGGGGTGGAGCGCGGCTTCAGCATCAGATCTCCCCTCGGCGGGCGACCCCGCCCAGCCAGGCCAGGCTCGGCTTGGGGTGGCGCTCGAACGTCGTGCGGTCGACGGCGATGAGCCCGAAGGTCGGCTCCCGGTGTCCCCACTCCGCGACGGGCTGCGCCCGGCGATCGACCCCGAGACGCTGGCCACCATGACCATCTCCCTCATCAACGGCCTGCAGGCGCAGTGGCTCTTCGACCGCGACTCCGTGAAGGTCGAATCCGCCATCCGCGAGTTCTTCCTCTCGGTCATCCCAGGGCTGCCCCGCGCGGCCCTGTCGTGAGCAGACTTATTTAACGGCTGAAACTTTCAGGTGATCCCTCACCTCCCCCGGGCCGGTCGCCGCAGGCAGGGGCATGGATCGGCAGTTCGCGCGGGCCGGGCGTGATCTCCCCTGCTTCTCCGGCCTTCGGCGGCTCTATAGCGTGTGGGGCGCTTCCGCCCCGGATGGCCGGGGCCCGACCACGAGGTAGGTCATGAGAAGAAGGCTTCTCGCCCTCGGCGCCGCCGTGCTCGCGGCCGTCGCGTCGGTCTTGGTGTACGTCCAGTCCGCGTCCGCGGCCGCGGGCCTGCACGTCAGCGGCACGAAGATCGTCGAGGCCAACGGCCGGGAATTCATCATGCGGGGCGTCAATCACCCCCACGTCTGGTACACCAGCCAGACCGGCTCGTTCGCCAACATCAAGGCGCTCGGCGCCAACACCGTGCGCGTCGTGCTCGGCAGCGGCAAACGGTGGGGCCCGTCCACCGACGTCGCCAACGTCATCTCCCTGTGCAAGCAGAACAAGCTGATCTGCGTGCTGGAGGTGCACGACACCACCGGCTACGGCGAGGAGGGCGCCGCCGCCTCGCTCGACGAGGCGGCCGACTACTGGATCAGCCAGAAGAGCGCGCTCGTCGGCCAGGAGAACTACGTCGTCATCAACATCGGCAACGAGCCGATCGGCAACACCAACGCCGCCCAGTGGACCGCCGCCACCGCGAACGCGATCAAGAAGATGCGCAGCAACGGCTTCGAGCACCTGCTCATGGTCGACGCCCCCAACTGGGGCCAGGACTGGCAGTACGTCATGCGCGACAACGCCCAGACGATCCTGAACGCCGACACCCAGCACAACACCGTGCTGTCGATCCACATGTACGCCGTCTTCAACACCGCCGCCGGCATCGTCGACTACCTCAACCGCTTCCAGGCGAACGGGTGGCCGCTGGTCATCGGCGAGTTCGGCTGGCGCTTCAGCTCCAGCGAGGTCGACCACGAGACGATCCTGGCCGAGGCGCAGTCACGCGGCCTCGGCTATCTCGGCTGGTCCTGGAGCGGCAACACCGACCCGATCCTCGACATGGCGACCGGCTTCAACCCGAGCCAGCTCACCACCTGGGGCCAGCGGATCTTCAACGGCGCCAACGGCATCAAGGCGACCGCCAAGGAGGCCACGATCTACGGCGGCTCGTCCGGCACCCCGTCACCCACTCCCACCCCAACCCCCACGCCCACCCCCACGCCTCCCTCCGGCGCCTGCTCGGCCACCTACCAGGTGACCGGCCAGTGGGGCGGCGGCTTCCAGGCCGAGGTCCGGGTCACCGCGGGCAGCTCGGCGATCAGCGGCTGGACGGTGACGTGGGCCTTCGCCAACGGCCAGACCGTCACCAACGCCTGGAACGCGACGGTCAGCAGCAGCGGATCCAACGTGACCGCCCGCAACATGAGCTACAACGGCAGCCTCGGCGCCGGAGCCAGTACGACCTTCGGGTTCCTGGGCTCGTGGAACGGCAGCAACAGCGTCCCCACGCCGTCCTGCGCCGCCCGCTGACGGAACGACGGCCCGGGCCGGACACACCGGCCCGGGCCCGGCTTTCTTTGGCACCCGAAGTAAGGGAGACCGAGTGGCCGGTAGGCCGAGAACCCGCGGGATCGTGCTCAACCGCATCCGGGCGGCGCGCACCATCAGCCGGATCGAGCTCGCCGCCGAGTCCGGGGTCACACCGGCGACCATCACCCAGGTCGTCCGCGAGCTCATGGACCACGGGCTGGTCGTGGAGGTCGGGCGCGGGGCGTCCACCGGCGGCAAGCCCCGGACGCTGCTGCAGCTCAACCCGCGGGCCCGGTACGCGGTGGGCGTCCTGTTCGAACGCAACACCTGCGTCGTCGTCCTCGCCGACCTGACGGGCCGGCCGGTCGCGCGGACCTCGTTCCCCGGCACGGCCCTGCTGCCTCCCGGGCAGGGCCTCACGCTGGTGGCCTCGCGCGTGAACGCCCTGCTCGACACCGCCGGAGTCGATCGCGGGAAGGTGCTCGGGGTGGGACTGGCGACGTACGGGCCGCAGGACCGGCGGGCGGGCGTGCTGCTGACCCACCAGCCGACCGCCGAATGGTTCGGATACCCGGTCGCGCCGCGCCTGTCGGAGATCCTGGGCCTGCCGGTGCTGCTCGACAACGACGCGGCGGCCGCGGCGATCGGGGAGTACTGGCTGGGGGCGGTGGACACGCCCGCGTTCGGCTGCGTCTACATGGCCAGCGGAATCGGCGGGGGCGTCGTCGTGGACGGCGAGCTCTACCGGGGCAGCTCCTCCAACGGCGTCGAGATCGGCCACATCACGGTCGACCTGGACGGAGGGCCGTGCGGCTGCGGCAACTACGGCTGCCTCGGCAACTACGCCGATCCCACCGCGGTGATCAGGCAGGCGCTAGAAGCATCCGGCCTCGGGCTGCGGCTGGGGCTCGACCCCGCCGACTCCGACGTCATGGCCGGGTTCGGCCGCATCGCGACCGCGGCGCAGGCCGGAGACCCCGAGGCGCGTACCCTCATCGAGCGCTCCGCCCGCCACCTGGGCACCGCCGCCGTCACCATGGCGAGCCTGTTCGACCTCGACACGATCGTGCTCGCCGGGCCCAGCCTCGCCGCGGCGGGCCCGATCTACCAGTCGGTCGTCCAGGAGGAGGTGCGGCGGCGCACCTTCGCCCGGCGCGCGCACCCGGTGCGGGTGGTCTCCTCGGTCAGCGGCTCGGACGCGGCCGCGATCGGCGGGGCCGTGCTCGTCCTGCAGGGCGAGCTGGCCGTCCTGGAGCTGGCTCATCTTCATTAATATGATTACTTTTTGTTGCAGGCGGTCCGGCCATGGCATGATTCCGGCATGGAGGAGATCGGAAGGGCCGGCGCCCACGACCGCGTGGTCGTCAGTCTCGGCACGGCCATCGTCAACGGCGTCATCGCCCCCGACGACGACCTCGACGTGGTGGCGCTGCAGGAGCGGTTCGGGGTGAGCCGGACGGCGGTGCGGGAGGCGCTGCGCGTGCTCGCCGCCAAAGGTCTGGTGGGCGCGCGGCCCCGGCGCGGCACGTTCGTCGCGCCGCGCGAGCAGTGGTCGCTGCTCGACGCCGACGTGCTGCGCTGGCGCTTCGCCGCCCAGGTCGACGAGGTGTTCCTCGACGAGCTGGGCGAGGTGCGCCTGACGATCGAGCCCGCGGTGGCGCGCATGGCCGCGCTACGGCGTACCGACCGGGACCTGGCCGCGCTCGAGGACGCTCTGACCGCCATGCGCGAGGCCGCCGGTCGGCCGACCGGCGACCAGGTCGAGGCCGACCTGGCCTTCCACCACGCGCTGTTGCGCGCGGCGCACAACGAGCTGATGGCCCGGATGGCGACCGCGATCGAGGCCGGGTTGCGGCTGCGCGACCAGTTCGTGCACGCGAACCTCACCAGCGAGTCCGCCGACAAGCACGCCGAGGTCCTGCTGGCCGTCCGCCGGCAGCGCCCGAAGGCGGCCGAGACCGCGATGCGAGCGCTCATCGAGCGCTCGATCGCGGACGTCGACATCGCCAAGAAGATCCACGCCGAACAGGGCGGTCACCGGCGCTAGCCGGCGGGGTTCCAGCCGTCGCCGCCGGCCAGGTACTTCTGGGGGGTGTAGTTCGCCGCCTGCGCGTCGCTGAGCTGCGGGCGGTTGGCGTTGGTGGTCGCGCCGGCGCCGTTGTTCCGATATTCGAGGAAACGGGCGTTCTTCCAGGAATTCGATGACATGTCCGTCCAGGGCTGCGCGGTCGCGATCGTCGCGCTCAGCGTCGACTCCCGGTAGAGCACCTGCGCGTCGGGGCGCCACGGCCGCCCGAGGGTGGTCGTGTTGTTCGTGGCGCCGGTGATGCGCGACTTGTAGAACAGGAAGCCGTACGTCTTGGCCGCCGCCGTGCTGGCCGCGGTGACGGGACCGCCCGTGCTGCGCTTCTCGTAGATGTCGCAACTGTGGAAGACGATCGTGCCGCCGCCGAAGACGAAGTCGACGGTCCCCTCGACGTAGGAGTTCTTGACGTACGCGCGGGCCGAGTCGTTGACGAGGAAGGTGTCCTGGTCTCCCAGGATGCGGACGTTCGTCAGCGTGGTGCGGTCGCCGTCCAGCCGCAGGGCTACGGCCTGCGCACCGCTGGGGACGGTGCTCTCGTCGAGGTCGTTGGAGATCGTCAGGTTGGTGGCGGCGGCGTCACGTGCCGAGATCAGCGCGGTGTAGCTGCCGGAGGTGCCGTGGGTGTAGGCCGAGTGGTTGTTCACGATGAGGGTGTCCGACGGGGACGAGCCCAGGCCCTGCAGCGTCACGTACGGCTTGTTGACGACGACGATCTCCCGGTAGGTGCCCGGCTTGATGGTGATCACCACCTGGCTGCCGTTGCCGGCCGGCACCGCGTCGATCGCCGCCTGCACGGTCCGGTAGCGGCCGGTGCCGTCGGACGCCACCGTCGGAGTGGCCGATCCGGAGATGGAGTTGAAGGTCCACTGCATGCGGGCCACGTCGGAGCAGGTCTCCTGGACGATGGGGTTGTTGCCCGCCGTGGAGCCGTCCTTGTTGCTCACGCACAGCCCGGTCGCGACGCTCTTCACCAGATACTTGCCGGACGCGGCCGTCGAGGGCATGAGGGTCCACTGCTGGTTGGTCTTGCCGCCGTCGCCGCAACCCCACTGCTGCAACTGCGTACCGGAGACCGTCGAAGCCCCGGGCACGTCGACGCACCGGCCGCTGCCGCTGTTGACCAGATTGAACGCGCTCCCCCGCGCCACCGCCCTGAACTGCTGATCGAGCGCGGAGGAGGCGCAGGCGGTCTGGACGAGCAGGGCGCCGTTGTCGGCCGAAGCGCCCGTCACATCGACGCACTTGCCGCTCGACCCCGACGCCAGCGTGTAGACGCCGCCGTCGGCCGGGGCAGCGGCGGCCGAGCTCACTCCGGTGGAGAGGGTCAGGACGGTGACGGGCATCGCCAGGACGACCGCGATCTTCGCGGCGCGTGACGGTGCCTGGATGCCGTGGCGCATGGTCGGCCCTTTCCTGAGGTGGGGGGTGCCCCGGGCCGGCTCTGGCGCCGGCCCGGGGTGTCGATCACAGGCCGATGTTGGCCTGCGGGCCCGCGTAGGTGCGAAGGAGCGCCGGGACCTGCGCCGCGGGGTCCAGCGTGTAGGAGTAGAAGGAGGACGGCGTGAAGGCGGAGCCGCCGGTCTCCCGCTGGCCCGTCGAGTTGACCACGATGCTGCCGCTCTGGCGGAGCTCGGCGGCGTCGTCCCTGTAGTAGGGGTCCTTGACGTTGTCGTAGTAGCTGTTCTCGAGCACCATCTTGGTGGCGCCGCGCGAGTAGTTGCCGTAGCCGGTGATGTTCTGCAGGTAGTTGTTGTACAGGTGGGCGTAGGCGACGTTGTCGGTGCTGGGGTTGCGCTGGTTGTTGTCGTGGATCCAGTTGTGGTGGATCGTCATCCGCGCCGTGACGTTGTCGGTCCAGCCGATGCCGAACGCCTTGTTGTTCTCCGACAGGACGTTCCAGGACACGGTGAGGTAGCTGGTGTCCTTGCGGCTGTCGATCAGCCCGTCGTTCATCCGGGTGATCGTGTTGTGGTCGATCCAGATGTGGTGGGCGGTGTCCATCTGGATGCCGTCATAGTCGTACAGCTTGTCGTCGGGGTCGTCGTCGGCCATCCGGGTGTCGCGGATGGTCAGGTTCCGGATGATCACGTTGCTGACGCCGGTGCCGAGGAAGAAGCCGCCGTTGACGATGTGGCCCCTGGTGCCGACGCCGACGATGGTCTTGTTGGAGGCGACCTTGATCTCGGTGCCGTACGGCGTGACGGTGATGGCGCCGTTGACCTTGATGACGTACGGGGCGGCGGCGGTGGCGTACTTGACCAGGTCGGCGTAGGTGGTGACGGTCACCGTGGCGCCGGCCGCGCCTCCGGTGGTGGTCGTCAGGCCGCTGCCGCTGGTGGCGGCGAACCCGTCGGCGTTGTTGGACCAGACCCGGTCGCCCGACGAGGTGGAGTTGACGGACCACTGCATGCGGGCGACGTCGGAGCAGGCCTCCTGGACGATCGGGTTGTTGCCCGCCGTGGAGCCGTCCTTGTTGCTCACGCACAGCCCGGTCGCGACGCTCTTCACCAGGTACTTGCCGGACGCGGCGGAGGAAGGCGTGAAGGTCCACTGCTGGTTGCTCTTGCTGCCGTCGCCGCAACCCCACTGCTGCAACTGCGTACCGGAGACCGTGGACCCGCCCGGCACGTCGACACACCGGGTGCTGCCGCTGTTGACCAGATTGAACGCGCTCCCCCGCGCCACCGCCCTGAACTGCTGATCGGCGGCGGTGGGGACGCAGGCGGTCTGGACGAGCAGGGCGCCGTTGTCGGCCGAGGCGCCCGTCACATCGACGCACTTGCCGCTCGACCCCGACGCCAGCGTGTACACGGCGCCGTCGGCCGGGGCCGCCGCCTGCGCCGGTCCCGCGGACGTCACCAGCGCGGTGGCGGTGACCAGGACGGCGGCCATGGGGACGCCGATCGATCGGGTGCGGCCTTTGATGGTTGTGAGCAGATTCATTGATCGCATCCTCGAAGGTCGAGAGGAATCTCCGCATCGGACGAATCAGCGCGCTTCACTAAATCGCCGCCCTCCGCGTCAGTGCGCTGAGGTTACGACCGCTTTTCTGATTACGTCAATCCATGAAACAAACAGGAGGTAGCTGGTCGAGCCCGGTTTTCAGCGCCCCTGACGGCCGGTCAGCCCACCCTTGCGGCGTTCTTCGCTGGTCATTGCATGACCCCGGGGCGAAGGGCGACAAGCCGTCATCCGAAAAATTTCGATGATTCGGCGGCGCGCCCATCTGAAACTTTCCTCGGTCACCCGGCGGCCCGGTCCGTAACTCGGTGCGCGTACTCTGGCATGTCACCCGTCGTCCACCCAGGGAGCACCGCTTGCGCAGCAATCCGGCCGATTTACGCCTGAGGGCCTCGACCGCGGTCTACCCCGCGGGCGTACTGGCCCCATCACCCCGTACCCTCATCGACGTCCTCGACGAGACCGCGCGCCGCCACCCGCACGCGCCGGCGATCGACGACGGCACCGTGGTCCTCGACTACCTGTCGCTGCGCGCCGAGGTGGACCGGCTGGTCGCCGAGCTCGCCGAGGCCGGGGTCGGCCGCGGCTCCCGCGTCGGCGTGCGCCTCGCGTCGGGGACCGCCGAGCTGTACGTGTCCATCCTCGCCGTGCTCGCCGCCGGCGCCGCCTACGTGCCCGTCGACGCCGACGACCCGGCCGAGCGCGCGGAGACCGTCTTCGCCGAGGCCGGCGTGGACGCGATCGTCTCCGGAGAGCTCACGGTGACCGGCACCCCGGTCCGGGCCCCCGCGCCGCCGGAGCCCGGCGACGACGCGTGGATCATCTTCACCTCCGGCTCGACCGGCAAGCCGAAGGGCGTCGCGGTGACGCACCGGTCCGCCGCCGCGTTCGTGGACGCGGAAGCGGGGCTGTTCCTGCAGGAGCGGCCGCTGGGCCCCGGTGATCGGGTGCTGGCCGGGCTCTCGGTGGCCTTCGACGCCTCCTGCGAGGAGATGTGGCTGGCCTGGCGGCACGGCGCCTGCCTCGTGCCCGCGCCCAGAGCCCTGGTGCGCACCGGGATGGACCTGGGCCCGTGGCTGGCCGCCCACCGGATCACGGCCGTCTCGACCGTGCCCACGCTGGCCGCGCTCTGGCCGGCCGAGCACCTCGACGGCATCCGGCTGCTCATCTTCGGCGGCGAGGCCTGCCCGCCCGAGCTGGCCGAGCGGCTGGCCGTGCCGGGGCGCGAGGTGTGGAACACGTACGGGCCCACCGAGGCCACCGTGGTGGCCACGGCGGCGCGGCTGACCGGCGAGGGCCCGGTCCGCATCGGCCTGCCCCTCGACGGGTGGGACCTCGCGGTCGTGGACGGCACGGGCGAGCCGGTCGCCATGGGCGAGACCGGCGAGCTGGTGATCGGCGGCGTCGGCCTGGCCCGCTACCTGGACCCGGCCAAGGACGCCGAGAAGTACGCGCCGCTGCCCTCGCTGGGCTGGCAGCGCGCCTACCGCAGCGGCGACCTCGTACGCGCCGAACCCGACGGGCTCATCTTCGCCGGCCGGGCCGACGACCAGGTGAAGCTGGGCGGCCGCCGGATCGAGCTGGGCGAGGTGGACGCGGCGCTGCAGGCGCTGCCCGGGGTCGCGGGCGCGGCCGCCGCCGTCCGCACCGCCGGCGGCGGCCACCAGGTGCTCGTCGGCTACCTCGTCACCGAGCCCGGCTTCGACCTCGCCCAGGCGCGCGAACGGCTCGCGGACACGCTGCCCGCGGCCCTGGTGCCGCGCCTGGCGCCGGTCGACTCGCTGCCCACCAGGACCTCGGGGAAGATCGACCGGGCCGCGCTGCCGTGGCCGCTGACCGAGCCGGCCGCCGCGGAGGTCGCGCTGAGCCCGGCCGAGGCGCGGCTGGCCGGACACTGGACCGCCGTCCTCGGCGTGCCGCCGAGCGGCCCCGACGCCGACTTCTTCACCGACGGCGGCACCAGCCTGGCCGCGGCCCGGCTGGTGTCGGTCCTGCGCGCCGACCATCCCGACGTGGCCGTGGGCGACGTGTACGCCCAGCCGACGCTCGGCGGGCTGGCCCGGCTGCTGGCCGGCAGGGGCGAGGCCGAGCCGGATCGGCCGCCGGTGACCCCGATGCCCCGGCGGGCCGCGCTGGCCCAGTCCGCGCTCATGGTCGTGCTGCTGAGCGCCGGCGCGGCGCGCTGGATCGTGCTGCTCGCCGCGCTCGGCAACCTGCTCGCACCCTCCTGGGCCCCCTTGTTGTCGTGGTGGTGGGTGGCGCTGGGCGCGCTGCTGTTCGTCACCCCCGCGGGACGGATGGGCCTGTCCGCGGCCGTGGCCCGGCTCGTGCTGCGCGGCGTGCGGCCCGGCGCCTATCCGCGCGGCGGCGGCGTGCACCTGCGGGTGTGGTTCGCCGAGCGGTTCGCGGAGCGGCTCGGCGTGCCCGACCTGGCCGGGGCCCCGTACATGGCGTGGTACGCCCGGCTGCTCGGCGCCCAGGTGGGCGCCGACGCCGACCTGCACTCGCCGCCGCCCGTCACGGGGCTGCTCAAGCTCGGCAGAGGCGCCTCGGTCGAGCAGGAGGTCGATCTCAGCGGCTACTGGTACGACGGCGACCTGCTGCGCGTCGGAGAGATCAGGATCGGCGCGGGCGCGACCGTCGGGTCCCGCTCGACGCTGCTGCCCGGCACCAGGATCGGGAAGAACGCCCAGATCGCTCCCGGATCGGCGGTCGCCGGCACCGTGCCGGCAGGGCAGCACTGGGCCGGCGCGCCGGCGTTCCGGCAGGGCAAGTCCCGCCGGTCGCGCCCGGCGGAGCGGCCCGCCCGCTCCCGGTTCTGGGCCGCCGTGTACGGGGTGAGCGCGATGGTGCTCAGCCTGCTCCCCGCCGTCGCGGCCGCGGCCGGGCTCGCGGTCCTGGCCGCGTTCGCCGGGGACGCGCTCACGATCGGCGCGGCCCTGGCCGCCGCCCTGCCGGGCGTGCCGGTCGCGACCCTCGCGGGCATGGCGGCCTTCGCCCTGGTCACGCTGGTCAGCGTGCGGCTGCTCGGGCTGGGCCTGCACGCGGGCCGTCACCCGGTGCACAGCCGCCAGGCGTGGCAGGCGTGGGCGACCGGACGGCTGATGGCCTCGGCGCGGGTCTGGCTGTTCCCCCTGTACGCCAGCGTCCTGACGCCCGTGTGGCTGCGGGCGCTCGGCATGAAGGTGGGCCGCGGCGTCGAGCTGTCCACGGTTCTGGCGCTGCCCACCATGACCTCCGTCGGCGACGGCGCGTTCCTGGCCGACGACACGATGGTGGCCCCGTACGAGCTGGACGGCGGGTGGATGCGCATCGCCTCCGCGCGGATCGGCAAGCGGGCCTTCCTCGGCAACTCGGGGATGACCGCGCCCGGCCGCAAGGTGCCCAAGGACGGCCTGGTCGGCGTGCTGTCGGCGACGCCGAAGAAGGCCAGGTCCGGCTCGTCGTACGTGGGCATGCCGCCCATGGAGCTGCGCCGCACCGCCGAGGACGCCGACCGCAGCCGCACCTACGACCCGCCCGCCCGGTACAAGGCGGCCAGGGCGCTGGTCGAGGCGTTCCGCGTGGTGCCGGCGATGTGCGCGGTCGCGCTCGCCGTCCTGGTCGCCGCCGCCTTCGAGTGGCTCGCGGCGAGCTACGGCTTCGCGGTGACGCTCGCGCTGGGCGGCGTGGTGCTGCTGGCCGCGGGTGTGGCCGCCGCTCTGGTCGCGACGGCCGCCAAATGGGCGCTGATCGGCCGGATCCGGGCGGGCAGCCGGCCGCTGTGGAGCTCGTTCGTGTGGCGCAACGAGCTGGCGGACAACTTCGTGGAGGTGCTGGCGGCGCCCTGGTTCGCGCAGCCGTGGCTGGGGACCGCGCCGCTGAACGTGTGGCTGCGTTCACTCGGGGCGCACATCGGGCATGGTGTCACATGTGACACATATTGGCTTCCAGAGGCAGATCTGGTGACATTGGGTGATGGAGCCTGCGTCAACCGGGGCTGCGTCCTGCAGACCCACCTGTTCCACGACCGGGTCATGAACATGGACACCGTGACCCTCGACGCGGGCGCGACGCTGGGTCCGCACGGCGTGGTGCTGCCCGCCGCGCGGGTGGGCGCCGACGCCACGATCGGGCCGGCCTCGCTCGTCATGCGGGGGGAGTCGGTGCCCGGCCGTACGCGCTGGTTCGGCAACCCCATCTCGGCGTGGCGATGACACCGTACTTCCCCGGGCACGGCGACCACCGCTACATGGTGTCGCACTATGACCTGGCGCTGAAGTACCGGTTGGCGAACAACCGGCTCGACGGCACGGCCCTGCTCACGGTGACGGCCGCCGAGCCCCTCAGCGTGCTCGACCTGGACCTCGGCCGCTTCCGGGTCGAAGGCGTCACCGTGGACGGCGTTCCCGCCCGCCATACGCACGGCCAGGGCAAGCTGCGGGTGACGCTGCCCTGGTCGCTGGCCGCGGGCGCCGTCGCCGGTGTCGAGGTCCGCTACGGGGGCAGGCCGGCGCCGGTGCCGAGCCCGTGGGGCGGGCTGGGCTGGGAGGAGCTGTCCGACGGCGCGCTGGTCGCCGGGCAGCCCATCGGCGCGCCGTCCTGGTTCCCGTGCAACGACCGGCCCGGGGACAAGGCGACGTACCGGATCTCCGTGACGACCGCGTCGCCGTACGTGGTCATCGCGAACGGGGCGCTCACCGGCCAGCGTCGCGCGGGCGGGAACACGACCTGGGTCTACGATCAGCCCGAGCCGATGGCGAGCTACCTGGCCAGCGTGCAGATCGGGCGCTACCGGCTCGCGGAGGTCGCGGGCGCCCGGGTGGCCCACCCCACGCGCCTGGCCACCCGCGTCCGGCACGACTTCGGGCGGCAGGGCGAGATGATGGCGGTGTTCACCGACCGTTTCGGGCCCTATCCGTTCGGCGGCTACGTCGTCGTCGTGGTCGACGACGAGCTGGACATCCCGGTCGAGGCGCAGGGCATGTCGATCTTCGGCAGGAACCACGTGGACGGGCGGCGCGGGTTCGAGCGGCTGGTGGCGCACGAGCTGGCCCACCAGTGGTTCGGCAACAGCCTCACGCTGTCCCGCTGGAGCGACATCTGGCTGCAGGAGGGGTTCGCCACCTACGCCGAATGGCTCTGGTCGGAGGCCTCGGGCGGGCAGCCCGCCGCCGCCCACGCCCGGCGCTGGCACCAGCGCCTCACCGCCCTCCCGCAGGACTTCATCCTGACCGACCCCGGGGTGGGCACGCTGTTCGACGACCGCGTGTACAAGCGGGGGGCGCTGACCGTGCACGCGCTGCGCCGGACGCTGGGCGACGAGGTTTTCTTCCCCATGCTGCGCGACTGGACGGCGGGACGCCGGCACGCGAACGTCACCACCCAGGACTTCGCCGCGCACGTCCAGCGGCACGCCGCCCAGCCGGTGGGGCCGCTGCTGTCGGCCTGGCTCCACGACAAGCCCCTGCCGCCGCTCCCCTGACGACGCGCCCTAATACCGGTTCATCCTGGCGTCCATGGCGAGACCCGCGTCGATCACCTTCGCCGGAACCCCCTTGATGCCCATTTGGTCCTTGGCGATCCGACCAGCCGGTGGTCGTCGAGGACCAGCACTGTGCTCTACAGCCTGTAGAGTTAGCGCGACAATCGGACGAAAGGGTGGATTGTGCTGCGCTGGTTTCGACTCGTGGCGGTGGCCGAGGCGTGCTCGTGGGCGGGGCTGCTGGTCGGGATGTTCTTCAAGCATGTGACCGAGACCGGCGAGCTCGGCGTGAAGGTGTTCGGGCCGATCCACGGCGCGCTGTTCGTGCTGTACGCGGCCGGGGTGATGCTCTCGGCGCGGGAGGCGGGCTGGAGCCGGGGCACCGTGGTGCTGGGGCTGGCGTGCGCGGTGCCGCCGTTCACCTCGGTGTGGTTCGAGCGGCGGATGGCGGCGCGTACGGCGGCCGGGCAGCTCGCCTGACCCCGACGGCGGGCTGCCAGGGCGCCGAGCGCGTGCGTCACGGGCCTGGCACCTGCCGCGCCTGCCGCACGGCCAGGAGGGCGAGCGGGAGCAGCGGGACGAGCAGGTGGACGGCCCCGGCCAGCTGCTGGTCGGTGAGAAGGTCCGGCCCGTCGTCGGGGCCCACCAGGTAGAACCAGTCGGCCGCGACCGGCGGGCCGAGCAGCAGGAACGCCCCCACGGCGAGCTGCACCAGCAGCACGCCGCCCAGCAGCCCGGCACGCAGCGGCCGGGAGACGGGGCGCGGCATCGGGTCCACGCCGGCCAGCACCCGGAAGACCAGCAGCCCGCCGCCCAGGAACAGGGCCATGGTGAGCAGGTGGGCGGCGTGACCGGCCAGCGACCAGACCAGCCAGCCGGTGCGGTACAGCAGCGGGAACGCCACCATGTACGCCGCCGGCAGCAGGGCGAGGAAGGTCAATCTGCGCTTCCGGAGCCGGGCGCCGAGATCGCCGTACTGGGAGGACTCCGTCGTGGCCCGGGAGGCGAGGGTGAGCGGGGCCCCGAGGCAGAGCAGGAGCGGAGCCACGACGGCCAGCACGACGTGCTGCAGGGCCTGGACCGACAGCATCGCCCGCGCGTAACCACCGATGCCGGAGAGCAGGACGAGCGCCAGGAGCGCCAGGCCGGCGTACCAGGCGAGTGTGCGGCCGAGCGGCCAGTCCCCCACGCGGCGCACGCCGACCAGGTATCCGACGGCGGGCAGGGCCAGGCAGAGCAGGATCAGCGTGTCCGGGCGGAACTCGGTGAGCAGCGCGCCGGGCGTGAAGGGCGGCAGGTCGTACTCCAGCAGGCGCTCATGCGCGTCCCCGGCGCCCGGCGACGGGGGCGGCGGCGGGGTGCGGGACAGGCCGACGGCCAGGCCCATGGCCGCCATCATCACGATCATCTCGCCCGCCGCCAGCCGGACGAAGACGTGGCGCGCGCTCCGGTCGGCGACGTGCGCGACCGTACGGCTCCGGTGGGTCCAGCCGAACAGGCCGAGCAGCGCGAGCGCGGCGGTCTTGGCCAGCAGGAACTGCCCGTACTCGGTCCGCCAGAGGTCGGACACGACGCTCAGCCGCACCCACGCCCCCACGACCCCGGAGACGGCCACCGCCGCGAAACAGCACAAGGCGATCGTGCTGAACCGGGACAGCACGGCCCGCAGGTCGCCGGCGCGGCGGAAGTGGATGAGGACGGCGCCCAGCCCGCCGACCCACAACGACACCGCGATCAGGTGAGCCGTCAGCGCGGAGACCGCGACGTCGTGGTCAGCGGCCGAGGCGGCGTGCCCGACGTAGGCGGGGGGCAGCAGCCCGAACGCGGCGACCGCGAGCGCGATCCACCCGGGCAGGCGCGGCAGCCGGGTGGCCAGGACGACCATGGTGATGGCGCCGAGCACCGGCAGCAGGGCCCGCGCCTGCGGGATGGTCAGGCCGTAGCGCAGCAGGCCGGGATCGGCGATCAGGTCCGTGACGGGCAGCGGCAGCACGTACGACATGGTCAGCGGGTAGCTCAGGGCGGCGGCGACCGCCCATCCCAGCGCCCACCACCGGGCCGCCCGCAGGCAGGCCGCCTTCTCGGGCGAGCCGGCCGGCGCGAGGACGACGGCGGCCAGCAACGTTCCCAGGGTGGCCACCGCGCACAGGTCGTAGCCGAGCTTGACCAGCGGCAGGGCCCACTCGGTGACCGGGCCGGCGGTGGGCAGGCCGGCGATCACCGGCTCCGCCTCAGCACCCCCGAACCGCAGGGCCGCGACCAGCACCACGACCCCCGCCGCCACCACCGAACCGGCGTAGATCCGCGTCGCTGCCCTCATATTCATCGGATACGCGGAGGGGCGGAGGCCGGTTCATTGGCAGGGTTTGCCGGACATGTGCTGCATTGCAACTCTTGACAGTAAAGATGCCGATATTAGGGTGATGATCAGGTTGCCGGTCTAGACCGCGCAGAGAAAGGCGCGCCCCCCGACCCCTCATGGGTATAGACCAGTGGAGACTTCCTTGAGCAGACGCAAGATCACCCCTGCGGCGTGCCTCGCGCTGGCCGCGACCCTGTGTGCGGGGGCGCTCCTGCCCGTCCCCGCGGCCCAGGCCGCTCCCGTCCCGCCCTTACCCTCGGTGTCGCCCACCCCACAGTCGCTGACCGGCGCCGGCGCCGCCGCCGTCGTCACCGGCCGGGTGCTCGTGGTCGCCGACGGCCAGACCGACCCCGCCGCCCGCGACCGCCTCGTACGGGAGCTCAAGGCGCACGGCGCCGGCCGGGTGGACACGGTCGCCCCCGACAAGATCCCCGCAGGCACGTCCGGCCTGCTCAAGGTCCGCCTCGGCCCGGCGGCCCGCCCGGACATCGCGCAGGCGCTCGGCGGCACGGTCGTCCCCGGCCAGGCCGAGGGATACGCGTTGCGGGTCTCGGGCGGCACGCCGCGCCAGATCGCGCTCGGCGGCAAGGACGCCGCGGGCCAGTTCTACGCCGTGCAGACGCTGCGGCAGCTGTTCGTCCCGTCCGGCGGTGGCTGGCAGGTGGCGGGGGTCCAGGTCAGCGACTTCCCGTCCATGCCGCTGCGCGGCACCATCGAAGGCTTCTACGGCGCGCCGTGGACCCACGCCGAACGCCTCGACCAGATGGACTTCTACGGCGACGTCAAGGCCAACACCTACATCTACGCCCCCAAGGACGATCCCTACCACCGCGACAAATGGCGCGACCCCTACCCGGCGGACAAGCTGGCCGAGCTGGGCGAGCTGGTGGCCCGGGCCGGCGCCAACCACGTCCGCTTCACCTTCGCGCTCTCCCCCGGCGTGTCGATCTGCTATTCCGACCGCGCGGACCGCGACATCCTCAAGCGGAAGCTGCAGGCGCTCTACGACCTGGGCGCCAGGGCGTTCTCCATCCCGCTGGACGACATCAGCTACACCCGCTGGAACTGCGCGGCGGACGAGACGGCGTACGGCGCGGCCGGACGCACCGCCGCGGCCAAGGCCCAGGTCGACCTGCTCAACGATCTGCAGCGCGACTTCATCGCCACCCACGACGGCGCACAGCCGCTGCAGATGGTGCCCACCGAGTACGGCGACCTGACCGACACCACGTACAAGCAGACCATGCGGGCCTCCCTCGATCCCGCGGTCGAGGTGATGTGGACCGGCACCGACACCGTCCCGCCGGAGATCACCAACGCGCAGGCCGAGAAGGCGGCGCAGCTGTTCGGCCGCAAGGTCTTCGTCTGGGACAACTACCCGGTCAACGACTACGGCAACACCAGCGGCCGGCTGCTGCTGGCGCCCTACGACAAGCGCGAGGGCGGCCTGGCGGCGCACCTGTCCGGCATCGTGGCCAACCCGATGAACCAGCCGTACGCGAGCAAGGTCGCGGTCTTCGGCGCCGCGGACTTCACCTGGAACGACAAGGTGTACGACGCGAGGAGGAGCTGGCCGCGCGCGATGGCCTATCTCGCCGGCGGCGACCAGGCGGCCACCGCGGCCCTGCTGGTCTTCGGCGACCTGGAGCACATGGCCCCGACCTTCGGCGGCACCCCCTGGCAGACCCAGGCGCCCGAGCTCGCCGCGCGGGTGGCCGCGTTCTGGCAGGCGTGGGACGCCGGGCGGCGCACCCAGGCGATCACCGCGCTGCGGCCGTACGCGAAGGCCATCGCCACGGCGCCGGCCACCATCCGCGGCGGAGCGGTGCAGAAGGGCTTCACCGACGACGCCGCGTCCTGGCTGGACGCCACCGAGCTGTGGGGCCGGGCGATGGTGGACCTGCTCGACGCGCTGCAGGCCCGGGAGGCCGGGGACGAGACCAAGGCCGCCGCGTTGCTCGCCGAATCGCGTGACCTGCAGCGGCAGGCCCGCGCCGTCCGGGTCAGCCCGCCGCGCAACCGCTGGGGCGCGGCCCAGCCGCAGGTCGGCGACGGGGTGCTCGACGTCTTCCTGGCCGCGGCCGACGCCCGGCTCCAGCGGTGAGGGGCCGGCGGGTCAGCCGAACTCCTCGACGTACTCCTCCGGCGGGCCCAGCTCGGGGCGGTCGCGCAGCTCCAGGGTCGTGCCGAGCCGTTCGAGCTCGAGGACCGTCACGGTGTTGCGGCCCGCGCGGAGCAGCGGCGCCGGGCAGTACAGCGTGACCTGCGGCCCGATGTCCCAGTAGCGGCCGAGCAGGAACCCGTTGACCCAGACGAGGCCGCGCCGGGATCCCGGCAGAGCGAGGAAGGTGTCCGCGGGCGTCTCGACGTCCACCGTCGCGACGGCGAACCCAGCCGTCCCGGACCCGCGACCGGCGTGCTCGGCCTGCCCGGGCCCGGGACCGCCCTGCTCGACCGCACCGCCGTCGAGGGCGCGGGTCAGCTCGGCGGTGGACCACTCCTGCAGGGCGATCGGCGTGCTGTCCCAGCCCTGCACGATCCGCCGGTCCACGAGGACCGGGCCGATCAGGCCCTTGTGCCGGCCGATGCCGGGCCCGTAGTTCACCCGGCCGAGGCTCTCGACCAGGACCTCCAGGTGGACGGCGGCGCCGGTGCCGCGGACCGGCAGCTCCCGCTGGTCGGGGCCGGCGACGCCGAGGAAGGCGCCGTCGGCGAAGACCAGGGCCCGGTCGCGTACGTCGGTGAGGACGAGCCGGTGCTCGCCCGCCGGGATCCGCGGTCGAGCGCTGTGCAGGACCATGCCCGCGTCGAGCCCGAGCCGCTCGAACGAGGCCGGGCGCGGCCCGCTCGAGGTGGACGCCGGCACGGCACGCAGGCCGGCAAGCAGGCCCGCGCGGTGGACGAGCGGGACGGACGCCGGCGGCAGCGTCGGCGTCCGCACGGGCATCCGCACGGGCCCGCGCGCGCCGAGCACCTCCCGCACGGCGAAGAACTTGGCGGTCAGCGTGCCGTCCTCGGCGACCGGCGCGTCGGAGTCGTAGCTGGTCACGGTGGGCTGCAAGCGGCCCTCGTGCTCATTGGCGCCTGCCCAGAGCCCGAAGTTGGTCCCGCCGTGCGCCATGTAGATGCTCACGCTGCCGCCGTCGGCGACGATCTGCTTGAGCGCGTCCACGACGCCGCCGGGGTCGCGGACGTGGTGGCGCTCACCCCAGTGGTCGAACCAGCCGTTCCAGAACTCGGCGACGACGAACGGCTCCTCCGGCCGCCGCGCCGCGAGCAGCCGCCGGGCGGCGTCGGGCTTGGAGCCCAGCGTGGCGGCCGCCAGGGTCCCCGGCAGGGTGCCGCCGTCCAGCATCAGCTCGGTGGGCCCGTCTGCGGTGAACAGCAGCTCCCCGATGCCGCGCTCGATCAGGGCCGCGCGGTTCCAGCGCAGGTACGCCTGGTCGTCGCCGAAGCTGCCGAACTCGTTCTCCACCTGCACCGCCACGACCGGCCCGCCCTCGGCGGCCTGGAGCGCGGCGATGCGCGGGACCAGCTCGTCGAACCAGCGGCCGACCGCCGAGGTGAACGCGGGGTCGGAGCTGCGGATCGCGACGTCGCGGCCGGTGAGCCAGCTCGGCAGGCCGCCGTTCGACCACTCCGCGCAGATGTACGGGCCAGGCCGGACGACGACGTCGAGCCCCTCCTCCCCCACCATGCGGATGAACCGCTCGACATCCCGCCAGCCGTCGAAGCGCGGCTCCTCGTCCTCGCGCGGCTGGTGGAAGTTCCACGCCACGTAGGTGTCCACCGTGTTGAGCCCCAGGTCGGCGAGCCGGCGGATGCGGTCGCGCCAGAGGTCGGGGTGGACGCGGAAGTAGTGCAGCCCCCCGGACAGGATGCGATGGGGGACGCCGTGCCGGTACAGGCGGCGCCCGCGCCAGGTGAGCGCGGTCCCAGCAGTCGGGCTCGTGGTCGGGGTCGTGGTCGTCGTCGGGGCCGGCGAGAGGTCCGGCGCGGGCAGCTCGATCACGGTGGGAGAGCCTATGTTATCGATGCCATACGTAACAAGGGCGGTAGGATCAGCTGACGACGTCGCGGGCAGGCCGCAAAAGGGGAGCGCCATGACGAAGGCCACCGGGCAACCCACTGGGCGGCCCACGAGGCAGCCGAGCATGGCTGACGTGGCCAGAGCCGCCGGGGTGTCGGCGCAGACCGTCTCGCGCGCGCTGCGCGACTCGCCGAACGTCAACCCGGAGACCAGGAAGCGCGTGATCGCCGCCGTGGAGCGGCTCGGCTACCGCTTCAACAACGCCGCGCGAGTGCTCTCCTCCGGGCGCAGCCACACCGTCGGGCTCGTGCTGCTGCAGTCCGGCGGCTACTACTCGCGCTCGGCGGTGACCGCCGGCGTCGAGGCGGCCGCGGGCGCGGCGGGCTACGCGGTGAGCATCGCGACCATCGCCAGGCTCGACACCGGCCTGATGGAGCGGTCCCTGTCCAAGCTCGCCGACCAGGGAGTGGACGGCATCGTGATCGCCGTGCCGCTCATCTCGGTGACGCAGAAGATGGAGGACATCACCCGCGACATCCCCACCGTCACGCTCGACGGCTCCCGCACCGCGAGCGCCCGGGTGCTCGGGATCGACCAGAAGGAGGCGGGCCGCGTCGCCACGCAGCACCTGCTCGACCTGGGGCACCGCCAGGTGTGGCACGTGTCGGGCCCCGACGAGTGGATCGAGGCGCGCCAGCGGCGGCAGGGCTGGCAGGAGTGCCTGGCCGCGGCCGGGATCCAGGCGCCTCCCCCGCTGGAGGGCGACTGGTCGCCCGACTCGGGATACCGGCAGGGGCAGGTCCTCGCGATGATCCCGGACGTGACCGCGGTCTTCGCCGCCAGCGACGAGATGGCCTTCGGGGTGATCCGCGCGCTGCGCGAGCACGGCCGGTCGGTGCCCGCCGACGTGTCCATCGTGAGCGTCGACGACATCGCCCTGGCGGCCTATTGCCACCCGCCGCTGACGACCGTGCGGCAGGACTTCTACCGCTCCGGCGCGGCGGCCGTCGCCCTGCTGCTGGCCGGCGAGACCGCCGACGCCCTCGCCACCGCGTCGCTGTCGGTGCGCGACTCCACGGCGCCGCCGCGTCACCACTGAGTCATGTCGCGCTTGTCCGCAAAGTTCCTCTTGCGCCTTCATGTTATCGATGCCACTGTAACAACGTCCGGATCCTGCCGAGAGATCCAGATCCCCGGTCGGCGGCGCGGCGCCCCGTCGTCGTGACCTCCGGCGCGGCCGGACCCCGGACTCGTTCCTCCGCCTCACCCAGGTGGGCAGTCGTCCACGGGAAGGACTCCAGAACCATGAGGAGATCACTCGTCCTCGCGAGCGCCGCGATCTCGGCGCTCGGACTGCTCACCGGCTGCTCGGCCGACGGGGACGGCTCGGGCTCCGGCAGGACGACCCTGAGCGTCGCCGCCCTCGAAGGCGGTTACGGCCGGGACATGTACGCCCAGGTCATCCAGGCGTACAAGACCTCCCACCCCGGCGTCGACGTGCAGTTACAGATCTCGAAGAGCATCGAGGACGAGATCACGCCGAACATGAAGGCCGGGCGCTTCCCGGACGTCGTGGTGCTCGGCCAGGGCCGCAAGGCCGCGCTCACCGAGACGCTCATCAAGGACAAGGCCCTCGAGGACCTGACGCCCGTGCTGAAGGCGAAGGTCCCCGGCGAGGACAAGACCGTGGCTGACAAGCTCATCGGGGGCATCGTCGGCAACCTCAACACCAACCCGTACGGCACCGGCCAGACGTACACGATGCCGATGTACTACGCGCCGAGCGGGCTCTTCTACAACAAGGGGCTGTTCGCCCAGAAGGGCTGGAAGGTCCCGGCCACCTGGGACGAGATGTTCGCGCTGGGTGAGAAGGCCAAGCAGGAGAAGATCTCGCTGTTCACGTATCCGACCGCCGGGTACCTCGACGCGTACTTCTTCGCCCTCCTCGCCGACGTCGGCGGGGAGCAGTTCTACACCGACGTCATGACGTACAAGCAGGGCGTCTGGCAGACGCCGCAGGCCCGGCAGGCGCTCGACCTCACCACCCGGCTGCTGAAGTACGCCGCGCCGACCACGGTCGGATACGCCAACGAGCAGGACTTCACCAAGAACCAGCAGTCGATCCTCGACAACAAGACCCTGTTCATGCCGAACGGAACCTGGGTCGTCGGCGAGATGAAGGACGCCCCGCGCGCCGCCGGCTTCCAGTGGGGCCTGACGCCGCTGCCGCCGGTCACCGTGGGCGGCAAGCGCTTCGTCACGACGTCGGTGGAGTCGGTCTGGGTCCCCGCCGCAGCCAAGAACAAGGACGCGGCGAAGGAGTTCGTCGCCTACCTGTACTCCGACGAGGCGGCGAAGATCTTCGCCAGGTCGAACGCGATCCAGCCGATCAAGGGCATCGCGAGCAGCCTGTCCGGGGAGAACGCCGAGTTCTACAAGGTCTACGAGGAGACGGCGGTCGAGGCGCTCGTCGGCGGGTTCGCGAGCACCGCGCCCGTCGAGGGCGTCGACATCAAGGCCGCCCTCTTCGACACCGCCAACAGCATCATCAGCGGCGACAAGACCGAGGACCAGTGGCAGGCCGCGCTCAACGACGCCAGCGAGAAACTGCGCCAGGCAGGTGGGTGAGGTGACCACGCGGCGGCGCGGCGACGGCCTCTTCGTGCTCGCCTGCCTCCTGCCCGCGCTCGTGCTCTTCGCGGTGTTCATGATCGTCCCGACCCTGAACGTGTTCCGGATGTCCCTCTTCACCTGGAGCGGGTTCTCCCCGGACATGCGCTTCGTCGGATTGGGCAACTTCGCCCGGCTGCTCGACGACGCGCAGTTCGTCCGCGCGTTCCAGAACACCGTCGCACTCCTGGTCGTGGTGACCGTCGTGACGATGGGCACGGGCCTGTTCCTCGCGGCGATCATGACCCGGCAACGGCTGCGGGGCCGGACGGTGTACCGGTTCGTCCTGTACGTGCCGAGCGTGCTGTCCGTGGTCGTGATCGCGGCGATCTTCTCCGCGATCTTCGACCAGCGGAACGGCCTGCTCAACGGCGCCCTGCGGCTGCTGTCGCTCGACGGCCTGCAGCAGATCTGGCTCGGCGACCAGCAGCTCGTCATCTGGTCGGTCGCGATCGCGATGGTCTGGCAGTCGCTCGGCTACTACATGGTCCTCTACATGTCCGGCATGGCGAGCATCCCGGAGGAGATCTACGAGGCCTCCGCGCTCGACGGCGCGTCCGCGGGGCGGCAGTTCTTCGCCATCACGCTGCCGCTCATCTGGCAGAACCTCCGCACGACGCTGACGTTCTTCGTCATGAGCGCGGTCAACCTCAGCTTCGTCCTGGTCCGCGCGATGACCGGCGGCGGGCCCGACGGTTCCTCGGAGGTCCTGCTGAGCTACATGTACAAGCAGGCGTACACGAACTCGTCGTACGGCTACGGCATGGCCATCGGCGTCGTCGTCTTCGCCTTCTCGTTCCTCGTGTCGCTGCTGGTCAGCCGCGCGACGCGGCGCGAGCCGCGCCAGTTCTGAGGACCGCCACCATGACCACGATCAAGCGCGCCGGAAGGCCGCTGACCTACGTGCTCGTCACCGCGATCGCCCTGGCCATCGCGGTGCCGGTCGGCTGGGTGCTGCTCGCCTCGCTCAAGGAGAAGGGCGAGTTCTACGGCAGCCCCTGGACGCTGCCGAAGGGCCTGCACGTCCAGAACTACGCCGACGCGTTCGTCACCGCGCGCATGGGCCAGTACTTCTTCACCTCGGTGCTGGTCACGGTGCTCGGGCTGGTGTTCGTCGTGGCCGTCTCCGTCCCGGCGGCCTACGTCATCGCCCGGTACGAGTTCCGCGGCCGCGGCCTCGTCGAGGTCGCGATGCTGGCCGGGCTGTTCGTCAACGTCAACTACATCGTCGTGCCGATCTTCCTCATGCTCGTCGGCTGGGACCGCGCGCTCGCCGACGTGTTCCCCGACGGTTTCTTCATCGACAACCCCGGGGTCCTCTCGCTCGTCTACGCGGCCACGTCTATCCCGTTCACCATCTACCTGCTCACCGCGTACTTCCGGTCGATCCCGGCCGACTACGAGGAGGCCGCGGCCCTGGACGGGGCCTCCCGCTTCCAGGTCATGGTCAGGGTGATGCTGCCGATGGCGCGGCCGGCGCTCACCACCGTGATCCTGTTCAACTTCCTGGCCTACTGGAACGACTTCATCATCGCGCTCACCCTGCTGCCCGGCGAGGGCAAGACGCTGCAGGTGGGCCTGCTCAACCTGATGACCGCGCAGAAGGCGGCGGCCGACTACGGGCGGCTGTACGCCGGCATGGTCATCGTGATCGTCCCCGTCCTCATCTTCTACGCGCTGATCCAGCGCCGGCTGATCGAAGGCATGGCATCCGGCGGCGTGAAGGGCTGACCGGCCCGTTTCCCAGAGAGGAAACCGTCATGAAGGATTCGACGCGCAGCGTGCTGCTCGTCACCGCTCGCACGCTCGTCGCGGCCGTCTGCGTCGCCGTCGTCGTCTCCGCCCGTACGACGGCCGGGTGGGGCAGCCTCGCGATCATGCTCGCGGCGCTGGTCGGGCTGCTGGCCGTGCTGGCCTCGTACAACCGGCGGTTCCGGTGACCCTGCGGACACTGACGGCGGTACGGCCGAGCGAGCGCCAGCTCGCGTGGCAGGCGATGGAGTTCTACGGGTTCATCCACTTCGGCATGAACACGATGACGGACCGGGAGTGGGGCGAGGGGCACGACGACCCGGCCGCCTTCGACCCGGCCGGGCTCGACGCCGACCAGTGGGTCAGGGCGCTCAAGGCCGCCGGGATGACCGGCGTGATCCTCACCTGCAAGCACCACGACGGCTTCTGCCTGTGGCCGAGCGACGTCACCGCGTACTCGGTGGCCGCGTCGCCCTGGCGCGGCGGCCGCGGTGACGTGGTCGCGGAGGTCTCGGAGGCGGCGCGGCGGCACGGCCTGCGGTTCGGGATCTACCTGTCGCCCTGGGACCGCACCGAGGCGTCCTACGGCAGCGGGAGCGCGTACGACGACTTCTACGTCGCCCAGCTCACCGAGCTGCTCACCCGCTACGGGCCGGTGTTCACGGTGTGGCTGGACGGCGCGAACGGCGAGGGCCCGAACGGCAGGCGCCAGGTGTACGACTGGGAGCGGTACTACGCGGTGGTCCGCGAGCTGCAGCCGGACGCGGTCATCAGCGTGTGCGGCCCCGACGTCCGCTGGTGCGGCAACGAGGCAGGGAGCACCCGCCCCGACGAGTGGAGCGTCGTCCCGCGGGCCCTGCTGGACGCCGAGCGGATCGCGGACCGCTCGCAGCAGGCGGACGACGGCACGTTCGCCCGGCTGGTCCGCAGCGACGACCTCGACCTCGGCAGCCGCGCCGCCCTGGCGGGACGCGAGGACGACCTGGTCTGGTACCCGGCGGAGGTGAACACCTCGATCCGGCCCGGATGGTTCCACCACCCGGCCGAGGACGCCCTGGTCCGACCCGCGGACGAGCTGTTCGGCATCTACCTGCGTGCCGTCGGCGGCAACTCCTGCTTCCTGCTCAACGTCCCGCCCGCCCGTGACGGGCTGCTGCGGGACGCCGACGTGGCGGTGCTGGAGCGGCTCGGGCGGCGCGTCGAGGACTTCCGGGCGCGGCGCCTGGAGGCGACCGTGACGGTGTCGTCCGGTACGGCGGGCGACGTCGCCACCGCGTGGCCCGGCGGGGGCCGTACGCCGTGGCGGCCGGACGACGCCGACCCCCAGCCCGGCGTGCGGCTCGTGTTCGCGCGGCCCGGCCTGGTCGAGGCGGTCGTGGTGGGCGAGGACATCGCGTACGGGCAGCGCATCGAGCACGTCGTGGTCCGCGGCCGCCGGGACGGCCGGTGGACGACGCTCGCGGCGGCGAACGCGGTGGGTTACCAGCGCATCCTGACGTTCACGCCGGCCGAGGTGGACGCCGTGCTGGTCGAGGTGCCGCAGGCCCGGGACACCCCCGTCGTCGCCCACGTGACCGCGATCGGAGCAGCGTCATGAAGGCCGTCCTCGTGAAGAACGCCACCAGGAACGCCGCAGGAAAGGGCACCGTTCGTAGCCGGTCACCTCGCGCGGCCGTCCTCATCGCCGCCGTGGTGGCCGCCCTCGCCGCGCTGGTGGTCGGCGGCGTGGCGCTCGCCCAGCGCACCGACGAGGTCGCCTCCCTCGACGGGCACGCCGTCACCCGCGACGAGCTGCTCTTCCACATGCGCCGCCTGACGCCCCAGGTAGAGAACGAGTTACGCAACCAGTACCGGCTCCAGGGCGCGATCGACTGGAACGCGAAGGCCGGCGACAAGACCGCACTCCAGCGGCTCGCGGCCCGCGCGCTCGACGAGATCCGGCGGGACAAGACGGCGCTCGTCCTGGCAAAGGAGCAGCACCTGATCGGCTCCGCCGACCACGCGGACTTCCTCGTCGAGCTGGCCGCCGAGAACGAGCGGCGCGCCGACGCCATCGCCAGGGGCCAGGTCGTCTACGGCCTGGCGGAGTTCTCCCCCGAGGAGTATTACTCGCACCGGCTCACCGGGCTCACGACGGGCCTGAAGCAGCGGCTCAGCGCGAACGGCCCGCTCCGGGTGAGCGAGGCCGAGGTCCGGCGGGCGTTCGACGCCGACCGGGACTCCTGGAGCGCCAACGCGACCACGTACACGTACGCGACGCTCGTGGTGCCGGTGCCCGGCGGCGCCTCTGCTGACCACACGGCCGGCTACGCGGCCGGGCTCCAGCGGCGGGTGGCCGCCATCCGCCGGCTGGCGGAGCTCGCGGACCGCGAGCCCGGCGCCAGGCTCACGACCGCCACGCAGCGGGGCGGCGGCTCGGCCGCCCACGACCAGGAGCTCATGGCCGTGCTGGGCAAGCTCGCGCCGGGCCAGATCTCCGGCCCGGTCCCGGGCACCGGCCAGATCACGTACTACCAGCTCAACGGCAAGACCGTCGACGAGGACGCGGCGTTCGCCGAGTACTCGCGGCGGATCCGGCAGTCGCTCATCGAGGAGAAATTCGACCGGTTCCTCCAGCGCCGGGTGGCCAGCAGCGTCTTCAAGGTCGACACGGCGGCGGTGGACGCCATCAACGCAGAGGATGTTCAACAGTGAAACCTGTCGGTATCGCACCCCCCGCCGCATTACCCGCGCCCGCCCGCCGGCGGCCCGTGGCCCGGGCGCTCCGCGTGGGCCTCACCGCCCTGCTCGCCGCGCTGCTCGCAGGGTCGCTCGCGCCCGCCGCCGCCGCAGCCGCAGCCCCGGACCGCTCCCCCACCGCCGCCAAGAAGGCGGACTTCCCGGGCAACACGCCGAACCCGACGGGCGGCAAGGACTACTTCATCGACGCCACGACCGGTCGCGACAGCGCGGCCGGGACCACGCCGCAGACCGCCTGGCGCACCCTGGCCAAGGCGAACGCGACGACGTTCAAGCCCGGCGACCGGATCCTGCTCAAGGCCGGCGAGCAGTGGAACAACGAGCAGCTGTGGCCGAAGGGCTCGGGCAGCGCGGGCAAGCCGATCACCATCTCGGCCTACGGCGACTCGAAGGCCCGCCGGCCGTACATCGCGACGAACGGCCGGGTGCCGAGCCCCTTCCGGGCGGACGGCACCAAGAACCCCGACACGGTCGGCCGGACCGGCGCCATCGTGCTGCGCAACCAGCAGTACTTCGAGATCAACAACGTCGAGCTGTCCAACGACGACAACTTCGCCACCGACATCACCACGGGGACCTACGTCCGCGACGGCATCGTGGTCTCCATCAACGCCGACCTGCTGGCGGCCGGCGCGGACAGCGTCATGGACCACTTCCGCATCTCCAACGTCTACGTCCACGACCTCGACGGCCCGAGCACCTGGCAGACGATCCACTACGGCGGCGTCAACTTCCAGGTCTTCGGCGGCAAGAGCTACAAGTCGTACGGCACCGGCGGCTATTACTTCAAGGACGTCCGGATCGAGAACAACACCTTCGTGAAGGTCGAGCTGCACGCCGTGCAGTTCTCGTTCAACTGGTTCGCCGCCGACGGAGCCGACGCCGGCCAGTACGACGAGAGCGGGAAGTTCCACGAGGGCTGGGAGCAGCTCTGGGTGCGGACCCGCGACCTGTACAGCCGTGACGTCTACATCGGCCACAACTACGCGGAGAGCGTCGGCCAGGGCGCGTTCCAGTTCGCCAACGCCAAGAACATGACGGTCGAGTACAACGAGGTCAACGGCTTCCTCAAGCGCTACAACGCGGTGTCCTGCGGGCTCTACCTGTGGGCGGGGGCCGACTCGGTCATGCAGTTCAACGAGGTCTACGGCGGCCCGGACAACGAGTACGACGGCACCCCGTGGGACCTGGAGTACACGAACTTCAACGTCACCTACCAGTTCAACTACTCGCACGACAACGCCGCCGGCTGGATGGCGTACATGGGCAACAGCTCCAACTCGGTCGCCCGCTACAACCTGAGCGTCAACGACAACGGCGTGCTGGTGAAGAACATGTTGTCGACGAACTACTCGCCGACCTACTTCACGAACAACACCTTTGTGTACGACGGCGCGGACCTCGACTACATGCATGACGAGACGTTCCTGAGCAGGGTCTACTTCCTCAACAACATCTTCTACAACACCTCCGCGACGAGGCCGACGCCCTGGTACCGCCGCACGGGCGCCCTGCGCCAGGCGGTGTTCGCCAACAACGACTACTACGAGGCCGGCGGCACCCACTCCACCCAGGAACCGGCCGACCGGGCCGGCCTGCGCGCCGACCCGAGGTTCGTCGGCGACCCGGCGAAGTACGTCACCGGAGCGGGCGTGGACCGGATCCGGACGGCCGCCGCGCACTTCAAGCTCCGCGACGACTCCCCGCTCATCGACGCCGGCCGCTACAACCCCCACCTGGGCACCGAGGACTTCCTCGGCACCCACATCTACTACGGCGACGCGCCGGACATCGGCATGGCGGAGAGCCCGATCGGCGTGAAGGTCACCGACCCGGTCGACGACGACCCCATCGAGAACGAGCCCGGCGACGGCCGGGTCAACCTCGCCCTCGGCAAACCGGTCACCGCCGGCTCGACCCACCCCGGCCAGAACGGCACGCTCGTCGCCAAGAACCTGACCGACGGCAACCCGGCGACCCGCTGGGCGGCGGCCGACGACGCCGCCTACCCGATCACGCTCGACATCGACTTCGGCGCGGCCACCACCTTCGACGAGGTCTACCTGGACGAGTACACCGACTCGGGCACCAACCCGCGGGTCCAGACGTTCGACCTGCAACGATGGGACGCCGGGACCGGCGCCTGGGTGACGTTCGCCAGCCGCGCCGACGGCATCGGGCACGACCGGTCCGTGACCGGCTTCGGCAGCGTCACGACCTCCCGGCTCCGGGTGTCGCTCACCGGGAAGGTGCCGAGCGAGGTGTACACCCCGACGATGACCGAGATCGCCGTCTATCGCGCCGCCTGACGACGCGGGCGGGTGGCTGCCACGGCCGCCACCCGCAGGGGACTACCTGTGGAGCGGGCCGGCGAACCGGTCGCAGCGGAAGGCTTCCAGCCCTTCCGGCCGGCGTCCCGTGGTGACGTAGCCGGCCATCGCCTCGCCGGTCGCCGGTGCGAGGGTGATGCCGAGCATGCCGTGCCCGGTGGAGACGTACGCGTTGGGGACCGACGGCAGGCGGTCGAGGACGGGCAGACCGTCCGGCAGCATCGGGCGCCCGCCGACCCACGGGTCGTGGATCAGCGCCATGAGATCGTCGGGGCTGTCGTACCACGGCCCCAGGTAGTCGCGGCTGGCGCGGGCGATGGCCTCCACGCGCCGCCAGTCGAGCCGCCGGTTGTTGCCGCTGAGCTCCATCGTCCCGGCGATGCGGGTGGTGCCGCCGATGGGCGAGATCGCGATGTGCTTGTCGCCGAGGTACAGGGGGTGCAGGGGCGGTGCGGCGAGGTCGACGGAGAAGCTGTAGCCCTTGCCGGCCTGCAGAGGGAGCCGCAGTCCCAGCGTACGCAGCAGATCGGCGGACCAGGCGCCGGCCGACACGACCACCGCGGCGCAGTCGATGTCGCCGTCTGCGGTGCGCACCGCGCTCACCCGGCCGCCCCGCACCCGGAAGCCGCGCACCGCCACGTGCTCGGTGATGCTCGCTCCCCCCTTGCGCAGGTGGGCGGCGAGGGAGTCGATCAAGGCGGTCGGGTCGAGCACGCCTTCCCCCGGCACGAGGTAGCCCGCCGCGACCCTGCCACCCAGCGCGGGGTCGAGGGCCGCGGCGTCGGCGCCGGTGAGGATCCGCTCGGGGATCTCGTAGCCCGTCCAGGACATGGCGCTCTGCGTGCGCTGGACGCGCCGGGCCTCGTCCACGGAGGTGAACGCGTGCACCAGGCCGGGCCTGGTCAGGGTGGTGTCGACCCCGGCGGCGGCCAGCTCGCCGAAGCGGTCGAAGGCGGTACGGGCGAAGCCCGCGACAGCGGCGTACCCGCGCTCGAAGGCCTGCCGCCGACTGCTGCGCTGGAACGTCAGCAGCCAGCGCGCGAAGGCGAAGGTGAGCTGGGGCCGCAGGTAGAAGGGCGAGTCCGGCCTGCCGATGGAGCGGGCGGCGTGGGCGATGACGCCCGGGGCGGGCACCGGGGCGGAGTGGCTCAGGCAGACCCAGCCCGCGTTGCCCCGGGAGGAGCCCCCGCCGACGGGGCCGCGGTCCACCACGTGCACCGCCACGCCCTGGCGCCGCAGGTAGAAGGCCGTGGCCAGGCCGATGGCGCCGCCGCCGACGATGACGACCGGGTTGTCGCCGGACAATGTGGTCACGTGGTCACCTTTGCCCGAAGGAACTGAGGAAGGCCCTGGTGCGCTCCTGCCGCGGGCGGTCGATGACCTCCTGCGGCGGCCCCTGCTCGATGACGCGGCCGCGGTCGAGGAAGACGACCTCGTCGGAGATCTCCCGGGCGAAGGCGACCTCGTGGGTGACGATCATCATCGTCATGCCCTCGTCGGCGAGCGCGCGCATGACCCGGAGCACCTCGCCGGTGGATTCGGGGTCGAGAGCGGAAGTGGGCTCGTCGAACAGCAGCACGGCCGGCCGGAGTGCCAGCGCCCGGGCGATGGCGACCCGCTGCTGCTCGCCGCCGGACATCTGGTCGGGGAAGGCGAGCGCGCGATGCGCCAGGCCGACGCGGCGCAGCAGCCGTACCGCGGTGGCGATCGCCTCGTCCTCGGCGATCCCGGCGGCCTTCGTCTGCGCCAGGACGACGTTCTCCACGGCCGTCAGGTGGGGGAACAGGTGAAAGCGCTGGAAGACCATGCCGACGCGCTGCCGCAGCCCGGCCAGGTCGGTGCGCACCGGACGGTCGCCGGTGAAGATCGGCTCCCCGGCCAGTTCGATGGTTCCCCGGTCGGGCCGTTCCAGCAGGTTGACGCAGCGCAGCAGCGTGCTCTTGCCGCCACCGCTCTGGCCGAGGATGCTCACGATCGCGGCGGGGCGTACGTCGAGGCTGACGTCGTCGAGCACCGGGCGGCCGTCGAACGCCTTGCACAGGCCGCTGATCCGCACGACCGGCGCGGTGTCCAGAGCCGGTTGGGTGAGTTGCGGTTTCATGACGCCTCCACGGCCTGATCGACGGAGGCCAGCAGGGCGCGGGCCTTGCGCAGGCGGCGTCGCCTGCCGGGCAGCAGCGGCGTGCCCGCCCGGATCCGCCGTTCCAGCCACAGCAGCGCCTGTGACAGCGGATAGCACAGCGCGAAATAGATCGCGGCGATGACGAGATAGACCTCCAGGGCACGGAAGGTGTCGGAGGTGATGAGCTGGGCCTGGGTCATGAGTTCGGCCGCCGAGATGGTCACGAGCAGCGACGTGGACTTGAGCAGGTCCACCAGCATTGTGCTGGTGCCCGGCAGGGCCAGCCGGAGCGCCTGGGGCAGGATCACGTGGGCGAAGGCGCCGGCCGGGCTCATGCCCAGCGCCTGGGCGCTCTCGAGCTGACCGGCCTGCACTCCGGCCAGGGCGGCGCGGAAGATCTCCGACAGGTACGCGCCGTAGAAGATCACCAGGCTCAGCGCGCCCGCCTCGACCGTGCCGAGCCTGATCCCGATGGAGGTCAGCCCGAAATAGGTGACGAAGATGATGGCCAGCAGGGGGATGTTCTTAAACACTTCGGTGTAGACCGTCGCGGGCAGCCGGACCAGGCGCAGGCCGCTCATGCGCAGCAGCGCGAGGAGCAGCCCCAGGACGACGGCTCCGGCGAAGCCGAGCGCGGCATACTCAAGGGTGCGCAGCAGACCCTGGAGCAGCGCGCCGGTGTACTCGGACCACGGCACCTCGAACACGTCGGATCTCCGTCACACGGTGGGGGGCTGCCAGTCGGCCGGCCGGTCGACGCCGCGCCGCTGCCCGGCCATCCACGGGGACGGCTTCAGGAACTGCTCGGGGTCGCCGCCGTACTTCTTCACCAGTGCGGCCAGCTCACCGCCGGCGTACATCTGCCTGATCTCCTTGGACACGGCCTGCTCCAGCCTGGGCTCCTGCTTGGGGATGTAGAAGCTGGTCATGTACGGCCGCAGGTATTCGTACGACGCGTTCTCCTTGACCTCCGCGTCGGTGGGAGCGGTGAGGTAGCGCGTGCTGAATCGCATGTCGGGACGTTTCTGCTGGGTGTAGATGATGAGCAGCGGATCGAGGAAGCCCACCTTGATGCGGCCGGCCGACAGGTCGTTGAAGACGCCGTTGGCGTCGGGGTAGGCGTGCAGCTTGGCACCGGGGATGGCCTGGATCGACTTCACCCACACGTACCCCGTGACCGTGCCCAGCGGGAGCCCGGCGAGGTCCCTGACGGTCGAGTAGCTCTGGTCGCCGTGGACCGCCATCGCCGGCGGGGAGTAGTACGGCGGGTCCGTGAACAGGCCCTGGGCCTGACGCTCCTTCGACCAGGCGATGCCGCCGATCGAGATGTCCACCCGGCGGGCCTGCACGTTGCCCAGCATGCCGCTGAAGTCGGTGACCTGGGGTTCGAGCCGCAGGCCCAGCTTCTTGGCGACCGCCTGGAGGATCTCGCTGTCGATGCCGACCAGATCCTCGCCCCTGACCGCCGTGTACGGCATGTACGGCTGGACGGCCACCTTCAGCACCCCGGGTTCGAGGGTGCCGTACGCGTTCCCGGCCGCCGGTTCCGCCGCGTCGTCGCCGCACGCAGTGAGCGAGGCGAGCGTGACGAGAGCGAGGGCCGCGCTGAAGACGTTGCTCCGGCGCCTTGTCCACCACATAGATCCCGACCTCCATTTCGGTGGCCTTGTCGAACAGGCACCACGTTAAAGAGGGTTAACTCCGAGGTCATTGGATGATAAGTACGTAGATATCTCGATGAATGGTCTTCAATTCGTACGATTCGCACGAAGGCAGGTCTCATGGCGATGTCCGGCCACGGGTGGCCGCCGATTCTGACGCCCGCGCTCGCGCAGGGGATCGCCGGCGACACCAGCGACATCATCGGCTTCAACGTCCTGATCACCGATCGGGACGGCATGGTCATCGGCAGCGGCGACAGCAGCCGCCTCGGCTCGTTCCACGAGGCGTCGGTCGAGGTCATGCGCACGCTGGAATCGGCCGCCCACTCCGGCGACCAGGCCCGCAGGCTGCGCGGGGTGCGGCCCGGGATCACCCTGCCGATCGTCATCGACGGCCGCGCGGTCGGCACGGTCGGGATCACCGGCTCCCCCGCCCAGGTGAAGCGGTTCGGCCTGGTCGTCAAGCGCCAGACGGAAATCCTCCTGCAGGAGTCGATGTTGCTGCGCTCGCGGCTCATGCGCGAACGGACCATGGAGGACCTGCTCCGCGACATCATGCAGTTCGACCCGGACGTGGCCGACCCCGACGAGCTGCTGGCCAGGGCCCAGGAGCTCGGCTTCGACCTGGGCCGATCGCACACGGTCGTGCTCATCGAGATCTCTGGGCAGGGGGATGGCACGGACTCCCGGCCGGGCCTGCTGCGCGTCATCCGGGAGGTCTTCTCCGGCCCGCAGGACCTCGTCGCCTCCGTGGCAGGCGGCCGCTATGCCGCTCTCCGCCGGACGCTCACCCCTGGCGACCTGCGCCCGCTCGCCGACCGGGTGGCCGACCGCCTCCGGCAGCGGTCCGGGCTGCAGGCCAGGATCGGCATCGGCGTCAGCGCCGCCTCCATCCCCGAGCTGCACGCCTCCTTCGCCGACGCGGCGGCGGCGCTGCGCCTCGGCCCCCGCGTCCGCCCCGGCTCGCCGGTGCACGCCATCGACGAGCTACGCGTCCACCAGGTGCTGGCCGCCGCCCCCGCGACCGCCCGCCTGCGGCTGGCGGAGGTCTTCACCGCCGAGCTGCGCGCCCGCCCCGAGTGGCCCGCCCTGCGCCAGACGATCATCGCGTTCTGCGAGAACGGGTTCAACCTCGTCCAGGCGGCCTCGGCCCTGAACATCCACCGCAACACGCTGCTCTACCGCCTCGACAAGATCGCCGCGCTGACCGGCCACGGCGGCGACGATCAGGTGGCCCGGCTCGGCATGTACCTGGCCTGCGTCGCCGACCAGGTCGACCGCCCGACATAAGCCCACAAACCCGCACCCTTTGCCTGACCTGCAACAACACCCCGAACAACCACCGACAACCGAGCATCAAACCCGGCAGACCACAACACCGGGAGCACCATGAGAACTGGAACGAGAGCAGCCCTCGCCGTCATCACCGGCGCCCTCACCACGACCGCCACGTTCCTCATCACCGCCGCCCTGAGCCCCGTCCCGACCCCCGCCCAGCCCGGCCTCCAGCCGCCCCGGCCCCACTGCGCCGGCCGCCACGGCACCTGGCACCCCACCAAACGGACGTGCCGCCGCGACCCCGTCGGCCGGCCCCGTGAGCTCAGCCCGGCCCGGCCATGACCCGGCCACGGTCAGCCGCGCAGCAGCGGTAGGAGCCGGTCGCCCTGGCGTCTGATCTCCGGCAGGTAGGGGGTGTCGGAGAGGACGAAGTGGGTGATGCCGAGGGCCTGGTAATTGCGCAGCGACGTTGCCACGTCCTCGGCCGAGCCGACCAGCCAGGTGCTGCCCGCGCCGCCGCCCCCGAACCTGCCGGGGGCGGTGTAGAGGTTGCCGTCGAGCACCTCTCCCCGCGCGGCCAGGTCGAGCAGCCGCCGCTGGCCGACGGCGGCGCGCCAGTTCGGGTCGCGCGAGATGCCGCCTCCGGCCATCCTCCCGACCCTGGCCTCGGCGTCGGCCCAGGCCTGTTCGGTGGTGTCCCGCACCAACGTGGTGACCCGCAGGTGCCACGGTGGAGCCGGTGACGCTGAAGTGCTCGCCGTGGTAGGTGACGTTCTCCTCGGTCCACAGCTTGCGCACGATCCGCATGAACTCCTTGGTACGGGCGTAGCGGTGCGCCTGGTCGCCCTCGCTGTCGCCGTACGCCGCCAGGTCGTCCTTGCCCGACACGATGTTGACCAGCACCCGTCCCCCGGTGAGATGGTCCAGGGTCGCGGCGGCGGAGGCGAAGTTGGCGGGCCGCCAGTAGCCGGGCCGGACCGCGATCAGCGGCTGGAAGGTCGTCGTCCGCGCGGCCAGCGCGGTGGCGACCGTGAAGGTGTCGGGCCGTCCCCAGCCGGCTCCGATGAGCGCCCCGCTCCACCCGTGCTCCTCGACGGCCCTGGCATGGCCGCTGAGGGTCTCCAGGCTGTTGTGGTCCGCGACGACGTCGTCGCCGCGATGCCCTGGCCGGGCCTGGTTGGGGATGTACCAGAGGAACTGAAGGCTCATAAAACCCATTATTCCCGTAGGTAAAGGCTAAAACATCCGCGAAAGTTTCACCCGGGGTTGACCGGCCGAGTCAACAGGCGCAAAGTGTCGTTTAGTTTGGACGTCAGCCAAACTAACGATGGCAGGCAGAAGGGATCCAGCATGCGCAAGATCGTGCGTTCCGCCGTCCCCGTTTGCGTACTGGCGATGGTCGCCGTCCTCTTCGCCCCGCCCGCGCTGGCCGCCACCTGGTCCTCCACCGACCGGTGGGGCACCTGGTCCAACGGCGGCTACACGCTCTACAACAACATCTGGGGCAGCGGCGCCGGCCCGCAGACCATCTGGGCGAACTCCTACAGCAACTGGGGCGTGTGGGCCAACCACCCCAACACCGGCGGGGTGAAGTCGTACCCGAACGCCACCAAGTACGTCGGCAAACGCATCAGCGCCCTCGGCAGCGCCACCAGCAGCTTCAACGTCACCGTGCCGAACGGCGGCTCGTACACGACGGCGTACGACATCTGGGACTCGGCCAACGCGTACGAGATCATGCTCTGGATGAACAAACACGGCGCCGTCGGCCCGCTCGGCTCCCGCCAGACCGGCGCCACGGTGGGCGGCCACAGCTGGGACGTCTACCGCGGCAGCAACGGCGCCAACCAGGTCTTCTCGTTCGTCAGGACCGGCAACACCAACTCCGGCACCGTGGACGTCAAGGCGGTGCTCAACTGGCTGCGCACCAACGGCTGGATGGGTGACGTGACGCTCGGCAACGTGCAGTTCGGCTACGAGATCACCTCCTCCAGCGGAGGGATGGACTTCGTCACCAACAGCTTCTCGGTGTCCGCCGGCTGACCGCTCCCTAGGCCTGGGGGTGGTCGTCCCCTCGGTAGACGGCCATCAGCAGCGGGCGGGTCAGGTCCGCCATCTCGGCGGGTGAGCGCGGGCAGTCGTGCTGGAGCCAGTCGGTGGCGACGCCGATGAGCGCGCCCGCCGTGAACGCGGCGGGCACGTCATGCGGGGTCCGGGCCGTGTAGTCGGTCGGGGTGTCGTCCCCGGTGGCCTTGCGGCGCGCGCCGACGTAGGCCGCGACGGTGGCGTGGCGGCGCACGTGGTCGATGACGCGCGCGCTGCCCTGGGGGCCGAGCACGCTGCGGTAGAGGCCGGCGTGCTCGTCGAGGTGGGCGAAGAAGGTCAGCAGCGTGTCGGGGGCGTCGTCCGGGACGTCCCGGACACCGGGGTCGGGGATGGCCTCGATCAGGTCGTCGATCATCGTGGTGCACGCCGCCTCGGCCAGTTCGTGCACGTCACGGTAGTGGTCGTAGAACGTGGAGCGGCTCACCCCGGCGCGTTCGGCGACATCGGCGACGCTGATCCTGGACAGGTCGCCGTCCTGGACGAGGTCGATCAGCGTGCGTTGCAGGGCCGCCTGGGTGCGGCGCACCCGCGGGTCGCTCAGGTCGCTCTTTCTGTCTCTGGTGAGGGCCACGCCTCAGTGTACTGTGCCCTACATCTGTAGGTTAGCCTACAGATGTAGGGAAATTTGGGAATGGCACGCTGATTGGGGACAACCGTGACCGCCGACTCCGCTGAGACGCTCCAGATCACCCGCACCTGCCCGTACGCACCGCCCGAGCAGCACCTTCGCCTCCTGCGCGAGCAGCCGGTCACCGAGGTCGCGCTGCCGGGCGGTTCGAGCGCCTGGGTCGCCGCCCGCTATGAGGACATCCGTACGGTCCTGAGCGACCCGCGTTTCAGCGCCGACCGCCGCCATCCCAACGCCCCCAGGCTGAGCGGCGAGATGGCGCCCGGCGAGTCGCCGCTGCCCAAGATGATGCTGGAGATGGACCCGCCCGAGCACGGTCCGGCGCGACGCGCCGTGATCGGGGAGTTCACCCTCAGGCGCATCGCGGCCCTGCGGCCGCGCATCCAGCAGATCGTGGACGAGCACCTCGACGCCCTGCTGGACGGCCCCCGCCCGGTCGACCTGGTGCGGGCGTTCGCCCTGCCGGTGCCCTCGCTGGTGATCTGCGAGCTGCTCGGGGTGCCGTACGAGGAGCACGACTTCTTCCAGACCCACTCCGCGCAGCTGCTCAACCGCGCCGCCACGCCGCAGGAGCGCCAGCACGCCTCCTTCGAGCTGGCCGTCTACCTGGACAAGCTGATCAGGGCCAAGGAGGAGGACCCGACCGACGACCTGCTCGGCCGCCAGGTGGTCAAGCAGCGCGAGAGCGGCGAGGTGGACCACGGCGCGCTGCTCAGCCTGGCGTTCCTGCTGCTCATCGCCGGGCACGAGACCACGGCCAACATGATCTCGCTGGGCACGTACATGCTGCTGCGCCACCCCGACACGCTCGCCGCGCTGCGCGAGGACCCGAGCAGGACGCCGGGCGCGGTCGAGGAGCTGCTGCGGCACTTCACCATCGCCGAGTTCGCGATCATGCGGGTGGCCACCGAGGACGTGGAGCTCGGCGGCGCGGTCATCCCCGCGGGGGCGGGCGTGCTCACGCTGGCCAACGCCGGCAACCGCGATCCGGAGGTGTTCGCGGACCCCGACGCGTTCGACATCGAGCGCGACGCCCGCAGCCACCTGGCCTTCGGTTACGGCCCGCACCAGTGCCTGGGCCAGAACCTCGCCCGCGTGGAGCTGGAGATCGTCTTCGACGCGCTGTTCCGGCGGATCCCCGGCCTGCGGCTGGCCGTGCCCGCCGAGCAGCTCTCGTTCAAGGACGAGGCCAGCGTCTACGGGATGCACGAGCTGCCCGTCACCTGGTGACGCGGAACCGTTGAACCAAGTTCATGAATCGGCCCGTACCTCCCAGGAGTAAGCAATCACCTAACCAAGGGCCGATTCATGAACAAGCGCACCCTCGTTCTTCCTGGCCTGGCCGTCACCACCGCACTGGTCGCCGCTCCCGTGCCACCGGCCGCCGCGCAGACCAGCACTCCCGTCTACCTGGCCGCCAGCCTCGCCGGCAAGCACGAAGTGCCCGCACCCGGCACCAAGGTCGGCGATGACGACGGCGCCGCCCTCGCGGTCTTCCGCATCCATGGAAACCGCGTCGACTATGCCGTCCGCTGGAGCAACGTCAACGCCCCCAGCGGCTTCCACATCCACAAGGGCAACGCCGGCCAGAACGGCGAGGTCAAGATCCCCTTCATCACCACCGCCCTGCCGGCCCAGCTCCACGCCATCAAGGGCACCGTCATCGTCAAGGACCTCAACCTCCTCGGCCGCATCCTCAACAACCCCCAGGGCTGGTACGCCAACCTCCACAACGCCGACTTCGCCGGCGGCGCCGTACGGGCCCAGCTCCAGCGCATCCGCCCCGTCGCCCTGGAGAGCATCCTGGCCCACGGCTTCGGCCGCACCCTGACCACCCGCGCCGACGGCAAGCAGGAGATCCCCGCCCCCGGCACCAAGGTCGGCGACCACAACGGCCGCGCCGCCTGGCTCGTCCAGCCCGAAGGCGACCGCGTCTGGTTCGCCGCCACCTGGAAAAACGTCGACACCCCCACCGCCGCCCACGTCCACCGCGCCCCCAAGGGCAAGAACGGCCCCGTCGTCGTCCCCTTCTTCGAGGCCAAGGACGGCCTGCCACCCAGCGTCAACGGCCTCGCCGGCAGCTCCAAGACCGACACCGCCACCGCCGGCCGCATCTGGAAGAACCCCAAGAACTGGTACGCCAACCTGCACAACGCCAAATTCCCCGGCGGCGCGGTCCGCGGCCAGCTCTACCGGGGCGACTGGTAGCGGGGGTCTCCTCGGCCCGGCGCGGGTGCGCCGGGCCGAGGAGGCGGTCCGGCTGGGGCGGCCGGTCCCGCGCGGCTAACAGGCCGGCTCGGCGACGGCCGGATCCGCCGCTCCGGTCTACGCGTCCTGTTCCGCGGCGTCGGGTACGGCGGCCGGATGCAGGCGGACCTGCGTGATCGCGTGGCGTTCGACGCCGAGGACCTCGATGCGCCAGCCGGCCACGGTCACCGACTCGCCCGGCGCGGTCGGCACCCGTCCGAGCTCGGCCAGGACCAGGCCCGCGACGGTGGTGTAGTCGCCCTCCGGCTGCCCCTCCAGGTGCACGTCCACGTCCGGCAGGTCGTGCACCGGGAAGCCGCCGGGCATCGTCAGCGTCCCGTCGTCGCCGCGCTGGACGGTCTCCAGGTCGCTGTCGGTCTCGTCGTAGATCTCGCCGACCACCTCTTCGAGGAGGTCCTCCAAAGTGACGATGCCGTCCACGGCGCCGCGTTCGTCGACGACGAGGGCGAACTGCTGGCGCTCGGCCTTGAAGCGGCGCAGCGCGTCGGAGACGTGCAGGCTCTCGGGGAGGACCAGGGCGGGCCGGGCGACGTCCGCGGCGGCCTCGGCGTCCTGGGTGAGCAGGTCGCGCAGGTTGGCGATGCCGAGCGTGTCGTCCAGGTTGCGCCCGCGGACGACCGGCGCGCGCGAGTGCCCGGACGCCGCCAGTTCGGCCGCGGCCTGCCGGAGCGGGGTGCCGGCCTCGATCGTGAACACCTGGCGCGGGGGCACCAGGACCTCGCGCAGCACCCGTTCGGTGATCTCGACGGCGCCGGAGATGATCAGCCGCTGCTCCGGGGTGAAGCCGCGATGGACGCTGACCAGATCGCGGATCTCCTCCGGGCTCATCTCCTCCCGGTGCAGGTCGGGGTCCCCGCCCATCAACCGGACCGTCAGGTCGGTGGACTTGCCCAGCGCCCAGATGACCGGCCGCGACATGCTCCCCAGCACGCTCAGCGGACGGGCGACCAGCAGCGCCCAGGTCTCCGCGCGCTGCATCGCCACCCGCTTGGGCGCCAGCTCGCCGAACACCAGGGTGAGGAACGTCAGCACCAGGGTGACGAGGATGATCGCCACCGGACCGGCCGCGCCGCCGAGGAAGGACAGCAGCGGCACCAGGGGTTCGGACAGGGTCACCGCCGCGGTGGCCGAGGCGAGGAATCCGGCCAGGGTGATGCCGATCTGGATGGTCGCCAGGAACTGGTTCGGGTCGCGGGCCAGCTTGGCCAGCACCCGTCCTCCGCTGCTGTGCTGCTCCAGGCGGCGCAGCTGGCCCTCCCGCAGGGAGACCAGCGCGAGCTCGCTTCCGGCGAACACCGCATTGATCACGATGAGGACCGCGACCAGGGCGAGTTGCACCCAATAACCATCCACGAAAGGGGTTCCTCCAGACGCCATGACACTTGCCGTATTGCGCAACTATAAAACAAGTGTGGCGTCTACGGCGTTCTGCGGCCTCTGTCCTGGAATCTCCGGCGGGTGATGGCCAGCAACGCGCCGCCGTACAGGCCGACCACCGCCAGCAGCCACAGGTAGCTCGTGGCGGGCAGCGCGACCAGCCCGAACGCGCTCGCCAGCGGCGAGAGCGGCAACAGCAGGCCGACCGCGGCGAGCGCGCCCGTGGCCAGTCCGAGCGGGCGCGACACCCCGCTGATGGGACGCAGCAGCAGCATGATGACGGCCTGGGTGAGCATGTTCTCGATGAACCAGCCGGTGTGGAAGGCGGGCGCCCCCTCCACGCCGAGGACCCAGGTCAGGACGGCGAACGTGACGAGGTCCGCCACGGCGTTCAGGGCCCCGAACCCGACGACGAAGCGCAGGAGGGCGCGTGGCTGGAGCCGGAGAGGGCGGCGCAGGACGGCCGGGTCGGCGCGGTCGAAGGCGAGAGCGAGCTGCGCGGCGTCGAAGCACAGGTTCTGCACCAGCACCTGGACGGGCAGCATCGGCAGGAACGGCAGCGCCAGCCCGGCCGCGAGCATCGCGATCACGTTCCCGACGTTGGACGACAGCGCGATGCGCAGGTAGGTGACGATGTTGCCGGTGCTGCGCCGCCCGGCGGCGACCGCCTGATCGACCGCGGCGAGATCCTTGGCCGCCAGCACGACGTCGGCCGCCTCCCGGGTGACGTCCACCGCGCCTCTCGGGCAGATGCCGACGTCGGCGGCGCGCATGGCGGCCAGGTCGTTGACGCCGTCGCCGAGGAAGCCGACCGTGTGGCCGGAGGCGCGCAGCGCGCGTACGACCCGTGCCTTCTGCTCCGGGGTGCAGCGGGCGACCACCGTCGCCCGGCCGACCGCCTCGGCCAGCTCGGCGTCGGACAGGTCCGCCAGCTCGCCCGCGTTGACCACCGTGCCCACGCTCAGGCCCAGGTCCCGGCAGGTGCGGGCGGCGGTCGCCGGATGGTCGCCGGTCAGCACCTTGGGAGTGATCCCGCGGCGGGAGAGCGCCGCCAGGGCCCCGGGCGCCTCCGGCGACGGCTCGTCGGCCAGCGTGACGAAGCCGGCGAAGGAGAGCCCGCGCTCCTCGCCCAGGCGGTGGACGGCAGGGCGGCCGGCCGTGGCGACCGCGAGCACCCGCAGCCCTTCCTCGGCCAGCCGGTCGGCCAGGCGGGCGGCGCGCAGGCGATCCTGCGGGCTGAGCGTGCAACGTTCCAGCACCGGCTCCACGGCGCCCTTGACCACGACGCGGTGCGCGCCGCCGTCGTGCACGAGCGCGCACGAGACGCGGCTCACCGGATCGAACGGCGAGGCGTCCACGCCCTCGACGTCCCCATGGTCGGGCGCGCCGAGCAGGATCGCCTCGTCCAGGGCGTCGGGCACCGGCGGGTCGGCCAGGTGCAGCGTCCAGAAGCTGTTGATCGCGGCCCAGCGCAGCGCCTCGGGGTCCGGACCGCCGTCCGGGCCGATGGAGTCCCGGAGCACGGGACGGTCCCGGGTGAGCGTGCCGGTCTTGTCCATGCACAGCACGTCGATCGCGCCCACGTCGTGCAGCGCGGCCAGCCGCTTGACGATCACGCCGCTGCGCGCCAGCAACGCCGAGCCCCTGGCCAGGGCGGTGGTCACGACGACGGGCAGCATCTCGGGCGTGAGCCCGACGGCCACCGCCACCGCGAACGGCAGCGCCTCCAGCCCTCGGCCGCGCAGGACCGCGTTGGCCACCAGCGCCAGCGGCGGGATGATCACCATGAGCCGGACCAGCGTCCAGGAGATGCCGTTCACCGAACGGTCGAACGCCGACAACTCGCGCGCCGGCGCGGCGGAGGAGCCCGCGAGCATCGTGTCCGCGCCGGTGGCCGCCACCACCGCCAGCGCGCTCCCCGAGACGACGCTGCTGCCCTGCCGGCACAGGTGGTCGTCACCCTCGGGCAGGTCGAGCGCCCGCTTGGGAACCGGAGCCGACTCCCCGGTCAGCGGCGCCTGGTGCACCGTCAGACCCCTGGCACGCAGCAGCCGGACGTCGGCCGGCACCAGGTCGCCCGGCCCCAGCTTGATCACGTCGCCCGGTACGAGCTGATCGACCGGGATCTCCCGCTCCCACGGCTCGGCGTCCTCCGACGCACGCCGCCGGACCGTCGCCGTGGTGGCCACCAGCTCCCGCAGCGCCGCGGTCGAGCGGTCGGCCCGGTATTCGCCGTTGGAGCGGAGCACGCAACTGGCCACGACCAGGAGCACGATGACGCCCGCCGTGCCCCAGGACGCGATCAGGGCCGACACCACCCCCAGCGCGAGCAGCACCATCGTGAACGGGTCCCGCAGGCTGCGCGCCAGCCGGCGCGGCCAGGACACGGGACGACGACCGGGAAGGATGTTCTCACCGTGGCGGAGCAGCCGGGACTCGGCCTCCGCCTCCACCAGGCCGCGCGGCCCGCTGTCCAGCAGCCGCAGCACCTGCAGCCTGCTCAGGGCCGCGACCTCGTCCCCGGCCGGCCGGGACGGCGTGCTCGGCGCCTCAGGCGCCCAGACCACGGGCCTGTCCCCCCGGGCGGCCCGCCCGCTCGGCAAGGCGTCCCACCAGCACCTGGACCGTGGCGACGATGTCCTGATCGTCGATCAGGTAGACCACCCGGCGCCCCTCGCGCCTCGACCGCACCAGGCCGGCCAGCTTCAGCTTGGCCAGGTGCTGGCTGACCGCGGGAAGCGCGCCGCCCACCCGCTCGGCCAGCCCGGTCACGTCGCATTCGCCCTGCGCCAGCGCCCAGACGATGTGCAGCCGCGGGGGCGACGACAGCAACCCGAAAGCGGCCGCGGCTTCGGCCAGCACGTCGGCGGGCGGGTCGCCGGCCTCCCCCATCGCCACCGTCACTCCTCCTCCGGACATAGCCGCCCAGTCTAGGGCGTCACGGCTTGGCCTGCCCGTCCTCCCGCATACCCGCGCGCAGCCTGGCCGCCTGCTCCTCCAGCCGCCGCGCCTGCTCCTCCAGCGTCGGGCCGGAAGGCGGCGGCTCGGCCGGTTCGTCGTCGTGGAGCTTGCCGGCCTCGGCCTTGAAGATCCGCAGGGACCTGCCGACGGCGCGGGCCGTCTCCGGGAGCTTCTTCGCGCCGAAGAGCAGTACGAAGACCAGGGCGATGATGAGGATTTCAGCCCATCCGAGATCCTGCATGAGGAGTCCTAACGTTGCTCGGATGCGCAAGTATAGGAGTGTCCGGGCGCATCGAAGACGCCACCTGCCGGTCGAGCGCCGCCGCCTCTGGATCGCATGATCACCAGATGGTTGACAGAGATCTAATGACAAGGTCATTCTGTTCGGCGGCCCACCCCCAAAGGGTCCTAAAAAACTCAACAATCGGCAGGCGTGACAATGACGTCAGATGCACCACCCTTGGCATCTGTTCTGCACCTTTACCAGGAGCAGTTGTGCGCGGCCCCCGAAAGGGTCGCTGTTTCGGCCGGGCAAGAACACCTCACTTGCCGGCAGTTAGATCGCCTGGCGAACGGCATCGCCGCCCAGCTGCGTCATCTCACGATGACCGGACAGCGGTGGGTCGCCGTGCTCGCCGGCCGTTCCATCCGGCTGGTCGCGGGACAGCTCGGCGCGATGAAGGCGGGCGTCGCCTTCGCGCCGATCGACCCGGCCACGCCCGTGGAGCGGATCCACGCCATGCTGGCGGGAGCCGGCGCCGTGATCACGGCGCCGGAGTGGAGATCGCTGGTCCCCGACGGCATCCCGGTGATCGACACCCCCGCCGAGGCGGACGCCTCACCCCTGCCCGACGTCGAGCCCGACGACCTCGCCTACGTCGTCCACACCTCCGGCTCGACGGGGGCGCCCAAGGGCGTGCTCGTCCCCCACCGCGCGCTGGCCAACCTGATCGGGTGGTCCCACGAGACCTTCGGCCTCGGTGGCCGTGCCTCGCTGCTCACCAGCCCCAACTTCGACCCGTCGGTCTGGGAGATCTGGATGTGCCTGACCGCGGGCACCACGATGGTCATCCCCACCGAGGAGATCCGGCTCTCGCTGCCCGCGCTCCGCGACTGGATCGTGGACCAGCAGCTGACCACCTGCTACGCGCCCACTCCCATCGCCGAGGGCCTGCTCGGCCTGTCCTGGCCTGCGGAGACCGCGCTCGCGACGCTGAGCACCGGCGGTGATCGCCTCACCGCCTACCCGAGGCCCGGGCTGCCCTTCCGCCTCGTCAACCTGTACGGCCCGGCGGAATGCGCCGTCAACGCCATCGCCGGCGAGGTGCCCGTCCACGACGGCCAGAGCCGCCCGCCCGCGCTCGGCTCGCCGCTGCCCGGCGTCACCGTCCGCCTCCTGAACGAGGAGATGCGGCCGGCCGACGAGGGCGAGATCCACCTCGGCGGCGTGTGCGTCGGCCTGGGCTACCTCGACCGGCCCGACCTCACCGCCGAGCGATTCGTCCGCGATCGCGACGGGCAGTTGCTCTACCGCACCGGCGACCTGGCCCGCCGCAACCGGGCGGGCGAGATCGAGTTCCTGGGACGCCTCGACGACCAGGTCAAGATCCGCGGCAACCGGGTGGAGCTCGGCGAGGTCGAGACCGTGCTCGGCCGTCACGAGCGGGTACGGGCCGCCACCACCGCCGTCCGCGGCCACGAGCTGGTCGCCTACGTCGTGGGCACGGCGACCGAGCAGGAGGCCCGCGCCCACCTGCGCAGGTTCCTGCCCGACTACATGATCCCCACGGCCTGGGTCTTCCTGGACGAGCTCCCGCTGACCGGCAACGGCAAGGTGGACCGGGCCGCGCTGCCCGACCCGGTCCGCGCGCCCCGCTCGATCACGCCGCCCGCCACCCCCACGCAGGCGCTGCTCGCCGAGATCTGGCAGGACGTCCTGGGCGCCGGGCCGATCGGCGCCGACGACGACTTCCTGGCGCTGGGCGGCCAGTCGCTGCTGGCGATGCGCATCGCCGCCCGCGCCTTCGAGAAGCTGGGCAAGCCGGTCGAGCCCCGGATGCTCTTCGAACATCCCACGCTCGCCGCCCTCGCCCACGCGATCGACGACCTCCCGGAGGCGACGGCCGTCACCGCGGCCCAGGGCGGGCTCACGCCCGCGCAGCGCCGCCTCTGGTTCATCGACCAGGTCGCGCCCGGCCCGCAGTACAACGTGCCCATCCTGTTCGCCCTGGACGGCCCCCTCGACACCGGGCGCCTGGAGAACGCGATCAACGAGATCGTGCGCAGGCATCCGCCCCTGCGCACCCGCTACGAAGAGCGCGACGGCGAGCCGGTGCCCGTGATCGACGAGGCGGCGCCCGTACGGATCAAGGTCATGGACGCCACCCCGCGTGGCGCGCACGCCCTGGCGCTGCACCACGCGCGCGACCCCTTCGACCTGCGCGACGGTCCCGTGCTGCGGGCGCTGCTGCTCCGGCTCGGCGACGACCGGCACCGGCTGCTGGTGACCGTCCACCACATCGCCTTCGACGGCTGGTCGGCCGGGGTCTTCCTGGACGAGCTGGCGCGGCTCTACGCCGGGGAGAGCCTGCCCGCGGCGGCCGGGCCGTACCGGCGCGGGCAGAGCCTGGACGGCCTGCCGTACTGGAGGAAGGTCCTGGACTCGCCGCCCGAGCGGCTGGGGCTGCCCGCGGACGGGCCGGGACCGGCCCCGGGACCGGCAGGGGCGTCCCGGCGCGGCGGCCGGGTCCGGGCCACGCTGCCGGACGGGCTGCTCGCCGAGCTGGAGTCGCTGGGCAGGCGCGCCCAGGCCAGCCCGTTCATGGTGCTGTTCGCGGCCTTCCAGGCGCTGCTGCACCGCTACAGCGGCCAGGACGACATCGTGACGGGCGTGCCGTTCTCCGGCAGGGAGACGCCGGGCGCGGACTCGATGATCGGCTTCTACGTGGAGACGCTGCCGATCAGGACCCGTCTGGACGGCGAGCCGACCTTCGAGCGGCTGCTGGCACAGGTGCGGGCGACGGTCCTGGCCACGCCTTCGGACGTGCCGCTCGAGGAGATCGTACGAGAGCTGCGCCCCGACGGCCGGCCGCCCTTCGACGTGATGTTCGCGATGCAGGAGCCGGCGGACGCCAGGCGGGGCGACGGGGTGACCTTCCGGATCCTCGAGGAGGTCGAGAACGGCGGCGCCAAGGCCGACCTGGTGCTCTACGCCGAAGGGCGGGAGATGAGCCTGGAGTTCGCCGCCGACCTGTTCGAGCGCGCCACCGCGGAGCGGCTGCTGGGCCACTACGTGCGCGTCCTGGAGCAGGTGGCGGCCGACCCGGCGGCACCGCTCGCCGCACTGCTCGCCCGCGAGCACGAGCCCCCCGGCCGTGGCCCGGACCAGTGCCTGCACCGGCTCTTCGAGCAGCAGGCCGACCGGACGCCCGACGCGGTCGCCGTCGAGTTCGAGGGCGCCGCCCTCACGTACGCCGAGCTCGACCGGCGGGCCAACAGGCTGGCCCACCTGCTGCGCGGGCTCGGGGTCGGCCCGGAGGTGCCGGTCGCCCTGCACGTACGGCGCTCGCTCGACCTGCCCGTGGCCTTGCTGGGGATCCTGAAGTCGGGCGGCGCGTACGTGCCGCTCGACCCCTCCTACCCCGAGGGACGCCTCACCCAGGTGCTCGGCCGCGTCGACACCCCGGTCCTGGTGACGCACCGGGCGCTGGCCGGCGGCCTGCCGCACGAGCGGCCCGTGTACGTCGACACCGACCTCGACGGACAGCCCGAACACCGGCCGGACAGCGGCGTCACCCCGGACGACCTGGCCTACATCCTGTTCACCTCGGGCTCGACCGGACAGCCCAAGGGCGTGGCGATGCCGCACCGCCCGGTCGCCAACCTCATGGCCTGGCACAGCGGCGCCTACCGGAGCCTGCAGTTCACCGCGCTCGGCTTCGACGTCTCGGTGCAGGAGATCTTCAGCACCTGGGCGTACGGCGGGACCCTGATCATGGTCAGCGACGAGGTCCGGCGCGACCCGGCCGCCCTGCTCGACCACATCGCCCGGACCCGCGTGAAGCGGATCTTCCTCCCCTTCGTGGCGCTCCAGTCATTGGCCGGCGCCGGGGTCGAGCCGCCCGCCACGCTGCGCGAGGTGATCACCGCGGGCGAGCAGCTCCAGGTCACCCCGCAGCTCGAGCGGTTCATCAAGCCGTGGATGACGCTGCACAACCAGTACGGGCCGACCGAGGGCGCGATCATCGACATCGCCCACACGCTCACCGGTCCTCCGGCGGACTGGCCCCGGCTGCCGCCCATCGGCAAGCCGGTCACCGGTGTCCAGGCGCTGATCCTGAACCGCCTGGGCCACGAGGCGCCCGACGGCGTCCCCGGCGAGCTGCACCTCGGCGGCGCCTGCCTGGCCAGGGGCTACCACGGCCAGCCCGAGCTGACGCGGGAACGCTTCATCACCTGGCGGGACGGGCGCCGGCTCTACCGGACCGGGGACCTGGCCCGCCGCAACGAGGCCGGGGAGATCGAGTTCCTGGGCCGCGCGGACGACCAGGTCAAGATCCGCGGTTACCGGGTCGAGCCCGGCGAGATCGCCGCGGTGCTGGCCGGGCATCCGGCCGTGCGTGAGGCGTTCGTCATGGCTCTGGAGGGCAGGCTGGTGGCCTACGTGGTCGCCGACGGGACTCCCGAGCTACGTCCCTACCTGGTCGAACGGCTGCCCGAGTACATGGTGCCGAGCACGTTCGTCGCGTTGGACGCCCTGCCGGTGAACCCGTCAGGCAAGGTGGACCGGCACGCCCTGCCGGACCCCGGCCAGGGCGTGCGGACCGTCGCGGCGCCGCTCACCCCGGTGGAGCAGACCATCGCCGCCATCTGGCAGGAGGTGCTGGGCGGGACGGTCGGGCGGCACGACGACCTCTTCGAGCTGGGCGGCCACTCGCTCAACGCGACCCGGATCGCCGCCCGGTTGCACGAGGCGCTGGACGTACGGGTGCCGCTGCGGACGCTCTTCGCCCACCCGACCGTCGCCGAGCTCGCCGCCCAGCTCACGTCGCCGGACGTGGAGGCCGCGGCCGAGCTCTATCTCATGGTCGCCGCGTATTCAGATGACGAGGCCGAGGCCCTGCTGCGGTCGATGGAAGGTGACGAATGAGCCTGTCAGACCAGCAGCGCCAGCTCCTGGAAGCGTTACGCAAGAAGAAGCAGGCGCAGGCCGGGCCGCTCAGGCCCGACCGGCTGCCGATGTCCTTCACCCAGCTCCGCGCCTGGTACCTGGACCGGATGGCCCCGGGCGCCGCGCACTACCTCATCCCGCTCGCCTTCCGCGTCGAAGGCCCGCTCGACCGAGACGCGCTGCACCGCGCGTTGAACGCGCTGGTGGCCAGGCACGAGAGCCTGCGCACCACGTTCGCGATGGACGAGGACGGCCCGTACCAGATCGTGGCCGGCTCGCTGGAGATCGACCTGGCGGACGCCGCCGACGGCACGCCGATGGACCTGACCACCGGCCCGCTCATCCGCGCGCACCTGGAATGCGAAGGCGCGGACCGGCACGTCCTGCACCTCACGCTCCACCACATCATCGCCGACGCCTGGTCGCTGGACGTGCTGCGCCGGGAGCTGGGCGCGCTCTACGACGGCCGGGAGCTGCCGGCGTTGACCCGGCAGTACCCCGACTACGCGATCTGGCAGCGGGAGAACGACTACGGCCGGGATCTGGACTTCTGGCGGGAGAGGCTGGCGGACGCGCCGCCGATCAGCGAGCTGCCGCCGGACCTGCCCCGGCCGGCCGTCCAGACGTACGCGGGCGCCGAGCTGCCCTTCTCCCTCGACCTCCCGCGCGAGGAGTTCAAGGCGTACTGCCGGCGCCTGGGCGCCACCCCCTACATGGTGCTGTTCGCGGCCTATCTGGTGGTGCTCTCCCGGCGCTCGGGCGGGCGGGACCTGGTGGTGGGCACGCCCATCGCCAACCGGGACAGGGTCGAGTTCGAGGGCCTGATCGGGTTCTTCACCAACACCCTGGCCATCCGCGCCGACCTGTCGGGCGACCCGTCGTTCGCCGAGGTGGTCGAGCGGGTCAAGGACGCGGTGCTCGACGCTCACGACCACCAGGGGATGCCCTTCGAGCGGCTGGTGGAGGAGCTCAACCCGGAACGCCGCCTGGACCGCAGCCCGGTGTTCCAGACGATGTTCAACATGCTGCCCGAGGCCACGGCGGCGCTGGAGCTGGACGGGCTGACGGTCACCCCCGTGGAGATCGCCGAGCACACGGCCAAGTTCGACCTGACCGTGGGCGTCCGCGAGACCCTGGACGGGCTCGTGGAATACAACACGGACCTGTTCCACGCGGGGACGATCCGCGATCTGGTGGCCGACCTCTGGCGAGTACTCTCGGCTGCGATGGCCGGGGACGAGGCGCCCACGGAGATGCCGCGCCACCAGATCGCCCAGCTCGTCACCCGAGCCTGGCGCAAGGCGCTGGGCAGCGACGCCTTCGGCCCCGACGACAACTTCTTCGACGTGGGCGGCCACTCGCTGCTGGTCCTGCAGGTGCACGAGCGGCTGCGCAAGCAGTTCAACCTGACGGTCACCGACCTGTTCAGGTACCCGACGATCGCCTCGCTGACGGCCTACCTGAGCCCTGACGCGCCGCCGCCCGCGGTGGTCGCGAGCACCGCGGCCGCCGGCGGCGCGCTCGCCATCGTCGGCATGGCCTGCCGCTTCCCCGGCGCCACCGGGCCGGAGGAGTTCTGGGCGGCCATCCGCGACGGCGTCGAAGCCGTACAGGACTTCACCGACGAGGAGCTGCTCGCCGACGGCGAGGACCCCGACCGGCTGGCGGACCCCGCCTACGTCAGGTCGGGGACGGTGCTGGACGGCATCGACCTGTTCGACGCCACGCTGTTCGAGTTCACCCCGCGTGAGGCCGAGATCCTCGACCCGCAGCAGCGCCTGTTCCTGGAGACCGCCTGGGAGGCGCTGGAGGACGCGGGCTGCGACCCCGCCCGCCACCCGGGGCGCATCGGCGTCTTCGCCGGTTCGGCGATGAGCAGCTACTACATCGAGAACCTGCTGGCCGCGCCCGACGTGCTCAGGGCCGTGGGCGAGTACCAGGTCATGCTCGGCAACGACAAGGACTCCCTGCCGACCAGGACCTCGTACAAGCTCGACCTGCGCGGGCCGAGCGTCAGCGTCAACAGCGCCTGCTCCACCTCGCTGGTCGCGCTCCACCTGGCCAGGCAGAGCCTGATCGCGGGCGACTGCGACCTCGCGCTGGCCGGGGCGGTGCGGGTCAACGCCTGGAGCCGCCGCGGCTACCTTTACCAGAGCGGCGGCATCGGCTCCCCGGACGGCCACTGCCGGCCCTTCGACGCCGAGGCCCAGGGCACGATCGGCGCCAGCGGCGTGGGCATCGTCGTGCTGAAGCGGCTGGAGGACGCCCTCGCCGCGGGCGATCCCATCCACGCCGTCGTACGCGGCTCCGCGGTCAACAACGACGGCACCAGGAAGATCGGCTACACCGCGCCGGCCGTGGACGGGCAGGCCGAGGTCATCACCGCGGCGCTGGCCTCGGCCGGCGTGGACCCCGGCACGATCGGCTACGTCGAGGCGCACGGCACGGGCACCGCGCTCGGCGATCCCATCGAGGTCGCGGCGCTCTCCCAGGTCTTCACCGGGGATCGGCCGATCGCGCTGGGCTCGGTCAAGTCCAACATCGGCCACGCCGACGCCGCCGCCGGGATGGCCGGGCTGATCAAGACCGTGCTGGCGCTCAAGCACCGTACGCTGCCGCCCACGGTCAACTTCGCGACGCCCAACCCGCGCATCGACTTCAGCCCGTTCTACGTGCCCACCGCCGGCGCGGAATGGCCGCAGGGCCAGGGACCGCGCAGGGCTGGCGTCAGCGCGTTCGGGATGGGCGGCACAAACGCCCACGTGGTGCTGGAGGAGGCGCCCGAACAGCCCGCCGCCCCGCCGGCGACCGGCCCGCACCTGCTCGTCATGTCGGCCGCCGGGGACTCGGCGCTGACGGAGACGGCCACGCGGCTGCGCGCCCACCTGGCCGCGCATCCGGACGCGGACCTGGGCGAGGTCGCCGCCACCCTCCGGCACGGCCGCCGCCAGCTGCGGCACCGCGGCATCCTGGTCGCCGAGGACCACCGGTCGGCGCAGGACGCCGAGCTCGTCGCGGGCGAGTCGCGCCCGCGCGAGATCGCCTTCCTCTTCCCCGGCCAGGGCGCGCAACGCCGCGGGATGGGCGCGGGCCTGTATCGATCGGAGAGCGTCTTCCGCGCCACCGTCGACGCCTGCTCCGGCCTCCTCGAGCCGCACCTCGGCCTCGACCTGCGCGAGGTCCTGTACGGCGAGGCCGGCGATCTCGACCAGACCTGGCTCACCCAGCCCGCGCTCTTCGTCACCGAGTACGCGCTCGCCCGCGCACTGATCGAGCGCGGGGTCCGCCCGGCGATGATGGCCGGGCACAGCATCGGCGAGTACGTCGCCGCCTGCCTGGCCGGGGTCTTCACCCTGGAGGACGCGCTGCGCCTGGTCGCCGCCCGCGGCCGCCTGGTGCAGAGCCTGCCCTCGGGCTCGATGCTGGCCGTGCCGCTGCCCGAGTCCGAGGTCGGCGACCTGCTCGGCGAGGACATCTCGCTGGCCGCGGTCAACGCCCCCGAGCTGTGCGTCCTGGCCGGCCCCGAGCAGGCCGTCGCCGAGCTGGAGCGGCGGCTGGCGGGGCAGGGTGTCGCCTGCCGCGCGCTGCGCACCTCCCACGCCTTCCACTCCGCCATGCTGGATCCGGTGCTCGACGCCTTCGCCGCCGAGGTCGCCTCGGTACAGCTGGGGGCGCCGGACCTGCCGTACCTGTCCAACGTCACGGGCGGCTGGGCGTCCGGCGCCGAGACCAAGGACCCCGCCTACTGGGTGCGCCACCTGCGGGAGACCGTGCGGTTCGCCGACTGCGCCGGCGCCCTGGTGGCCGCCGACGCCGCGGTGATCGAGGCGGGGCCGGGCCGTACGCTGACCACCCTGGTCCGCCGCCAGGGAGGCCAGGCGGCGGTCGCCCCGTTCACCGAGCCGGACAGCGGGCAGTCCGCCCTGCTGGAGGGCATCGGACGCCTGTGGGTGAGTGGCGCCGGCATCGACTGGACGGCGTTCGGCCCGCCGGGCAGGCGGGTGCCGCTGCCCACGTACCCGTTCGAGCGGCGGCGCTACTGGATCGGGCCGCGTGCCCGGCGCTTCGAGATCGCGGCGGCGGCTCCGGCGCCGCTGACGGCGGAGCCGGTGGCGCAGGCCCGGGCGGTCCAGGAGCTCGACGCGGTCGCCGCCGCCTGGCAGGACGTGCTCGGCATCGTGCCCGCCGGCCCGCAGGACGACTTCTTCGGCCTGGGCGGCGACTCCCTGGTGGCCACCCAGCTCGCCTCCCGCCTCGGCCTGCCGATCGAGGCGATCTTCGAGCACCCGACGCTGGCCGGCCAGCGGGCGCTCGTCGCCCCGGCGTCCGCCCCCGCGCTGGTCCCGGCCGTCGCTTCGGTGGGAGCCCGCGAGGTGATCCCCGTCGTCGAGGATCCCGGTCCCGCGCCCGTCTCGTTCATCCAGCGGCGCATGTGGTTCATCGACCAGGTGCACGGCTCGGCCGCGTACGCCGTGGCCACGGCTCTGGACCTGCGGGGCGAGCTGGACCTGGAGCGGCTGCACGGCGCCCTGCGCGAGCTGGTGCGGCGGCACGAGTCGCTGCGGACCGTCTTCCGCGCCCCGGACGGTGAGCCGGTGCAGGTGGTGCTGCCCGCAGGGGAGGTGCCGCTGCCGGTCGAGGACTGCGACGACGCCGAACGGGCGCTGAGCGAGGCCGCGGCCGAGCCGTTCGACCTAGCGCACGGCCCGCTGTTCCGGGCCCGGCTGCTGCGGCTCGCCCCGGATCACCACGTCCTGTCGCTCGGCTTCCACCACATCGTCGTGGACGGCTGGTCGATCACCCTGCTGCGGACCGAGCTGGTCGCGCTGTACAACGGCGAGACGCTCCCCGAGCAGCCGGTCAGGTACCGCGACTACGCTCGCTGGCAGCGGGAGCAGGTCGCCGATCTCGGCTTCTGGAAGGAGCGGCTGCGCGGCATCCCGCACAGCCTGGACCTGCCCACGGACCGGCCGCGCCCGCCGATGCAGACCTTCGAGGGTGCGGTCGCCACCCACGTACTCCCTGCGGAGCTGGCCGGGGGCCTGCGGAAGCTCAGCCAGGAGCGCGGCGCGACGCTCTACATGACGCTGCTGGCCGCGCTCCACACGCTGCTGTACCGCTACAGCGGCCAGGAGGACATCTGCGTCGGCTCGCCGGTGGCCGGGCGCACCCGCCCCGAGTTCGAGGGCATCGCGGGCTGTTTCATCAACACCCTCGTCATGCGGGCCGCGATGGACGGCTCGATGCCGTACACGCAGCTCCTGGCGCAGGTGCGCGAGTACGCCCTGGGCGCGTACGCGCATCAGGACGTGCCGTTCGAGCAACTGGTGGAGGAGCTCAACCCGCCCAGGGACCTGTCGCGCAACCCGCTCTTCCAGGTACTGTTCAACCTGCTCAACCTGCCCCAGAGCGACCTGGACATGAACGGGCCGGCCGTGCGGGAGCTGGCCGTGGAGACCGGCACCGCCCAGGTGGACCTGGTGCTCTACGTCTACGAGCAGGGCGACGAGCTGCTGTGCCGGCTGGAGTACAACACCGCGCTCTACGACGCCGGCACCGCCGGGCGGCTGCTGCGGCACTACGAGACCCTGCTCTCCGCGATCGCCGCGGCACCCGGGACCGCGCTGTCCGGCCTGGACTTCCTCACCGGCGAGGAGCTGGAGGAGCAGCTGGCCTGCCAGGACGTCGAGGTGCCCGACCTGTGCATCCACGAGCTGGTGGAGGCCCAGGCCGACCGGACGCCCGACGCCGTGGCCGTCACCTTCGAGGGCGTCTCGCTGACGTACCGGGAGCTGGACGAGCGGGCCAACCGGGTCGCCCGGCGCCTGCGGGCGGCGGGGACGGGACCCGAGACGCTGGTGGGCGTCGCGCTGGAGCGGTCGGCCACGATGCTGGTCAGCCTGCTCGGCGTGCTGAAGGCGGGTGGCGCGTACGTGCCGCTCGACCCGATGTACCCGCAGGAGCGCCAGGACTACATCCTGGACCACTCCGGCATCGGCGTCCTGGTCACCGAGCGCGAGCTGGCCGGGCGCTACACCGGCTACCAGGGCGAGCTGATCCTCGCCGACGACGGCTTCCCGGAGGAGAGCCCGGAACGGCTGCCCGCGCAGGCCACCCGGCAGAACCCCTGCTACGTCCTGTACACCTCCGGTTCCACCGGGCGGCCCAAGGGCGTGCGCGTCCAGCACTCCTCGGTGGTCAACTTCCTCACCTCGATGAGCCGCGAGCCCGGCCTGACCGGCCAGGACACGCTCCTGGCCGTCACGACGTCCGCATTCGACATCTCGGTGCTGGAGCTGTTCCTGCCGCTGACGGTCGGCGCCCGCGTGCTGATCGCGAGCCGCGAGGCGGCCTACGACCCGGTGAGCCTGGCCGCCCTGCTGGAGGACGCGACGGTCATGCAGGCCACCCCGGCCACCTGGCGGCTGCTGCTGTCGGCGGGCTGGGAGGGCAAGCCGGGGCTGAAGGCGCTGTGCGGCGGCGAGGCACTGCCCGCCGACCTGGCCACCGGCCTGCGCGGGCGCGTGGCCGAGCTGTGGAACATGTACGGGCCGACCGAGACCACGATCTGGTCCACCCTCACCCGCGTCACCGACGGGCCGATCACGATCGGCCACCCGATCGCCAACACCCGGATCCACCTGCTCGACACCGCGATGCAGCTGGTTCCCACCGGCGTGGTCGGCGAGCTCTACATCGGCGGGGCGGGCCTGGCCCGCGACTACCTCCACCAACCCGAGCTGACGGCCGAACGCTTCGTCACCTGGCAGGACGGCAGCCGGCTGTACCGGACCGGTGACCTGGCCCGCCGCCGGGCCGACGGCTCGATCGAGTTCCTCGGCCGGGCGGACGGGCAGGTGAAGGTCCGCGGCTACCGGATCGAACTGGGCGAGATCGAGTCGCTCCTGCTGGCACATCCCGCGGTCCGCGAGGCGGCCGTGGTGGTGCGCGGCTCGGACGAGGACAAGAGCATCGCCGCCTACCTGGCCGCCGATTCCGACCATGACTGGCGCGAATACCTGCGGCGCAAGCTGCCCGACTACATGATCCCTTCGGCGTTCGTGCCGCTGGAGGCGCTGCCGCTCACCCCCAACGGCAAGGTGGACCGCAAGGCGTTGCCCGAGCCGGTGGGCCAGGCACGCGCCGAGGGCGCGGCGGCGCGGACTCCGGCCGAGGTCAAGCTGGTCGAGCTCTGGTCGCAGATCCTGGGCGTGAAGGGGATCGGGATCGACGACGACTTCTTCGCGCTGGGCGGCGACTCCTTCAAGGCCGTGCGCGCCGTACGGGACTCGGGGATCCAGGCGACCGTGCTGGACCTCTTCAAGAACCCCACGATCCGAGCGTTCGCCACGCTCGACGGCTCATCGCACGACATCGGCCTCCTGCACGAACTGACGCCTGCGCGCCCGGCGGCCTCGCTGACCCTGGTCTGCGTGCCGTTCGCGGGCGCCGGTGCGATCACGTACCAGCCGCTGGCCGCGGCCCTGCCCGAGCACATCACCATGCTCGCGCTGGAGCCGCCCGGCCACGACACCGGCAACCCCGGCGAACCCATGCTGCCCTTCCACGAGCTCGTCGAGGGCTGCGTCAAGGAGATCAAGGAGAAGGTCGACGGGCCACTCGCGCTCTACGGCCACTGCATGGGCGGCGCGCTCACCGTCGAACTGGCCCGCAGACTGGAGGAGGAGGGCGTCGAGCCGGAGAAGGTGGTGATCGGCGGGCACTTCCCGGCGCCCCGCCTGCCGGGCAAGGCCTTCGCCTGGTTCCGACGGAACTTCCCGATGGAGCGGTGGACCTCCAAGCGGCAGGCGCTGGAGTTCCTGCGGGCCATGGGCTTCTTCACCGAGGCGCTGGACCCACGCGAGCGCGACTTCATCATGGGCGTCTTCCTCCACGACACCCAGGAGGGCGAGGACTACTACACCGAGCTCTACCAGGCGCCCATCAAGAAGCTGTCGGCGCCGCTGGTGTGCGTGGTCGGCGAGAACGACCGCGCCACCGAGCTGCACGAGGAGCGTTTCCGCGAATGGGAGGCCTTCTCCGACTCGGTGTCGCTGGAGGTCATCCCCAAGGCCGGGCACTACTTCCAGAAGCACCAGGCGACCGAGCTGGCCGGGATCCTCGGCGGCCACGACCGGGCGGCGGCTCCGCTGCCGCCCCGCTACCAGCAGGCCAGCCTGAAGACGTTCTCCCTGGTGGCCTTCGGCCAGCTGGTGTCGCTGATCGGCACCGGGCTGACCACGTTCGGCCTGGGCCTGTGGGCCTATCAGCAGACCCGGTCGGTCTCCATGTTCGCCCTCGTCTCGGTCATGGCCCTGCTGCCCGCCGTCGTGCTGGCGCCGATCGCCGGCGCGGTGGCGGACCGCTTCAACCGCAGGCTCGTCATGATCACCGCCGACTCGGCGGCGGGGTGCGCCTCCGTCTCGCTGGCCGCCCTGCTCTGGACCGGCGGGCTCCAACTCTGGCACGTCTACCTCATCGTCGCCATCGGCGCGGTGTCGACGGCCTTCCACCAGCCCGCCTACATGGCGGCCGTGGCCCAGCTGGTGCCCAAACGCTATTACGGCAGGGCCAACGGCCTGACCCAGCTGGGGCAGGCGGCGGGAACCGTACTGGCGCCGCTGCTCGGCGGTGCGCTCGTGGCCGCCGTCGGGCTGAGCGGCATCATCCTGATCGACCTGTCCACCTTCGCCTTCGCGGTCGTCGTGACCTTGGCGGTCCGGTTCCCGGACACGCTGTTCAAGAAGCGGGAGGAGCCGTTCTGGCAGGAGGTGACCGGCGGCTGGCGCTACATCAGCCGCAGGCACGGGCTGCTGGCGATCATCCTGTTCACGGCGTTCCTGAACTTCCCGTTCGCGATGGTCGAGGTCCTGTCCACGCCGCTGCTGCTCAGCCTCACCGACACCCGCGGCCTGGGCGTGGCGCTCTCGATGACCGGCATCGGGCTCCTGCTGGGCAGCCTGGTCATGACGGTGACCGGCGGCCTGGCCCGGCGCACCAACGGCATCCTCGGCTCCTTCATGGCGCTGGGCGTCGCCTTCGCCGTCATCGGGATCGCGCCCCATCCGGCGCTGCCCGCGATCGGGCTCTTCCTCATCGGGCTGCTCACCGCGTTCCTGAACGCGCACTGGTTCTCCATCGTGCAGCAGAAGGTCGGGCTCGACCTGCAGGGCCGGGTCATCGCCACCAACCTGATGCTCAGCTGGGCGCTGGTCCCGGTCGGGTTCCTCCTGGCCGGACCGCTGGTGGAGCAGGTCTTCAACCCCATCGCCGGCTCCGCGCACGGCCGGGGGATCGCCCTGCTCACCATCGTGGCGGGCGCGGTGACCGTCCTGATCGGGCTGGCGGCCTTCCGCTACCGGCCGGTCCGCTTCCTGGAGGACGAGCTGCCCGACGCGACCCCCGACGCGGTGGCCATCTCCGACAAGAACCTGATCCAGCGGGAGGCCGACAGACAGCTCGTCGCGTGACCCCTCCTCTCCCCCGGTACGGCGTGTGCCGGGGGAGAACTGCCCTGTTGAACGTGGTCAGCTCGGCGCCGGAAGCTCGACCAGCCCCGTGAACTCGGGGCTGGGCCGGACCTTGATCTCCCGCCACAGCAGCTCCGTGAACGCGCGCACCGCGCGGACCGCCTCGACCAGGTTGCCCTCGGCGAGGTGGATGCGGACGACCAGGCGCTGGGAGCTCTCGCGCAGCGGCTCGTACTCGACGGCGGCCAGCGCGAGGTCCAGCGCCCGGCCGTAGGCGCCCCGGACGAGCTGCCGTTCGGCCATGGCCTCCAGGGTGTGCAACTGGAGCTGACGGACGCGCTCGCGGACGGCGACGACCCACTCGTCGTACCAGCCGGGCAGCAGCACGCCGCGCGGCGGCACCCACGAGCCGTCGTCCTCGGCCTGCGCCGGTCGCCGCACGTGCAGCCGCCGGCTCAGCGCCTGCAGCTCGTCCACGTCGACCGAGACCCGCGGGTCCAGCCGCATGACCGGGCCGCCCGTGACGATCAGCCCCGGGCAGGCCCGGCCGGCCCGCCAGAGGGTGGTGCGGAGGTCGGCCTGCGCGCGGGCATCGCTGGAGTCGGGCCACAGGCTGCCTGCGGCGAAATCACGGGTCGCGGTGCCGTGCAGGCCGAGAAAGGCGACCAGCCGCCGAGCGCTGTGCGGGAGCTCGCCCCACCGTGCACCGCCCGTTTCAGCGCATGCCGACACCTCGAAGGTGCCCAGCAGACGCAGGCTCACCGACCCCTCCGGCCGTGCATCGTACGCCGCGACAGCAGAAGTGCTGTCCATCGGGCGCCCCTCCTCTGCACGAACAGATCCCCCTGGGTTTTATGTCGTCCGCAGATGATCTGTCAATAGGGCGTAACTTTTCGTGAGCAAGGTGGCCATGAGCTGGGCTTTTGAGCTACATTCAGGCGACCGATAAAATCACGCTGAAACTGCCGAAAATCCCATTCGCCGTTTATTCCGAGCGATATCGAAAAGCACGTGACTCAGCCGTATTTGGTCAGTTCCGGGTGGCGGCGCAGCGCCTCGTAGGTCTTGCGGTCGGGGGCATACGCGTCGGCGCGCGACCCGTCCTCGCCGCGTTCGCGGAAGACCTCGCGAAGCCTGTCAACCAGCGGGTCCCACTGCGTGTAGACCGGCTTGAGCTTGTTGAGCGCCTGGATGACGGCGATGACGTCCGGGCCCCGGTACCACGGCGGATGCTCGAGCTCCTTGCGCACCTCGGCGAAGACCGCCCTCTCCTGGTCGCGCAGCGTCAGCATGGCGGGGATCAGGCTCCGGAGCTTGGCGTTGCGCTCCTCCACCGCTTCGGCGTCAGGAGCGGCCGCGGGCGGAGGGCCTATCGTTTCCTTCTGCACGGGTGCAGCCGCCGGCTTCAGCTTGCGCAGCTCGGTGCGGATCTCCGTCTGCCTGTCGCCGATCCTGCGCAGCATCTCGGCCACCGCCGCCACGTCGGTGAACTGCTCGGAGGCGGCCGTGATGGCTCTGGCGGCCTTGTCGAGCCTGAGATTGTCGGCCTTCAGGCCCGCCTGGGCCTCCTCGAACGCCCCGGCCGCGGCGCGGGCCTTGAGCTGGGCGACCCGGTCGCCCACCACGATCGTCTCGAACGCCTCCCGCTCCTTGGCCAGCTCGGCCGGCCAGTCGTATCGCACGCCGCCCTCGGCCTGGCCCTGCGGCCGGACCACCGCCTGCACGGCGTCGGACGCGCCGTCGTTGTGGCTCGCGTACTCGGCGAGCGCGCGGCTCATCGCCTCCCTGTCCCCGCCGCCGGCGGCGATCCTGCGGCCGAGGCGCTGCCAGTCCTGGAAGCTCGCGATCCGGCCGCGGAAGGCGTGGTTCCACCTGCCGGGTTCCCGGGAGATCGACGCGATGCTCGCGAAGTCGTCGTCCGACAGCTTCATCCCGATCACCTCGGTACGGGACTGCAGCAGCTTGCTGCCGCCGGTGGCCAGTTTGAGCGAGCCGGCGACGGGCGACTGGTCGGCGGCGGAGGCCAGCGCGCGGGCCGAGGCCCCCAGGTCGGACTCCGAGGTCGTGGTGCTGACGTCACCCGTGGCCTTGTTGCCGGGACCGACGGCGGCGGTGACGGCCTGCTCGGTCCGGTACTCGAGCTGCGGGCCCGACGCCGCTCCGGCCGTGAGCGCGCCGCCCGTCGCCCCCGCGAACAGCTTGTGCGTGCCCGTCTCGTCGACGACCGTCCTCTCCGCGAAGGAATGGGTGGTCGAGATCGACGCCTCCAGCCCCCCGACGCCCACCTTGGGGGTCAGCGTGCTCGACCAGCCGGTGCCGGACTCCGTACCGGCCACCCGGGTGGGGTCGGCGGCGGCCAGGGCGGTCAGTTCGGCCGCTCCGTCGACCGCGAGGATCCGGTCGAACCTGGTCTGGTAGTCCGGGTCGCCGGGGTTCAGGCGGAAGGTGACCGCCCTGGCCTCCGACGTCGTCCTGCCGTAGCTGAGGCCGGCGCTCACGGCTCCCGACGAGCCGGACGCGCCGATGGACCTCGCGGTCTCCGACACCACCTCGACCGTGACGAGCACGGCCCCGCCCCTGCGCGCCACCGTGCGCTTGAGCGACCTGCTCCTGCTGTAGGAGACCTCGGCGCCGACCGGCGATCTGCCCGCGCCGGTCACGCCGAGCGAGCCGCCGACGCCCTTCCTGGCCTCCAGGCTCGCCTGGTCGCCCTCGCCGAGCTTGGCCGCCTCCGCGGCCGACAGCGGGGCCGCCAGGGTCGTGAGCAGCTGCCGCGCGTCGTCGACGCTGCCGCGCGCGACGAGGTTGACGACCCGCAGCTCCTGCTCCGCGCCGCCCGATCCGTCGCGGGCCAGGTCCCCGAGGTAGCGCTTGGTCTCCGCCTCGCTGAACCGGTGGACGAACGTCCCGGTCACCGACCCCGTGACCGACAGCGACGCGTTCGCCGTGCCCTTCCGTCCCGCCCCGCCGCCCGCCCCGCCGCCCACTGTGCCGGTCGCGCCGATCGTGACGGTCACCATGAGCTGGTACGCCGGCGGGTCCGTCGCCTCGACCCGCGTGGCCTTCACCACCACGCGGGCGTTGCCGGCGACGGACCTGGTGGTGGTGAAGCCGTTGCCGTACGCGGTGGTCCGCTGGGCGCTCGCGGCCCCCTGCCCGCCGAACCCCTCGGGACCGGCGACGACGCCGGCACTCGCCTGCCGGCCGGTCCGGGTCCCCTGCTGGAGCCTGCCCTCCTCGTCGAACGTCCCCGTGCTGGTGTCCTTGCTCCGGGTGAGGGTCAGGCTGCCCTCGTTGCGTGCCACCGTCGTCCCCGTCGTGCTCTTGGACGTGGCCTCAGGGGCCCCCTTGGAGGGAGCCCGGGTCCCGGACGCGGGGGCCGCGGACGCTTTCGGCGCCGTGCCAGGAGGCGGGGTCGGCACAGGGGCCGGGGGCTTGGTGGGTGCCGGGGTCTTGGCCGGTTCGGGGGCGGGGGCCTGCTGCGGAGCTTCCGGTTTCGGCTTGGCCTTGGGCACCTTCGGCTGGGCCTGGGCCTGCTGGAGGATCCCGTCGTCCGCATCGGCCGGGACCGGGAGGGTCACGATCCTGCGCCGCGGCGGCGCCGGGGGCGGGGCCGCGGCCGGCTGTGGGCGCGCCGGGCGGCGCTGCTCGACGACCGGTTCGGGCCTCGACGGCTTGGGCGGGAGCTTCTTGATGGCCTCCAGCGCCGGGGAGAGGTTCGCAGGGACGTGCTCGCGCAGCGGGTCCTTGGCCCGGCCGGTGCCGACGGTGGCGCCGGCCAGCCCGAGCTTGGCCGCGCAGTGCGGGCAGATCAGGGAGCTGGCGCCGACCGCTATCAGCTTGAGCTTGTGCTTGGCCGCGTGGGCGACCAGCCTCGCCTCCGCGTCCTTGCGCGCCTGCTCCGCCGTACGCTTGCGCTCCGGCGCGTCCGACTCCGACGTCTCCCCTTCAGCGCTCCCGCCCTCATGCTGGTCGACGAGATGCGGCCCCGGCTGGGACGCCGGAGCGGTCTTCGGCACCACCCCCGACAGAGGCACCGGCTCGGACTTCGGCACCACTCCCGACTGTGGCACCGGTTCGGACTCGGGCTCGGGCTCGGGCTCGTGGGCGTGCGCGAGCGCCGACCCGGGCGCGGGCACCGGGCCGGGAGTCGCCGAAGGGGCCGCTGCCGGTGAAGGGGCGGGCTTGGCGGCCGGGGCCGGTTCGGCGGGTTCGGCCGGTACGACCTTGAGATCGGGAGCCTCCGGCTTCTGCTTCTTCAGGCGGACGGCCTTGACCCACGTCTCCCCCGGCCCCAGGTCGACGAGCTTGCGGCGGCTGCCTTTGGTGGTGGTGACGAGCTCGTGCAGGTTGCCTTCCTCGTCCACGGCGTAGCCGACGGTGACGGTGACGTCACCCCGGATGGAGCCCTCGGCCGCCTCGCGACGATCCTCAGGGGTGCGCTGGTCCACCGGCAGCGGCTTGCCCTCCTTCTCCGCCTTGGCGGCCTTCGCCTCCTGTCCCGCCTCCCACCGGACGAGGCTCTTCCGGACGACCCCCTCCATCAGCTCGGTCGCCCGCAGGTCGGCGGCGTCCTGGAACTCCCGCAGCCGGGCGAACGCCGCGACGTCCTCCGGGCTCGCGGGGCCGCCCGTCTCCTCCGCCATGGCCAGCCCGACCGACGCGCTGCCGCCCACGGCCACGTAGCCGCTCTCTGGGCCGCTCTCTGGGCCGCTCTCTGGGCCGCTCTCTGGGCCGCTCTCTGGGCCGCTCTCTGGGCCGCTCTCTGGCCCGCTCTCGTGCGCCACCGCGTCGGCCGCCGCGTGGGCCGCGGCCTCGAGCCCGGCGTGGCGGGTCGGCCGCGGGCCCGCGCCGCGGCGCTGCTGGATGACGTGGGCCAGCTCGTGGGCGAGCAGGTGCCTGCCGTCGGGGGTGTGCGGCGCGAATCTGCCGGGGCCGAAGACGATCCGCTCCCCGACCGTGTACGCGCGGGCGCCCAGCTCGCGCGCCGATCTCCCGGCCGAGCCGTCGGAGTGCACTCTGACCTGGCTGAGGTCCTGCCCGAACCGCTGCTCCATGGCCGTACGCGTCGCCCGGTCCAGCGGCTCGCCCCTGCGCGCCAGCTCCCTGCGGGCCGCGGCGGGGACGGGCGCCGAGGCCCGCGCGGGTTCGGCGCGTCGGTCGCCGGCCGCCATGGTCACAGTCCGTGCGTGAGCGGCAGCGCGAACGACGTCCGCCAACCGGTGACCCCGTCGCCCTCGACGACGGCCAGCGGCGCGTAGTGGTAGGCCACGCCGTGCGGGCCGCGGCCCTGGGGATGGTGCCAGATGACGTCACCCAGCGTGCGGCGCGCCGGGAAGACCCAGTAGTCGCCCGTACGGTAACGGTGCGGGTTGCCGCGCTCGCCGGTGAGGAAGCGCACCTCGACGCCCCGCTCCAGCGGGATCCACCCCGCGTCCTTCCTGGCCGCCTGCGCCTCGGTCACCGGGACGGCCCCGTCGGGGGACTTGCCGGGCGGCGTGTGGTCCCAGCGCCGCAGGTACGGGTGGCGGCGCCGGTCGATCCCGGGCGGCGGCTCGTCCAGGGTCACGGTCGACAGGTCCACGTCCACGTCGACCACCTGCCGCAGCGGCGCGGCCGGACGCGGCCAGCCCAGCTCGCGGCGCAGCGAGACGGCGTCGTCCACGGCCTCCACCCACTGGCCGACCTCCAGCGCGGTGTGCCGGTCGCGGCCCAGGCTGCTCACCTGGACCACGGGCCCGTCGCTCGTCACGATCGGATAGATCACCGAGCCGTTGTCCCGCGACCAGGCGAAGCTCGCCCCTTCCCGGGCGGTGCCGCCGCTGCGGATCTCCACCCGGTAGAGCTGGTTCTCCCCGGTGTACCCCGCGTCGGACGGCGCGGTGCACGGGTCGTCGTCGGCCTCGTGCGGGCGCGTGGCCCGTACCTGGAGCACTCCCCGGTGCTCCGCCGACTCGGCGGCGGCGATCCAGTCGGCGACCCAGGTCTCCACCGACACGTCGCCGGTCGGCACGGGCACGGCGCGCGCCTGCCAGACCACCTGCGCGCGGCTGCTGGTGTCGGGGTGGTGCGGGCCGAGCGCGGGCTCGTGCAGGGTGGGGTCCTCCACCTCGGTGACGTGCCGCTCCCAGACCTTCAGGTAGACCAGGTACCTGCCCTTGGGCAGCCGGTCGGCGCCCGCGACGTCCAGCACGGCGTGCGGCTGCCTGGCGTAGGTGGTCTCGGCCGGGTTCTCGACGCCGATGCCGTTCACGTAATAGCGGCCCGCCCCGATGGTGAAGTCCGCCACGGCCGGGTCGCCGACGGCGAAGCCCAGTCCGGGGCCCGCCGGCCCGGCGTGGGGGCCCATCAGGTCGGCCAGCACGCCGCGCAGCTGGTGCAGCAGGAGCGCGGTCTGCTCGTTGCGGTTGGCGTCCAGGCCGACCCTGCCCTGCAGGTCGAAGACCGCGGAGTAGCCGCGCTCCGGCGAGAAGGTGATGTTGGAGAAGTCTCCGTGCACAGCGGTCTCCCTAGGTGGCGTTGATGACGGCTGCATCGACACCGAGGGGGACGAACCCGTCCAGGTGGTCGACGAGGTTGGCGAGTCTGCGCGCCTCGAACAGGTCGTGGAAGGCGCCCATCTCGGCGCCGTCCTCCGCTCCTGTGCGGATGGCGTCGGCACAGGTCTCGTGCAGCCGGCAGTAGCCGGGCGTGCCGTACCTGACGCTGGTGAACCTGGGCCGCAGCCGGTTGTCCGAATCGGGCGGGCACCGGTAGCGGGGCGGGCCGCCGTGGCAGGCGTAGGAGACGTAGGAGTGGCGCGCGCAGCCGGCGTCGCGCCTGGCCACGTGCACGCAGCCGGTCACGATGCTGTCCTCGGCGAGCCTGAGCAGGTGGACGCGCACCTGGCCGAGCACGGTGCAGCGGCGCAGGGTCAGGTCGGCGTAGGCGTTCCTGGCGTCCACGCCCGTCACGGCGGCGAGCTCGCGGCCGGTCGCGTCGATGATCGAGTCGTACGCCTCGACGATGAGCGGCTCCCCCGCGGTCTCGTCCTGGTCGACGAGGATCGTGCCGACGATCGACCGTTCGACGCGCAGGCGGGCGGTGGTGCGGCGCAGCTCGATCGACGGCTCCTCGCCGTGGCGGGGCTCGCACCGGTCGTCCAGCTCCCAGCCGGGCACGAGGGTGCAGTGCCTGATCGTCACCTCGCCCACCTGCCCGGTGATGTCGACGCTGCGGCCCGAGATCACGAGCCCGTCCAGGAGCAGGCGGGGGCGGCGCGCGGACGGCGGCGGGCAGTCGGCGGCGCCGCCCGGCGGCGGGGTCTTGGAGCGGGCGCGCACCGAGAGCGCGTCGAACCTGTTGGCCCGCTGGTTGAGCAGCCTGATGACCGGCCGCTGGTACGGCGCCGCCCGCAGCTCCAGCCGGTCGTCCAGGTCCAGCTCGACGCAGAGCGCCTCGGTGTAGTCGGCCGAGTCGACGATCTCCACGAGCGCGTCGTGCAGCGCCGGGTCGGCCTCCTTGTCCTCCTGCCACTGCCGGAGCGCGGCGGTGATCGAGCCGAACCCGTCACCGCCGACGACGTACCGGCGGCGCTCGCCGACGGGAGCGGTCGCCCTGGCGTAGGCGCCGCCGCCCATGCGCTCGCTGAAGCCGTAGCACCAGCTCACCCACACCCCCTCCTCCGGCGCCTCGTCCGGCGGGAAGGCGATCCTGCCCAGCACCGGGTCCACGACCACCTGGCCCGGCTGGGGCCGGTAGCGCCAGTCACTCAGGTCGGCGCCGACGATCCGGCTCGCGGGGACGGGGTTGTCCAGGCTGTCGCGCCAGATCCGCAGGGCGCGGCCCGGGCCGTAGTACTCGGTCACGGCCGCGGCGAACTCCTCGTGGCCGATCGGCTGCGGCAGGTCGGCGGGTCCCGACAGGTGGGCGGCCTTCGGCCCCGTCCCCTGCGGGGCGAACAGCTGGGTGTCGATGCCCAGCACGTTGACCAGGTAGCGGCTGTAGCGCTGGTCGACGCAGAACGCCGGTGCCCGGGTGACGGGGAAGGACAGCAGCCGCCACACGTACAGCGCCAGGCTGGGGATGTTGGGCAGGCCCCGGGTCAGCTCGCTGTTGATCCGGCGCACGTCGGGCAGCCTGGGGGCGGTGTCGAAAGGGCCGCCGACGCGCTCGCAGGCGACGAGGTCGCGCACGTCGAAGGTGGCCGGCCGGTCCGGCCGCAGGTGCCGGAGGTGCTGGTCGCGCACCAGCATCCGGTACGTCTCCACCGCCCGCGCGGGCCGGCCGGCGACGTCGAAGGCGAGCTGTTCCAGCGCGGCGGCGGTGCCCTTGCGGCGGCGTACGGCCACCGCGTCCGCCACCTCGGCGCGGGAGACGCCCTCCCTGTCGATGCCGACCAGGGCCGCGATGTACGGCACGATCCACTCGTCGCAGGTCTCGACGAACCAGTTGGCGTACCAGGTGTCGAGGTCGTCCTCGATGACGCGTACCTGCTCCTCGATGATCCGCAGCAGCGCCCGCAGCGGGTGGCCCCGCTCCTCGTCCCTGCTGCGGTGGATGGCGGGCAGCAGCGCGGCCAGCTCGTCGCGGGTCATCGGGCCACCTCCACGTGCAGGACGGCGAACCCGTCCAGGCCAGGTGTGATCAGGACGAGCTCGGCGGGGTCGATGTGGACGCCGTCGGCCCGGGTCCTGGCCGGTCTCGCGGGTATCCGTTCGGCCACGCCGGTGACCGCGGCGGCGTCGGGGGCGGTCGTGCCGAGGGTGGCGCCCAGCCGTACGACGTCGGCGAACGCGACGCCGGGCACGCGCTGGAGCTGCGCGACGACCTCGGACAGATACAGGCTGCGGCCGAGAGCGCGCGCGTCGAACCCGAACGCCGACTCCAGGGCCGCGCGGGCCTGCGGGCCGACCAGGTCGGGGGCGCGGTCGGCGTCGATCCACACGTTCGCCTCCAGGACGACGTTCCACAGGGTGCGCGGCGCCGCGGCGACCGGCACGCCGGGGTCGCCGTAGCGGCGGCAGGCCGCGAGCAGGCCGCGCAGGAGGTCGGAGTCCGGCTCGATCGGCGCGTCGTCCACGCCCGCCACCGTCACGTGGACCAGTTCCCTGCCGCCCGCGCTCAGACGGGTCGCCACGGCCTTGCCGATGCCCGCGCGGGCCAGGGTGAAGTCCGCGTAGTCGCGCAGGCCCACCAGCCGGTCCATGGCCAGCGTGGGCAGCGGCGCCCGGCCGCGCAGCGCCGAGTCCGCGTCGTGGTCGGTGCCGCCGCTCGCGCGCAGCGGGTTGGTCACCGCGCTGACGCCCAGCGGCTTGGTCTGCAGCTGGCTGAGCTGCCCGGCGCGCACGTTGCCCGCCCTGCCGATGCCCACCCGGTAGGTGAAGGCCACGTTGCCGGTGCCGGTGGGCAGCCGCGATCCGCGCCTGCCGTCGCCGAACTCGACGGTCGCGCCGCCCGCGGCGTCCACGCTCAGCTGGTAGGCCCGCTCGGACGGCCCCGCCCAGGCCAGCTCGGGGACCTCGTGCCAGGCGATCCCGCCGACCCTGACGATCAGCTCCGCCTCGGCGCCGTCGGCGTCGGGGGTGGCGAGGTACGTCAGCGGCTGCTGGCCCAGGGTGAAGCGCTGGCCGGCCGCGCCGGCGTCGCCGCTGCCCGCCGCGGGTTCGAGCTTCGTCTCGCCGTTCGTGGCCCGTACGACGTTGGCCCAGACGGTGACGGTGGAACGGCGGTAGCTGCCGCGCAGCGGGGCCGCGAGGTCCAGCACGGTGTGGTCCGGCACGCTCCCCGACGAGGAGACCCGCCGGGTGCCGATGACCCGCGCGACCTCGCCGCTCGGCGGGGTGAGCGGGCCCGCGTCCTGCGGCATCCCGGACACGACGATCGTTCGGCCGGTCGGCAGGTCCTCGATCACCACGCCGAGGTCGATCGAGCCGCCCTCGACGGGCCCCGTGATGGGCTCGTCGGCCAGGGCGAGGGGCTCGGCCTGGACGTAGAAGGTGTAGCCGCGCAGCTCGGACAGGGAGCGCCCGGCGTCGCCGTGCTCCTCGGGGAACCAGGGCGCCACCAGCACGAGCGCGGTCACCCTGCCGGAGATGCCGTAGCGGGCCAGGCCCAGCGTGCGCACCTCTTTCACGAGGTTGACGTTCACGAGGCCGTCGCCGGAGACCACCACGATCCAGCTGCCCGGGAGGATGCGCGGGTAGTCGGCGTCGAGCGGGAGCAGGGTGCGCGCGCCCGCGTCGGAGTCGTACAGGCCCTCGTCGAGCTCCCAGTCGGAGTCGTCCGCGGCGACCTCGCCGACCACCCCGCCGGATGTCGCGGGCGGGAGCGGGGCGGCGGAGCCGAACGTGGCCGCCTTGGCCCGCAGGACCTCCAGCCGGACGAACTCCGCCTCCTCGTCGCCGTCCTCGGCCGCACCGGCCGGGGACAGCTGGAGCCTGGCGGCGGTCACCTGCGCGTCCAGATCGGTCTCCGCCGACTCGACGATCCTCAGCAGGGGCGATCCGTCGGTGAAGTGGAAGAGCAGGCGGTCGTTGGGCGCGAGCCCGGTCGCGATCCCTTCGACGTGCACCACCCGCAGGGAGGCCACGCGGCAGCGGGTCAGCCGCGTCGGGCGGCGCAGCCTGGGCGGCAGCGCGCCCCACGACGGGCGGGCCACCAGCTCCTCAGCCGTCTCGAAGATCTGCGGCTTGGCGCCGGGGTCGGGCACGCTCTGCACCCTGGCGCCCGCGGGCACCCGCACGAGCGGGTCGCCGGGGTCGGGGTCGAGGGTGTAGGCCAGCCAGGCGCTCGCCGCCAGACCCGGCCGGGGCCGGTAGCCGACGAGCGCGGCCAGCTCCACCAGCGAGCGCCGTTCCTTGGCCGTCGCGAGGTAGCCCTCGTCGGCGATGCGTTCCTGGTAGAAGGTCAGCACGTCGCCGACGCAGGCCCACGCGTCCAGCAACGCCAGCGCGGGGTCGTCGGGGGCGCGCGTGGTGAGCCTGGCCAGCTCGGGATGGTCGGCGGAGGCCAGCCGCCCGATCATCCTGGCCAGGAACGCCGCCCGGGTGCCCACGCGGACGCTCAGGCTCGACCGCCCCGGCGGGTTGGCCGTCTGCAGCAGTGTCCCCGAAGCGCACCGACCGCAACATCCCGCCGCTTCACCGCAGCTCATACCGGCTCACCGCCCTCCCACGAGATCCAGCGTCAACGTCCCGGCCGAGGGGATCTCCAGCGGGCCGAACGCCAGCGCGCCGCCGGGAGGCACGGGCGGCCCGGTGGAGACCGTGCGGGCCAGCCGGACGACGCTCGCCGACACCACTCCCGGCACGGCCATGGCCTCGGCCAGGATCCGGCTCACGTACAGGCCGGTGCCGAAGGTGAGGCGGTCGGGGTCGAACATGCCGCCCGGCGCGTCGCCGAGCCGGGCCCGCAGCGCGACGGTGACGGCCAAGCGGGCCGCGGTCGCCGCCAGGCAGACGCGTAGCCCGAGGTCGACCGCGACCAGCCGGGGCGGGTCGGCCCGCAGGTCGTGCCCGATCCGCCGGACCTGCTCCAGCCGGGTCCGCACCGCCTCGAGGGGGAACTCCTCGCCGCAGCGGCCGCGCAGGGGGTCGATCGCCACGTCGGCCTCGTACCAGCCGCCGGTCCAGGCCAGGTCGGTGGCCGCGCTCTGGACTCCCGGCTGGGCGGCGGCGATCGTGGCGTAGTCCTCGGCGGTGACCGCCCGTATCAGGCGGTGCCGGTAGGCGGTGGGGCCGAGCAGGCGGGCTTCGGCGACCGGTTCGGGGTCGATGCCGCCCGTGGCGGCCAGCGGGTTGCGTACGCCGGTCACGGGCACCGCGATGGGGCGCGAGGCCACCAGGTGAGCCACCGCCTCGGGGCCGACGTTGCCGGCCGTCCCGTTGCCGACCCGCAGGCGCAGCTCGAAGCGCTGGCCGGGGCGGACCCCGCGGCCGTACTTTCCGTCGCCGAAGCGCAGGTGCGAGCTGCCCTCGTCGTCCGCCTCGACGACGACGTGCCGGTCCTCGGGGCCGCTGCCGATCAGGTCGGCCCGCACCGTCCACGTCTCGCGGTCGGAGGTGAGCCACAGCTGGGCCAGTGCCGTACGCGGGTCCTGGGTGAGCGCGGCGGCGGCGGGACCGGCGGCGACCGGCTCGGCGGGGTCGAGCCCCGCGCCGACCCCCCAGGTGGCGGCCACCTCGGCCGCGTCGGCGGCGTCCAGCGGCAGGCCGAGGCGGGCCTGGGCGGTCAGCCTGGCCAGCCTGGCGAGCTGACGCGGCCGGAGCGCGGTGCCGGCGGGGATGCGGGCCAGCGTCAGGGCCTGGCCTGCCGCGACGGTCTCGGGGGCGGGGTAGGGCGCGCGGCGGGTGAGGGGCGCGTGCGGCAGCACGGGTTCGAAGCGCACCCGTACGGGGTCGCGCTCCGGACGGCCGAGCCCCTCGCACCGCACAGGGCCGGGCTCCCCTTCGGGCACGGTCAGCGTGCCGGTCTCGGTGGCGCCGTGGTCGACGAGGACCACGTTGGCCCTGGCCACGCTCACGTCCTCGAACAGGCAGCACTCCTCGCCGCCGATGGCGGCCAGGCACAGGTCGAACGTCAGGGCGTCGGCGCACGCCCAGCTCACCCGGAGCAACGGCTGGTCGTAGACCGGGTCGTCGAGCTCCTCGACCTCGGTCAGCCGTACGGCCTGGCGGTGGGTGACGTCCCGGTCGCCCGGCACCCCGGTCAGCGGGCCGCGTACCTCCTCGAAGATCACCACGTCGCCGGGGCACAGGCCGAGCAGCCGCTCCGACCGCTCCTCGTCGCACCAGCCGTCCACCAGCGTCGCGGCGGTCGCGCCGCGCGGCAGGCAGCACTCCTCGCCGCCCCAGGTCCACAGCCGGATGCGGTTGCGGGCGGGGCTGACGGCCACGTCGTGCTCCAGCACGGGTTCGTACACCTGGTAGCCGCCACCGGGCGCGAGGCGGCGCAGCTCGCCTTCCGAGACCATCGGGCGGCCGCCGAGCGCCGGGACCGCCGTCACGAACCGGTAGCTGCCCGCGTGCAGGACCCCGGGCTCCTCGACCTCCAGGTGCACCCAGGTGCGGGCGTTGCAGCCGTCGTGCATCCGGTAGTCGACCAGCCGCAGGTGCCGCCGCACCGAGGTCCGCAGCCGGGCCGTGCCCAGGTACGCCTCGGTGGCCACCGCGTCCTGGCGGTAGGAGAGCTGGTCGCCGACGTAGGCGAGCAGCTCGACCAGCGTGACGCCCAGGTCGGGGATCTGCCGGTCGGTCCAGGCGGGGGAGGTCAGCGCGAGCCGGTCCAGGATGAGCCGCCGGAAGCTCGCGTAGTCCTTGGCCAGGTAGTCGATGACCGCCCGGTCCTCCTCGCCCGGCGGGCAGGGCGCCGTCGCGCCGCAGTCGCTCTCCTCGCCGCAGTCGCGGGTGAAGGTGCCAGTGAAGGTGAAGGCGGCCCGGGCGTACCGGGGGTCGAGGTCCTGCGCGCAGGCCAGCTCCACCTCGTACGGCGAGCGGTCCCCGAGCCGGTCGAGGTGGACGACCAGCTCGTCGTAGCGACCGGCCCGCGCGGCGACCACCTCGACGTGGACGGCCCGCACCACGCGCCCAGGACCGGTGATGGCGACGTCGTCCGCCTCCGGCACCGGCTCGGGGGCCTTGCCGAACAGCAGCAGCCGCAGCGTGCGCGCCTCGTTGTCGACCTGCACGCCCGCGATGCCGCCCCATCCGCAGGCGCGGTCCCGTTCCCGCCGCGCGCGGGGCGGGCAGCCCTCGTCGGCCGTCATGGCCCGGTCCTCCGTTCGACGGTGACCGAGTTGAGCTCCCCGGTCAGCAGCAGCACGTACGCCACCGACACCAGCAGCGCCCCCTCCTCGGCCCGCACGTCCACGCGCTCGACCCGCAGGTCGTCGGGCAGCCACTGCTGCAGGGCGGCCTGGAGGGTGTACTCGACGGCCCCGGCCAGTTCGGGGCTGTTGGGGGCGAAGACCAGCCGCAGGACGCCGGTGCCGAAGTCGGGCCGGTTGACCCGCTCCCCCGGGATCGTGAACAGCAGCTGCTCGACCATGTCGCGCACGTGGTCCTCGTCCGTGGTGGTGGCCGACCTGCCGTGCGCGTCGACGTGGAAGGGGAAGTCCAGGTGGGTGCTCATGATCCGGCCGCCCTGAGCTGCGTCGAGGTGATGACCGGCGTGCCCTGGGGGGCCTTGGTCGCCGACTGGCTGACACCGGTGCCGGGCCCCGCGGGCTCCAGGACGACCGGTTTGCCGAGCACGAAGACCCGGGTCGAGGCGGCCAGGGCGAAGTCGACGGTGACGCAGGGGCTCGGCGGGGTCGCGCCCGACAGCGCGCAGCCCGCCACCGCGACCACGTCGCCGACGGTCACCACCGGCGCGCCCCCGGCCAGCACCACGGTCTGGCCGGGGACGATCGTGGCCTTGCCCTGGTGCAGGCAGGTCACCTGCGAGGCGACGGTCAGGAGGAAACCCGGCATCGTCGGCACCCCTCTCAGGCCGGCTTCACGACGAGCGCGCCGTTGTTGATGTTGACGAGCCCGACGAGGTTGATGGCCGGCGCGGTGATGGTCACGCCCGAGGTGTCGACCGTGATGGCCGCCGACTGGGACTGCAGCAGCACGCCGCTGCCCTTCATCGGGGCCACCGGGGTGTCGGACAGGGCGATCTTGCTCTTGCCGATGGTCTCGATGAGGAGCGCGGGCACCGCCGGGGGCAGCAGCTTGGCGGTGGCGGGCGCCTCTTCCCGGCTCCCCCAGAAGAAACCCACCCAGATGGGGCTGTCGGGGCTGCCCTGCTCGAACTCCACCCAGACCCCGGCGCCGGGCGGCGGCACGGCGAAGAAGCCCATCTGCAGCCCGGCCAGCGGCACGCACGGCATCGCCCACGTCGACGGCAGCACGCCGAGCACGTCGGGCACGCTGACCAGCAGCCGTCCCTTGCCGAGAGGGTCGATGTTGTTCAGCACCGAGCCCCGGTACTTGCCGTAGAAACGTCTGGTGCCCGGCGGCTCGGCGTCCTCGCGCTCGGCGGGGCCGAAGAAGCCGGGAGACTCGACATAGCCGAGCTCGTCCATGTTCATGGCAGGTCCTTAGGAGAGGGGCAGGAACGCGTTGCGGGTCAGGGTGAACTGCTGGGTGTAGCCGCCGCGCGTGATGTCGTGGGTGACGCTCTTGACGAAGTAGGTGCCGTCGTAACCGAGGCTCGCGCCGCGCACCGTGACGGGACGGCGGGCGCGCAGCGGCTGGCCGTAGCGCAGCACGTCCAGCTTGCCCTGCCCGCTGATCACCTCGTAGCCGTCGGCGGCCCTGGCCAGCGCGACCAACCCCGCCTCCAGGGGGGACAGCTTGGCCAGGCCCCTGACCACCGACGCCTTCAGCGGCAGCGGCTTGCGGGCGCCCATCGGCGGGTTGACCGGGGTGATGTCCGGGATCGGGACGGGAACGGGGAACTTGGTGACCGGCTCCTGGACCAGCGCCACGTACTGCGTCGCGGAGAACCCGTCGAAGGTGAACGTCAGCGTCTCGACGTTGGTGGTCGCGTCGGCGTTGGCCCACAGAGTGGGCTGTGGCGGCCCGGCCTTGACCAGCGGCCCCCAGTACGCGTAGTTGACCCCGGGGTCCGGCCCCGGCTCGACGTAGAACTGGTAGCCGACCTGCGCCGCGAGCGCCTTGACGTAGGCCAGGTCGGTGCCCTGCTGCGCGGGGATCGACTCCATCGGGTTCGGGGTGATCAGCTTGACGCTCGGCACGATCTTCGGGACGAGCCCATACATCGGGTATTTGGCGCAGATCACGGCAACCCGCACCTCCGGCGGCAGACCTATGTACGGCACGCCAGTGAAGTCGACGACGTCCATCATCCGGGAGACGTCCTCGCCGGTGAGCGTGAGCCGCGCCTGGCCGGGCTCGGCGGACGGCGTCACCTCGTGCCGGGTGACGACACCGTCCATCAGCACGGTGGCCTGGCCTCTGATCGTCACGACGATCTGCGCCCTGGCCGGCGGGTCGAGGGCCCCCGAGGGCAGCAGCTCGCGGAACAGCAGCGACCGCTTGCCCATGCCGAACGACAGCCGGAACCCGCCCGGCTGGCCCACGCCCTCGCTCACCTGCACCGACAGCAGCGCGTCCACGACCTCGCGCGGCACCCGCTCGGCCCGCACCGCGCCGAGCCTGAGCGACAGCAGCAGCTCAGAAGCCATGCGGGCTCCCGATGGTCGCGGTGGGCAGCGCGACGTCGAGCCGCCGTCCCGGGCGGGCGGTGAGGTCGGCGGGGTCGAGCACCGGGTTGGCGTCCGCGATCTGCCAGAAGCGCTCGGGGTCGTCGAGGTGCAGCGCGGCGATCCGGTCCAGGCGGTCGCCGTCGCGCACCACGTGCACGGCGATCACGGTGAGCGTGCGCCGGTCCGGCAGGAACCTGCGGCGCACGTACGGGATCGGCTCGCCGCCCTCCGGCCGGTGGGTGGCGATCTCGATCCCCTGGTAGCGACTGGTCGCGGTGAACATCAGGTGCCTCCTGGCGGGCCGTCGAGGCCGAGGGTGCGCAGCTGGTCGGACGGGTGCAGCGCGGCGAGCTGCTCGCGGCGCCGCTGGTGGCCGATGAACAGGCCGCTCCCCCGGTGGGTGAACCCCAGGTCGTCGACGGTGAGGATGCGCATCGACAGCGACACCTTGGCCCTGATCGGGTTGAGGTTGGAGTCGAACGCCTCCTCCGTGACGGTGAACTCGGTGAGCCTGACCGGCACCACGCGCTCGCGGCTCCACACGAAGACCGTCAGCGGCGACTCGACGGGGACGATCTCGAAGGCGCCCTTGCGGGCCGCCTCGTCCTGCGCGATCAGGGCGCCGGCCGTCGGGTTCACCAGCAGGTCCAGCGTGGCCAGGACGGGCAGCAGGCCGTACGCGGCGACGGCGTCGTTGCCCGGCGCGAAGGGGTCTTCGAGCTGCGTCGTCGCGTCGAGCTCCGCCTCTAGCTTGATGGTCTCGTGCGCGGGCCCGCGCAGCCGCAGCGCCTCGCTGCGGTCGCCGGGTTCGGCGCCCACGCCCTGGGGCTGGAGCGTGCGGGTGATGGTGTCCGGGTTGTACTGCAGGGTGATGACCCTGAGCACCGTGCCGTCGGCGGGGTCGAGCAGGACGAGCCCGCCCCTCGGCACCACCGGCGTCCCCGGTGCGAACTGCGCGCTCACCGCTGCCCGCCTCCCGCCAGCCCGTGGATCCCACCGACGACGGCCTGTGCCAGCCCCGGCGCGGAGCCGTCGGCGGCGTCCACGCTCAACCGCCGCCGGGCGGCCTGTCGAGTGGGCCCGTCCGCCAGATCCCGCCGTACGGCCTCGGCCAGCGCGTCGATGAGCTCCTGCCGGGAGAGGCCCGCCGACTCCAGCACGACCCTGTCGATGTGCAACACGATGCGCGTCACCGGCCCACCCGCTCGGGGTGCGGGACCGTCAGCGGCAGGCCCAGTTTGCGGAACTCCGCCCGCGCCGCCGTGAGCACCGTCGCGGTGTCGACGGGCTCGCCGGCGTCCGCGGCGAGGAACGCGGCGCCCAGCGCGATCGCCTGTACGGCGGCGCCCGTGACCGGCAGGTCCACGAGCGCGTCGAGGTCGAGGCCGCCGAGCGGCACGCCCGCGGGAAAGGCCGCCGACCACAGCCGTCTGCGCTCCTCCCGCCCCGGCATCGGGAAGTCGACGACGAACCGCAGCCTCCGCAGGAAGGCCGGGTCCAGCGCGGCACGCAGGTTGGTGGCCAGCACCGCGACCCCCTCGTAGGCCTCCATCCGCTGGAGCAGGTAGCTGACCTCGATGTTGGCGTAGCGGTCGTGGCTGTCACGCACCTCGCTGCGGCGCCCGAACAGCGCGTCGGCCTCGTCGAACAGCAGCAGCGCGCCACCGTCCTCCGCCGCGTCGAAGACCCTGCGCAGGTTCTTCTCGGTCTCGCCGATGTACTTGTTGACCACGGCCGACAGGTCGACGCGGTAGAGGTCCTGGCCGAGCTCGTGGGCGAGCACCTCGGCCGCGAACGTCTTGCCCGTCCCGCTGGGGCCGCTGAACAGCGCGGTGACGCCGTTGCCGCGTGCCCGGCGCTCTCCGTACCCCCAGGTGGACATGACCGTGGCGCGGTGCCGCACCTGCGCGACGAGCCCGCGCAGCAGGTCCGTCTGCTCGCCGGGCAGCACCAGGTCCTCCCACCTGGCCTGCGGCACCGTCCGCTGGGCCAGGGCCTCCAGCCTCGGCCTGGCCGAGCTGCGGCAGGCCGCCCACAGGCGTGCCCGCCCGTCGGGGGCGTCGAGCACGGGCCGCAGGGCGGTGGCGATGCGGTGGACGGCGGGCACGCTCAGCCGGAACTGGCCGGCCAGCGTGCGCGGCGCCCCCTCCAGGGGCAGCCCGGTCGCGGCCGCCCACAGCTCGGCCTGCTCGGCGAGGGTCGGCCGGCCGACGTCGATCACCGACGTGGCCCGGTCGGTGACCGGCCACACCTCGCGCGTGGCCAGCAGGACGAGCCCGCCCACCTGGGACAGGAAGCGCCGCAGCGCCGCAGCGGTGGCGGGGTCGGCCAGGTCGGCGTCCACGGCGTCGAGCAGCAGCGCCATCGGCAGCAGCAGGCTTTCGCGCTGCCACAGCCTGGCCACCAGGTCCTGGTCCGCCCCCGCCGCCACGAGCGCGCCGACGGGCAGGTGGTACAGCTCGCGGTTGAGCAGCGCCATGGCCCGTACGGCGACCAGCTCGCAGCTCGGCTCGTCACCGCCGAGCAGCTGGATCACCGGGAAGCGGCCGTCGGGCGTGTCGGTCAGCGCCGCGCCGACCAGGGCGTCCGCCGCGGCCTGCGACGAGCGGGGCAGCCCGAGGCCCGCCGCCGGGTCGGGGCGGTGCTCGACCAGCCCCGTCAGGCGCTCGTCGAGCCGGTTGAGCCCTCTGATCAGGTCCACGATCCGGTCGTCGGCCCGCAGCGGCACGACGGCCAGCGGCTGGGCACCCGCGCCCACGGGCTCCACCAGCCGCCAGAACCGCAGGCCCCGCTCGGGCGAGAGCACGTCCCAGCGGGCGTCGTCGAACAGGCGCAGCGCCAGGGCGAAGGTGGGCGCTGGCTCCCCCTGTGCCGCGGCGATCAGCGCGGTGATGCCGGGCTCGATCGCGGGGGCGGCGCACAGCAGCAGCACGTCCCGCTCGAAGTCGCTCAGCCCCAGCCGCTCGGCGATCTGCACCAGCGCGGGCGCCCCGAGGCCCGCCATCGCCCGAGCCGCGGCCTCCCGCGCGCCCGCCATCGCCTGCGCCGGGGTTTGCCGATCATCCGCCATCGCCTGCGCCGCACCCTGCCGTGGGGCCGCTTGGCCAGCGGCCGGCGCGTCGGCGGGCACGGCGGGGACGGCGGTGCGGTCACGGGTCCTGCGCCAGCCCTTCCTCGTCTCCAGCGGCTCCGGCTCAGACCGCTGGGCGGGACTCGGGGGTTGCGGGGTGAGGCCGGCGAGCCGGACGGCCAGCCAGTCGAGGGACGCCTTCAGGTAGGCGCCGTTGGCCTGCTCCCAGGCGGGCGCGTCGGTCATGGGATCACCACCTCTGCCGTGGGGCCGGTCTTGAAGGCGCCCGTGGCGCGGTCGACGATGTCGGTGTCGACGCCGTCCACGCGGACGCGGACCTTGTACGTGCCCGGCGGGATCGCGGCGACGACCGAGAGCGTGCCGGTGCCGGCGGTCAGCAGGGGCACCGGCAGGTGCAGGCCACCCACGAGGACGGCCGCCTGCTGGCCGACCAGCACCGGATCGGCGACGGTCGCGGTCACCGTGGTCCTGGCCGGGGTGCCACCGGCGGGGGTGGCGGCGAGGGCGATGATCTCGGGGGCGACGGCCAGGGGGACCTCGTTGGTGGGCACCCCGCCGGACGCGGGCGTCAGGGAGATCGCCCACGGTCCCGCGGGCAACCCGGTGGCGGGCAGCGCGACGGCAACCTCGTCGGTTCCCGGAGACGGGAGGTGGACCTCGGTCGCGGCCGGCACCCGCAGATGACGCAGGTGGGCCACGAGGGCGCCCGCGGGGAGGTTGCGAACGCTCAGCGTGACGGTCTCGCCGGGCAGCGCGACCGGGCTCCCCGGCACGCCGTACCGGATGCCGGTGAGCGCGGGGAAAGGCGAGGCGGCGTCCGGGTGGGCGACCGGCGACCTGCCGTCGGGACCGCGCTTGAGCACGGGCAGCGGCGCGGCGCCGGGCGCGGGGTTGTCGATGAGCACCGCCGAGACCTGGTAGGACGCCGAGACCCGGTACGGCGTGGCGAACGCGGTCCACATCTTGGCGATGTCGTCCTGGCTCAGCGACTCGAAGCTGACCTTCACGTTCTCGAGCTGCAGGTGCAGGTCGCTGCCGGGCAGCGGGATCGCCGTGGCGGCCCGGATCTCCTCCCCCGGCAGGATCGGGGTGTCGTGCAGGGCCAGCATCGCGGCGCCGAGCAACTCGTGGGCGGTGCCCTCGTCGTTGCTGTAGGCGGCCAGCAGGTAGTGCAGGACCAGCGGGAGCAGCGGTCTGGGCGACTCCCCGGGCGGCGCGCCCGGCGGGTCGGCGTTGCGGAAGGCGGGGTGCATGTCGGTGCGGTACAGGAACAGGTTCACGTGGTCGCCGTTGACCTCGTCGGGCGCGCGGTCCGGCGGCACGATGGTCACCTGCGGGCCGCCGAGCCGGTTGAAGATCCTGGCGCGCAGCGCGGCGGTCACGGCGGCGATGGCGAGGGAGTTGCTCATGCCAGCTCCCCCTTGCTCCGGCCGCGCAGGTACGCCTGGAGCACCGAGGCGTGGTCCTTGCGCGGCGGCTTGGCCTGCGGGGCGGCCTGGGCCTGCGGGGCGCGTACCTCGAGCCGCCCGATCGAGATCTCGACCACCGACGGCGCGGGGGCGTCCTGTGCCGCCTGGGCAGGCGAAGGCCGCGCCGGCGCGGCGAGCACGGGGCCCGCGGCGACCCGCAGCAGCGGTGCGCCTGCCGCGCGCCTGGCTTCGGCGATGTCGGGGAGCGGCGAGTCGGGCCGGTCTGCGGGGGCGTGCGACCGCGACGGGGTGGCGGGGGCGCGGCGCCCGACGCGCGGCGCCTGGGCCGCGGCGATCGTGTCCACCACATCGGGCCTGGTCACGGACGGCACCGGCGGGGTCCGCTCGCGGCCAGGTTCTTCGGGGGCGCGCGGGGGCCGTTCCATGTCGATCTCGTGCTCCTCGTACGCCTCCGCCTCCTCCGCCGCGGGCCGTCGGAGTCTCGTCGCGGGGACGGCGGGCGGCCGGGCGGCAGGGGCGGGGTGCGGCACGTCGGAGAAGGCGGGCGGTTCGGTCTGGGCGCGGCTCATCGGCGGCTGGTCCTCGTACAGCGAGGCCGGGCGGGGGCGGATGCCGGTCACCGGTTCGCGGCTGCGCGCGATCAGCCGCTGGACCAGGCCGCTCACGATCTCACCAGCCCCAGGTAGCACTGCCGCCGCCAGGCGCTCAGCGCGAGGACCTGCGGCTCGGTCCAGCCGTAGGCGGCGGCCAGGTCGTGCACCTCCAGCAGGGTCCTGCGGCACCAGCCGTCCAGCTCCGACCACAGGTAGCTGACGATGTCGAAGGACTCGGCCCACTCCAGCCCGCAGTCGGGGCACGCCAGGCACAGTTCGACGTCCACCAACGGGTCGGCCGCGGCCCAGGCCGCGGCCGTCTTCTCGATGTCCTCCACGTCGGAGCAGCGGCCGACGAGGGCTTCGCACGGGTCGCGCTCGGACAGCGCGGCGGCGACGTCGGCGCTGGTGGGCAGCCGGCACGGCGCCGAGGACGGCGGGTCGAGCAGTTGCTCCTGGTCGAAGGAGACCTCCACGTCCGTGCCGCACTCCGGGCACGTGGACACGCCGTCCAGGCTGGAGCCGAACAGCGCGGCACGCAGCTCGAACAGAGCCCGGTCGCGCTGCCCGACGGTCAGGTGGGCCAGCTCGCCCGGGGAGCGGCCCGTACCGGCCTGGAGCAGGGCGAGGCCCCGCTCCAGCGGCGTGCGGTCCCAGCCCGCCTCCCACGCGTCGAGCAGCTCAGCAGCACCGGCCACCACTGTCACCAGGACCGCCCCTCAGGAGTCCTGCTCGGTGGGCTCGGTGACGCTCAGGTCGCGCACCCATCCCTCGTTCTCCAGCTTCAGGTGCTGGATCGCGATGGCGTTGGCGTTGGCGTCGAGGTCGGGCAGCGCCTGGAACTCCGACACCCAGCAGCGGAAGACCTGGTACGCCAGCACCTTCTGGCCCGCCTCGTTGAAGACCTCGATGACGAGGTCCTTCCTGAAGGCGGCCAGCGCCACCTCGCGGTCGCGCTGGTCGGGGCCCGCCTGGGCGTTGGCGTAGTTCCACACCTTGTTGGCCCACAGCTCGAACTCGGGGTCGTGGGTGACCCCGCGTTCCAGGGTGATCGGCTCGTACTTGGTGCGGCCCGGCGACTTGCGCGAGCTGGAGTGGTCGCCGCCGTCGCGGTGCTCGACCACCTCCGTGGTCCGGCGCAGGGCACTGACCTTGCTGATCCCGGCGACGTACTTGTTGTCCCACTTCACCCGGAACTTGAAGTTCTTGTACGGGTCCAGGCGAGTGGTGTTGACGGAGAACTGAACCAATGTCGCTCCTAGGGAGTGGCCGATCGTCAGGCGTCGGGACGCTTCTGCTGGATCCGGATGCGCACGAACTCGGCGGGTTTCAGCGGCTGGAAGCCGACGTCCACGTTGACGACGCCGACGTCGATGTCGGCCTGCGGGTTGTTCTCCCTGTCGCACTTGACGAAGTACGCCTCCCGGGCCGTCCTGCCCTGGAAGGCGCCCTGGCGGAACAGGCCGTCCATGAAGGCGCCGACGTTCAGCCGGATGGAGGCCCACAGCGGCTCGTCGTTGGGCTCGAACACCACCCACTTGGTGGCGCGGAACAGCGTCTCCTCGATGAACAGGGCGAGCCTGCGGACGGGGACGTACTTCCACGGGTCGCCCACCTCGTCGTTGCCCCGGCAGGTCCGCGACCCCCACAGCACGTGCGAGTAGACGGGGAAGGTGCGCAGGCAGTTGACGCCCAGCGGGTTGAGGCCGCCGTTCTCCGCGTCGGTCAGCGCCACGGTCGCCGAACGTACGCCGGCCAGCGCCGCGTCCACCCCCGCCGGCGCCTTCCACACCCCGCGCAGGGTGTCGGTGCGGGCGAACACCCCGGCCACGGTGCCGATGGGCCCCACGGTCAGGTCGGGGCCGCCCGCCGGGTCGGAGATCGTGAGGCGCGGGTAGAAGACGGCGGCGTTGCGCCCGGCGACGCCGGTGACCGGCAGCCCCACGCCCGCCCCCGAGGTCGCGTTGGCGACGCTGGTCCAGGAGAAGGGCGGATCGAGCAGCAGCATCGCCCTGCGGTCCACGCACAGCCGGGCCGCCGCGTCGATCACTGGCGCCCAGCGGGCGTCCCTGTCGTCGGGGCTCCCGGACGCGGGGGGCGCGAGCTGCGGCGGGATCACCAGCAGGTTGAAGATCGGCACGTCGAGCAGGGCCTGCATGCCGGTGCGCCGGACCGGGTCGCCGATCACGTCGGCGGCGTTGAGCGTCACGTCGGCCGCCGGAGTGACGGTTTTGTCCCCTTCGGCGGGCCGCTTGTCGACCGCGCTGCCGTCGGCCGGCCCGACCAGCCGGGAGGTCTCCAGCGCCCGGTCCAGCCACCTGCCGCGCAGGGCCGCGTCGATGGAGATCTCGTACGTCTCGGTCGCCTTGCCGGAGACCTTGATCGTCAGGGTGTAGTGCTTGCTGTCGGCGGGGTCGTGCTTGACGGTCGCCGTCAGCGTGTTGCCCGCCGTGCCCGGGGCAGTGGCCCGCAGCTTGACGCCGTCACCGAGGTCGATGGTGGCGTACTGGGTGTCGGCGCCGACCCGTACGACGATCGCCTTGGCGCCGCCGTTGAGGAAGAACTGGTAGACCGCGTAGCTCAGTTCGCTGCCGGTCCACAGCCCGCCGAAGGTGCTGTCGTACTCGGTCCAGCTGTTGATCGTCGTCGGGGTGCGCGGCCCTTCCAGCGCCAGGCCGACGAACGCCGCCACGGACGTGTCGACGCCGACGATCGGCCGGACCGCGCTCTCGATCTCCTCAAGATAGACACCGGGATAGGTGAATCTCGTCGCCATCGGCCTTCCTCGTCCTGTAGCCGCAGAGCCTCTGCCGGTAGTGTCGGCCCAGGCCATAACCCGGCCGTCACCTCACCGTCACTGCGCCATCACCCGGGCCCTGGACGGGCCGTTTCCCGGCTGGACCGCCGCGACCCTCATGGGGCCGATCGGGCACACTCGTCCTATGCGTAACGGACGGCTCTTCACCATCGTGGGCGGGATCTTCGGTCTGATCGGGCTGGTGCTGCTCTGCGTCGGCATCGCGATCGCCGCCTCCACGGCGGGCTTCCTGGCCTCGGCCGAGCGGACCGACGGCACGGTGGTCGAGCTGACCGCGCGGACCAGCACGACCCGGAGTTCCGACGGCCATACCCGCCGCGCGACGTTCTGGTACCCGACCGTGGAGTTCACCGTCGGCGGCAGGCTGTACGCGTTCCAGAGCTCCACGGGCAGCAACCCGCCGTCCCATCAGAAGGGCGAAAGCGTGCCGGTCGCCTACGACCCGGGCGATCCGTCCGACGCGCGGATCGCGTCGTTCTCGTCGGCGTTCCTCGCTCCGCTGATCGTCGGCGGGCTGGGGGTGGTGTTCACCCCGATCGGCACGGTCCTGTTCGTCAAGGGACGGCGGATCACCCGGCTGCGAGCCTGGCTCCTGGAGCGGGGACAGCAGGTGTGGGCGGAGGTCGAGCACGTGGGACGCGACTTCAGCGTGCGGGTGAACAACCGGCACCCGTACGTCGTCCATGCGACGTGGCAGGACGAGCGGACGGGCCGGACGTACACCGCGGCCAGTGACCATCTCCGCGACGACCCGGGTCCCCGCCTGCGGGGCCGGACCAGCGTTCGGGTGCTGTACGACGCCGCCGACCCCGATCGCAACCTGATCGACCTGGACGCGCTTCCGTCCCCGTCCTGACGGGCCCGCAGGCCGGCTAGAGTGGCGCGCCGATCGCGAACACGTCCATCAGCTGCGCGAGGGTGCGGTAGTAGCCGATGAGGACGACCAGCTCCACGACACCCTCGCGGCCGAGCGGTCCGGCCGCGGCCGCGTACTCCTCGTCGTCCAGGGGGCGCGGGTCGTCCTGCAGCCGCCGGCATAGGCGGTAGGCCGCCGCCTCGACAGGGTCGGCGGAGGTGAAGGTGCCGGAGGCGAGCGTGGACAGCTCCTCTTCGGTGAGCCCGGCCGCGCGGCCCACCCGCTCGTGGGCGTACCTCTCGAAGTCGCTTCCGGTCGCCGCGGCGACGGCGAGAATCGCGATCTCGCGGGTGCGGGCGCTCATCCGCGTGCGGTAGCGCAGCGCCGCGCCCAGTTCCTGGAGCGGGCCGCCGAGGAGAGGCGCGTGCAGCATCACGCCGAAGGGCCCGTTGAGCGCCCCGTCCTGGTCCTGGAGCGCGAAGAGCTGGGGCCCCGCGGCGCGGGGACCCGAGGTGATCTGCCGGTAGAGGGCCAGCTGCTCCTCGCTCAGCTCGGCCTCGGTCAGTTTCGGAAGCCGCGGGGCGGGCGTGTCGCGCACGTCGATGTCCTGTTCGCCGGTGTCGGGTCAGAGATGTGTGGTGAAGAAGCCCGCGACGGTGGGCAGGGCGAGCGTACCTGTCATCGCCCTGAGGTGATCGCCGGTTCCCGCCGCGCCGGCGCCAGCCGTTCGTGGAAACCGCCGTCAGGGGAGCGCACGATGATCCCGGTCTCCACTCCGTGCTCGGCCACGTCGCGATCGGTCTGCTGGAGGGCCAGGCAGATCCACCGGGTGACGACGAAGGCGATGACGGGGCCGATGAGCACGGCGTACCTGAAGAAGATCGTCACGGCATCGACCGTGAGCTGGAACTGGTGGGCGAACTGGTCGTTGGCCGCGGCCGCCCACAGCAGGCCGTAGAACGTGACGCCGGCGACCGCGACGGCCGTCTTCACCGGCGTCTCGCGGGGCCGATCGAGCAGGTCGTGCGCGAGCGTCTCGCGGGCCATGCGGCCCGTCGTCTTGGGCCGGCCCAGCGCGTCGCGGCGGCCGCGTCGTGAGGCGAGGAAGCGCTCGGCCATCGGGTAGGCGGCCAGGGCGGTGAAGAAGACCCCGGGGATCACCAGCGTGGGGACGATGACCGCGAGGCTGAGCGTGTAGTCCCCGATGGTGAGCTCCCACCCGGGCATGATCCGCAGAGCGCCGTCGAGGAACCCCATGTACCAGTCGGGAACCGAGCCCGCCGAGATCTGCGTCGGCGTCGCCGGGCCGTACAGCCATATGGGGGCGATCTGGAACCCGAACCCGAGGATGATCAGCATCCCGATCGTCGCGAGCGCCATCATCGGGCGCACGCTCCGCCGCGCCGGCAGCGAGGCGACGAACCGGGAGTGGCCGTGCCGCCGCACCAGCAGCTCACGGGCGATCAGCAGCGCGGCCATGATCACCGCGACCAGCAGGTGGCCCCCGTACATGACCGGAATGACCCTGTCACCGGGGAAGTCCGGGCCGAACAGCAGCGACAGCGCCCAGGTGCCCACCACGGGGACGGACTGCACGACCGACTTGATCAGCCACAGGCTTCCGCCCGACAGCAGGTCGTCGGGCAGGGCGTTGCCGGTCTCGCCCGCGGCCATGCCCAGCGCCAGCAGCGTCACCCAGATCAGCCACTGCCCGGTGCGCGGGCGGCGGAACGCGCCGGTGAGGAACATCCGCAGCAGTTGCACCGCGACGGCCGCCACGAAGACGAGCGCCGCCCAGTGGTGGACCTGGCGGATGAGCAGGCCGCCGCGCACCTCCAGGCTCAGGTGCATGGTCGAGTCGAAGGCCCTGCTGACGAGGAGTCCGCGCAGCGGGCCGTACGAGCCGTCATAGGTCACCTGGGACATGCCGGGGTCGTAGAACACCATCAGCACCGCCCCGGTCACCGCCAGGACGACGAACGACCAGACGGCGATCTCGGCGAACATGAACGACCAGTGGGAGAACTGAAACGAGCGGCGCTTGGCCGGCAACGAACGCATGTGAGCCCCCTCAAACGTGCCTCACTCACAAGACGAAATCGAGCCGGGAGGTGTGACACCGAAGAGCCGCCGGTGACGGTGATTCACGTCACCACCGACCTGATTTCGCGGAGGCCCCAACCGTTCACCCCCTCTGGGACGTCTTGTCTACATGACGGATTCCGAGGCGTTCGAGGCCTTCGTCGCCGCCTGGCACCCGCGCCTGCTGCGGGCGGCCATCCTCATCAGCGGTGACAGGCATCTGGCCGAGGACGTCCTCCAGGATGCCCTGATCAAACTGGCGCGCCGCTGGTCGAAAGTGCATACCGACCCGGTCAATTACGTGCGTACCACCCTGTACAGGGACGTGGCGTCCAGCTGGCGGAGGCGGCGGGAATTCGCCTACGGGGAGCCGCCCGACCTGGCGGATCACGACACCTCGGGAGCGTCGGACCTGAAGGTGGTGTTCGCCCGCGCGCTGGCCAGGCTGCCGGTGAAGCAGCGGGCGGTGCTGGTGCTGCGCTTCTACGAGGACCTGCCCGTCGGGGAGGTCGCCGCGATCCTGCGGGTCTCGCCGGGGACGGTGAAGAGCCAGACGCACGCGGCGCTGAAGCGGTTGCGCGAGGTCGCTCCCGAGCTGGAAGAGGTGTTGATATGACGGACCAGAGGCTGCGGGAGCTCTTCGACGATCTCGCCGAGACGCTGCCCGAGGGGCCGTCCCGCGCGGGCGAGCTGTGGCGGCAGGGCACGCGGAGCCGGGCCCGCCGCCGGTGGACGGCGGTCGCGGTGGCCGCGACGCTCACCGCGCTCGTCGCGGTGGAGATCGTCGTGTCCCCGGAGCCGGTCGAGCGCGGCATCACCGTGTACCCCAGCGTCACCCCCACTCCCACGATCCCGTCGACCCCGCCCATGGACACGGCGCCGCCGCCCGGCGGTGAGGCGGGGCTGCCCACGCTGGCGACCGGGCTGCCGCAGAAGTGGGCCGGCATCCCCGCCGTGACCTCGGTTCCCGGACCCGTGCTGGCGCTGGCCGAGTTCGGCGACGGGCGGATCTACCAGATGAAGTCCGACGGCCGCGTCCCCCTCGATGTGAAGCTGAGTGATTCGGTGGACTCGGCCGGCAACGGCGGGACGGCGCTGAAGCCCAACTCGCTCTCCCCCGACGGGACGATGGCCGCCTTCCCGCAGAAGGACGCGGTGGTGGTCGTCGACCTGGTGATCGGCCAGACCAGGCGCTACAAGGTGCCGGGGTTCAACGAGGTGGTGCTCTGGCGCGGCGAGCAACTCCTCGTCGAGCAGGAGAAGGCGAACTACCTGCTCGACCTGGCCACGGGGAAGGCGCGGCGGCAGTCGTACCAGGGCTTCACGGGTGTCGCGGGCTACCGCGACCTGAGGATCGTCTCGCCCGGCGAAGGCGGCCGGACGGTCATCCAGGAGGGCGGGTCGGAGGTGGTGCTGGACGTCCGGGGCCTCACCGGCGAGGGCGGCATGCCCGTGGGCGTCCTGGGCAACCACGGATGGCAGCGCGGCGACCTCGTCGCCAGGTCGGCGTCCGCCCAAGGCGACCAGGCGGGGAACGCCGACGTGGTCGTCGTGGCCGACCCCGACACGGGACGGGTGGTCAGGACGCTGCTCCTGCCCTGGGGCGACGCTCCTGACACGAGGTGCGGGAAGGGCGGCTGCCCCGTACGCGGCTGGATCGGCCAGGACACGGTGATCATCGAGAGCGGGGACAGGCTGCTCGGCTGGAACATCGGCACCGGCGCCCTGTCCCGCGTCGCCGAACTGCCCGATGAGGTGACCGCCTACTCCCTGCGCGGTTGGTGAGCCCGCGATTTGATCATCAAAAGCCCAGACAGGGGGTTTACCGGAACAATTCCCGGCTAGTCAGATCAGTAATATGGATAAATCCCGATTCATATACGGAATGCACACGCACAATCACATACCTTCCGTAACTCATGTGCAGTGATTAAACTCACACAAATGACGACGCATCTAGCTCGTTACCTCACACCGATGGAGGACAGCTCTCGGTGGGACGGGTTCCAATTCCGGCCTGGCGACATCGTCATCAATTCCCCGGCTAAGTGCGGCACCACCTGGACCCAGATGATCTGCGCGCTCCTGGTCTTCCAGACGCCTCAGCTGCCCGCGCCGCTGTCGAGCCTCTCACCGTGGATCGACATGCTCGTACGTCCGAAGCAGGAGGTCTGGGACCACCTGTCCGCGCAGCGGCACCGCCGTTTCATCAAGACCCACATCCCGCTCGACGGCATCCCCACCGATCCGCAGGTCACCTACATCACGGTGGGCCGGGATCCGCGCGATGTCGCCATCTCCCTGCGCAGCCACGGCAAGAACCTCAAGCGCGAGGTGATCCGCCGGCTGATCCACCAGGCCGCCAACCCCGGCAACGGGGCGGCCGAGGCCCCGGTCGACGGCCATGACGAGAGGGACCTCCTCGACGAACGGACGTACTTGTTACGTTGGGTCGACAACGACGACTCGCCGTACGCCAACCTCGACTCGCTGCGCGCGCTGATCTGGACGCAGAGCCGCGCATGGGTCCGCCGCTCGGAGCCGAACGTCATCCTGCTCCATTACGCCGAGCTCTCCGAGGACCTCCCCGGCCAGATGCGACGGCTCGCCGGACGGCTCGGCATCGAGATCGACGAGAGCAGGTGGCCGGAGTTGGTCGAGGCAGCAACGTTCCAACAGATGCGAAATCGCGCGGAGGAACTCGCACCCGATGAGCAACTGGGCTACATCCGCGATCGCGAACGCTTTTTCCGCAGCGGTAAGTCGGGCCAATGGCAGCAGTTCCTCAGCGTTGAGGATCGAGCGCACTACGACCGCCGGATAGCCGAGTTCGCGGAGCCGGACCTGCTCGAATGGCTCCATCACGAGCCCGGCTGACCGTGACTGCGGTGTTTCGATGACGCACCAGAAAATTCCAGAAATACAGCCAGAAGTGCCCGGGCTCGTGACGGTCGAGCGCGTCCCCTCGTTGGACGACATCGCCGGGCGCGCGTGGGATGACGTCGCCGACCCGCGGGACCTGTTCCAGAGCCGCGCGTGGCTGCGGGCTCTGGAGCAATCCGGCGAAGCGCCCGTCACCTACCTGATCGCCCGTCAACCCGGGCACCCCCGGATCCTCGGCGCCCTTCCCCTCTATGACCCGCTCCCCAGTCGTGGTGACTTCCTGTACTGGCCGGAGCTCCACTTCCAGGACCTTCTACACGCCGCGGGCCCGCCCGGCGGCCGGCTGGGACTGCTGGCCGGTTCCCGTGCGGGGTTCACCACGCGGCTCATCATCGACCGCACCCTGCCGGCCACGACCAGGACGGTGGTCCTGCGCGCGCTCCGGGACGCCGCCGGCGCCGTGGCGGCCGAGCGCGGGCTCCCGTACACCTTCTTCCTGTTCCTCGACGCCTCCTCATGGAGAGATCTCGCTCCGGTCGTCGGCGACGGAGATCACCACCGGCTGGCGAGCGTCGCGCAGACCGAGCTGGTGCTCCCCGGTGAGGGCTTCGAGGATTACCTCGCGACGCTGCCACGGAACACCCGAACCAGCGTCCGCAGGGAGGTGGGGCTCTTCGCCAGGACCTGTGCGACCGAGACCGTCCCTCTCCGCGAGGCCATCGCGACCGTCGCGCCGATGATCGTGAACGTGCGGGCCAAGCACGGGATGGCGTACGGCGTGGACGCGGTCACGCGGCGCCTCGCGCAGTACTCGGCCGCGCTGGGAGACGCCGCGGCGACGGCCGTGCTGTGCAGGGTGCGGGGCCACGTCGTCGGCGCCGGAGTCCTGTGCCGCTGGCATGACCGGCTGTACGTGACGGACTTCGGACGCCTCGACGACGACGCGCCGGACCCGTTCGTGTACTTCAACGCGGCGATCTACGAACCCGTCAGGCACGCCTATGCGATGGGGCTGTCGAGCGTCGTCACCGGCGCCGGGGCGGAGCTGGGCAAGGCCAGGCGTGGTTCGGCCGTGCTCCCGCTGACGCACCTGGCGTGGGCGGCGGCCGGAGATCGCCCGGACCGCCGGATCGACACCGCGCCGGCGGAGCAGCGCAGGAAGCACTGGAGCGAGCTACGCGGCGCGCACCCCAGGTACTTCCACTCGGCGTGGGATGAGCTGTTATGACCCGATCCGAGGGAGGCTAGCGTGAGCCGAGGGGACGAGCTGATCAGTCCCGTCCGTGGCCCGGCCGGTACCGCCGCGCCGGGGCTTCTCGGACGGGTGCCACGCGACCCGAGCAGGGTCGCCCTGGTCCACGAGGGCCGTGACATCACCTTCGGCGACGTCGCCGCGCTCAGCGAGGACGTCGGCGACGCCGTGCGGGCTCACCGCCTGGAGGGCCGCGTGGTGGGCGTGCCGGCGGAGCGGAGCCCGGAGTTCGTCGCGCGGATCGTGGGGGTCTGGAGCGCGGGCGCCGTCCCGGCGATCCTCGGGGACTGGGGTCCTGAACGGGTACGCGGAGCGTTGACGGCCACCGGTGCCGCGGCGACCTTCGGGCCCACCTTGACCGGTCTGGAGCCGCTGGACACCGGCCGGCGGCTCCATGGCCAGGACGTGGGAGAAGTCAGCCATGTCCTCTTCACCTCCGGCACGACGGGCAGGCCCAAGGGGATCGTCGTCGGACGGGCGGCCTTCGAGGCCGCCGGCGTGGCGTTCTTCAAGGAACTGCCCATGGACGAATCCGATCGGATCGCCTTTCTCAGCAGGCCCGGCCACGACCCGAGCCTGCGGGAGCTGATCGCGCCCTGGCTCACCGGCGCGACGTTGTTCATTCCCGACGGCCGCACGGCCTCGGATCCCCGGCTGACGGCGGCCTGGCTCGCCAGGCATTCCATCACCGTGCTCCAGGGCTCGCCGGTCCTCCTCCAGCTCATGGCGGGCTCGTCGGGGCTTCCCGTCGAGAGCCTGCGGCTGGTCTGCTCGGTGGGGGCACGGCTCACGGCGGCGGCGCTGCGGTCGGCGGCCCGGTTCGCCCCGCGTGCCACCATCGCCAACTGCTACGGCGCGTCGGAGACCCCGCAGGTCGTGTGCATGCACCAGGTGCCGCCCGGTGAGGGGGTCGCGAGCGAGGACCCGGTTCCCATCGGACGCGCGCTCGGCCACGCCTCTGTCAAGATCGACAGTGCGGGCCGGCTGCACGTGGAAGCCGGCGCCTGCGCGCTCGGCTACACCGACGGAACCCCGCTGCCGGCTCCCGGCCACGACGGCCGGCGCTGGTACGACACCGGCGACATCGTCCGCCGGCTGCCGGACGGCTCGATGTGCTTCCTCCGGCGGGCGGACCGTCAGGTCCAGGTCAACGGCACGCGCGTGGAGCTGGACGAGATCGAGGGCGCGGCCGCCCGGGTCGCCGGCGTCGTCGACGCGACGGCGACGTTCGTCGAGGACGGTAACGGGGTCGGATCCGTACGCCTGACCGTCGTGCGCGGCCCCACGGCGGCGGTCGACGGCGACGAGGTTCGTGCGGTGCTCAGCGACTGCCTGGACCCCGCGGTCGTGCCTTCGAGCATCGAGGTGCGCGACTCGCCAGGCGGGCAGGGTACGGACCGGGCGGCGACGCTGTGGGAGGTGCTGCACGAGAGCGCGCAGTCCGCTCTCGGCCGAGGCGGAGAACGGATCGACCCCGACGGCGGGTTCTTCGAGGCCGGTTTCACCTCGATGTCTCTCATGCGTTTCGTGGCGGAGGTCTCCGTGCGTCTCGGAACGGAGATCTCTCCCGTGCTCGTCTTCCAATATCCCACCCTGAACACCTTTGCCGATCACCTGCGGGAGAACCTGAAAGAAGGACGACATGGGTGACCTCGTCGAGCCGATCGCGATCATCGGGATGGCCGGTCGTTTCCCGGCCGCGGCCGACATCCGGCAACTCTGGAGCAACCTCGTGGCCGGGGAGGAGGCAGTGCGCTTCCCGTCCGCGGACGAGCTCCGGTCGAGCGGCGTGTCGCGCGAGGCGCTGGACGACCCGGCCTACGTGCGGGCAGTGGCGGAGCCTGAGGGCATCGACCTGTTCGACGCCGAGTTCTTCCGCCTGACCCGGCGTGAGGCCGAGGCGTGCGACCCGCAGCTGCGGCTGTACCTGGAGACCTCGCACGCCGCCGTCGAGAACGCCGGCTACGACGCTTCGAGGCTCGGCAGAGCGGGCGTGTTCTCGTCGGTCGCCGCGAACCGCTACGGGATCGGCCGCGTCCTCGGGAGCCTGGAGGCGCTGCGGAGTGCCACCGGCATGGCGGCCGGCATGTGGAACAACCCCGACAGCGCCTCGACGCTGGTCTCGTACAAGCTGAACCTGCACGGCCCCAGCATGACCGTGCAGAGCGCGTGTTCGAGCTCGCTGGTGGCCGTGCATCTCGCCGTGAACGCGCTTCGGCTCCAGGAGTGCGACGTCGCCCTGGCCGGCGGCGCCGACGTCGAGTTCCCCGTCGGTCACGGGTACTGGTGGGCCCAGGACGGCCCGCTGAGCCGGGACGGCCACTGCCGCCCCTTCGACGCGGCGGCAGGCGGCACGATCTTCGGCAGCGGCGTCGGCGTCGTGGTGCTCAAGCGGCTCGCCGACGCCCTGGCCGACGGTGATCGGATCTCCGCGGTGATCCGCGCCGTGGCCGTCAACAACGACGGCGCGAACAAGGTCGGCTTCACCGCGCCCAGCGCCGATCGGCAGGCGGAGGTCGTGCTGAGAGCCATGGAGGTCGCCGGCGTGGGTCCCGGGGACATCGGGTACGTCGAGGCGCACGCCACCGCGACCCGGCTGGGTGACGCCATCGAGATCGCGGCGCTGCGGAAGGCGTTCGGTGCCCGGGCGACGTCGGGGCAGTGCCCCATCGGATCGATCAAGGGGAACGTGGGCCACCTGGGTCACGCGGCGGGGATCACCTCGCTGATCAAGGCCGCGCTGTCGCTGGCCCATGAGCAGATCCCCGCGAGCATCAACCTCGAGGAGGTGAACCCGCTCCTCGGGCTCGGGGACTCACCGTTCTTCGTCAACGACACCCTGCGGCCCTGGCCTCGATCGGCCGGCCGCCGCCTGGCGGGGGTCAGCTCGTTCGGGATCGGTGGCACGAACGCGCACGCGATCCTCGAAGAGGCGCCGCCCCGCGCGGTCGCCCCGGCTCCGGGGCCCACGCAGCTGATCGTGTGGTCAGGACGGACGCCGTCCGCGGCCGAGGCCCACCCGGAGCGGCTCGCCCGTTCCTTCGAGGAGAGCGCGGACCCGCTCTCCGACGTCTCGTTCACGCTGCAGCAGGGGCGCACGCCGCACCCGGTCCGAGGCGCCGTCGTGGTCGAGAGCCTGTCAGACGCGGCCACCGCCGTGCTCGACCGCGCGAGGCGAATCGTCACGCCGGAGGAGCCGGCGGACCGGAGCACCGTGTTCCTGTTCCCGGGGGAAGGGGCGCAGCACGCCCGCATGGCGGCGGAGCTCTATCGCACCGAACCGGCGTTCGGAGCGGCACTCGACGAGTGCTTCGAGCTCTTCGAGGCCCACGGCCTGGCGCAGCGGCAGACCTGGGAGGGGGCGTCGGAAGGCCCGGAGGACACCACCGTGCTCTTCAGCGTCGAGTACGCGCTGGGGCGCCTGTGGCTGGCCCTGGGCATCGAGCCCGACGTGCTGCTCGGCCACGGCATCGGGGAGTTCGCGGCCGCCGCGCTCGCCGAGGTGTTCACCCTCCAGGAGGCGGTACGGCTGGTGAGCGCCCGGGCCCGGGCGATAAGCGAGGCGCCCCGGGGCGCGATGGTGGCGGTCGCGGCCGGCCTGGACACCGTGACGCCGCTGCTCTTCGGGAGCCTCGGCGTCGCCGTGGTGAACGGCGACCGGCAGACGGTCGTCGGCGGCTCGGTGGAGGACGTGCGCCGCTTCGAGGACGAGGTCCTCGCCGGGACGGGGCTCGCCGCCTCCCGGCTGAGAGCGCGGCACGCCTTCCACACCCCGGCCATGACGGGCGCCGCCGAGCGGTTCCGATCGGCCTTCGACGGCATCCGGCCACGCAGCCCGCGTTGGCAGGTCTGCTCCGCGTCCGCGGGTGGCCTGGTGGAGGCGGCGCGGCTGCGCAGCGCGGACTTCTGGGTCCACCAGCTCACCCGGCCCGTCCTGGTCAGGCAGGCGCTCGATGCCGTGTTGTCCGGCGGTGACCGGGTGCTGGTGGAGGTGGGCCCCGGGCGGACGCTCACCACCCTCGTACGGTCACATCCTCAGGTGCGCGCCAAGCGGCACCTGGCGGTGCCGACGCTCCCGAACGGCCCGTCGAAGGGCGCCACCGAGCGCACCTCGTTCCTTAACGCGCTGGCCCGGATGTGGACCCTTGGCGCGGACGTGAACTGGTCGGCGCTGAGTGCCACGGGTCCTCGGGAGCGCGTGCCTCTGCCGGGCTACCCGTACCAGCGCGAGCGGCACTGGATCGAGCGGGCGTCGCCGGGCGGCCCGCCCGCTCAGGAGGCGACGGAGCCGGCGGGCCGCGCGGTGTACCGGCTGCCCACGTGGGTGGAGGCCGCACCGGGCGGGCACCGCGACACCCCCGCCCGGGACCGGCCGCTGGTGTTCCTGCCCGACGATCCGCGACGAGGCGGCGAGCTGGCCGCCCTGCTCGGCAAGGCCGGCTGGGACGCGTTACGGGTGCGGCACGGCTCCTCGTATTCGGAGGCGGCGGACGAGTTCGTGATCCGCCCCCGGCACCCGGCGGACGTCGTCCGGCTGCTGGACGAGCTGAGAGAGTCGCGGCGATACCCGGACCTCATCGTCGACGCGACGCAGCTCGGAGATCCGGCCGAACCTGACCTGAGCAACATCGACGACCAGCTCGACGCCGGTTTCCACCGGATCGTCGAGCTGCTGCAGGAAGCGGCCCGGCGGGCGCCCGACAAGCGCGCCCGCGACGTCCTGGTGGTCACCGAGCTGTCCGCGGACGTGACGGGCGGCGAGACCGTGCACCCGGTGCGGGCCATGCTGCTGGGGCTCCTGCGGAGCTACATGCTCGAGAACCCGCGTGCCAGGTGCAAGCTCGTCGACGTCCAGGGCGGCGCGATCGACGATCGGCTGCTCGGGGAGCTGCGCGGCCCCGAGCGATCGGAGATCGTCGCCCTGCGGGGGGATCGGCGTTGGGTCCCCGGCGAGCGGGAGCTCGTCCCTGGCGGGGTGGGCCCTGCCGACCTGCGCCGCGAGGGCGCCTACGTCATCACCGGCGGGCTCGGCGGCCTCGGCCTGGCCGTGGCACGCGGGCTGGCGGACACCGGGCTGCGACCGCGGTTGCTGCTGCTGGGTCGCCATGCGACAGGCGGGCACGACGCCGAGCTCGCCGAGATCCGGGCGCTTGGAGCCGAGTGCCGCGTCGAGGCCTGCGACGTGACCGACGTGGAGGCGCTGCGGCGCGCGATCGACCGGGCGTCGGACTCCTTCGGGGGCGTCAACGGGGTGTTCCACCTGGCCGGCGTGGCGGGAGGGGGCATGCTCCAGTTCCGGACGCGGGAGCAGGTGTCGGCGACGCTCGCGCCGAAGGTCCACGGTACGTTGGCCCTGGTCGAGGTGCTGCGGGGCCGGACGGACCTCGACTTCTTCGTGGCCTTCTCCAGCCGCGCGGCGCTCAGGGGCCTGGTCGGCAGCGCCGACTACGCCGCGGCGAACGCCTTCCTCGACGCGCTGGTGCGCCGCCAGCCCTTGACCGGCTGCGCCTCGATGACCATCAACTGGCCGTCCTGGGCCGAGGTCGGCATGGCCGCCCGCCAGGGGCGGCAGCCGCAGGCCGGGCGCTCCGGGCCGGGGGCGGAGGTGCGCCGGTGGTCGACCCCGCTGTCGGCCGAGGACTATCCGATCCTGGACGAGCACCGGATGAACGGCGTGCCGGTGCTGCCGGGCACGGCCCAGGTCGACTTCGTCCTGCGCGCCTTCCGCGAGGCGGTCGATCACCCGGACGGGCGGCCCGCGCAGCTGCGCCACATGGTCTTCCGGCAGCCGATCACCACGCCGGAGCCCGTGTCGCTCGAGGTCGGCTTCGAACCGCATGAGGACCTCTGGCGATTCACCGTCCGCTCCGCGCCGCTCCCGCCGACCCCCGGCGACTACCGCGTCCACACGACGGGTGAGATCCGGCTGGCGGACGCGAGTGCGGGCACGGTGGACCTGGACGGGCTGCGCGCGTCGCTGCCCGAGCGGCGGGTGCCCGCGAACGACCCTGACAACCGGCTGTTCACCATCGGTCCGCGGTGGCCGGGAGAGGAGATCTGGACCTCCGGGGAGGACGGCGGCACGAAGCTCGCCGTACTCACCTTCCCCGAGGCGTTCGACCATGAGCTCGACGAGCACGCCCTGCATCCCACCCTGCTGGACGCGGCGGTGTCCCTGGCGCGGGATCCTGACCACGAGCCTCCGCACGCGCCCTTCGCGTACCAGTCGATCGTGGTGCACCGGCCGATCCCGGGCCTCGCGTACAGCCACATCCGCCGGCGCCCGAGCGGTTCGGACACGATCGTGGCCGACATCGACGTGCTGACGGCCGGCGGTGACGTCGCCGTCGAAGTCAGGGGCTTCACCATGCGCCGCGTCGACGAGTCCATGGTCGCCACCGAGACCTACCGTGAGGAGCGGGACCCGGGGATCACGCCCGCGGCCGGGGTCGGCATGCTGCTGCGCATCCTGGGCGGGCCCGGCCACAGACAGGTGGCGATCACCCTGGCGGGCGAGGACGCGGTCCTGAAGAACCCCGAGGTCACGCCGGACGACGATGCGGAAGAGGACGCGTCGCCCGATCGCGTCTCGGGTGAAGCGCCGTCGGACGAGGTGTCGCTGGAGGCCCGGCTGACGGAGATGTGGTGCGCCGAATTCGGTGTGGAGTCGGTCCGCCCCGACGAGGACTTCTTCGAGCTGGGCGGCGACTCCTTCGCCGCCGTGGGGCTGGTCGAGGAGATCCGCAGGGGTTTCGACGTGGATGTCGGCATCGCCGTGATCTTCGACCACCCGACGGTGGCCGAGCTGTCCGCCGAGCTGCGGCGGCTGCTCAGCCGAGAACCTTCCTGACCCATTCGCGAAGGGTCTCGGCAGGCAGCTCCTCGACGATCTGGTGGCCGCCGCCGATCAGGTGGACCGAGAGCCACTCCGTCGTGTAGTGGCTCCAGTCGTCGAGGCACTCGGTGTCCCAGGAGCTCGCATCGTCTCTGGCTCCGACCGCGACGATCGGCGCGTTGAGCACCGGGCGCGGGTCCGACTCCAGATAGCGGTTGAGGAGGCGGTACTCGGACCGCCAGAGACGTGCGTACTCGGGGAGGGCCACCGTGTCCAGGATGTGCGGCGGCGCCTCGATCTCCTCGGCCAGCGCCCGGTCGGGCAGCTCCGCCAGAGGCGAGACGGGCGTGCGATGCGGCGGGTACTGGCACATGACGACGATGCCGCGCAGCTGCCGCTCCAGGTGGCCGGCCGCCTCCAGGCAGACCAGGGCACCCATGCTGTGGCCCACGAGCACGACCTCCGTGGCACCGGAGTCCGCGACGAGGGACGCGAGCGCCGCGCCGCGGACGTCGACGGAGGGCACGCTCATCGGCTCGCTCCAGCCGGCCCTTCGGATGACAGGTTCCCGGCCCGGTTCGTTCCACCGGTCCACGAACTTCGTCCGGCCTCCCAGACCGGGAACGAAGATGACGACCTGATCGCCATCGAGTGACGGGCTGACGACGTAACTCGCAGATTCCTGACCACTCATGTAATTCGCTCCTAATTGACCCCTGACAATACTGGATCATTTAAATGGATCTATGGCAAAGTGTGATAGGTGTCCACGCTGCTCGCCGCCGCCGTGATCATCCTGATTGCTTCAACGGTGCACGCCGTGACCGGATTCGGGTACGCCCTCGTCGCCACCCCGCTGCTGGCCCTCGCGGTCGACCCCCATACAGCGGTGGTCTCCACCACGATGTCCGCCCTGGCCATGACCATCACGATCGCCGTACGTCAGCGTCACCACGCCGAGTGGAAGGTGGCCATGATCGCCATGGCCGGCATCGTGCTCGGCCTGCCGATCGGCCTCTGGGTGTACGGAGTGACGTCCGAGCGATTGCTGACGGCGCTGATCGGGGTCGGAGTCTTAGGCTGCACGGTGATGGTGTGGCGGCGCGTGAAGGTACCCGGAAATGTCCCCGTATTGGTGGGAGTCGGTCTCCTGTCCGGCGCGCTTTCGACGTCCACCGGCACCAATGGGCCGCCGATGGTCGCCGCCTTCCAGGGCATGGGCTACGAGCCCGCCCAGTTCCGCGCCACCCTCTCGGCGGTGTTCGCCGGCACCAGTGTGTTCAGCCTGATCGGGTTCGCCGTGGCCGGCGAGGTGAACTCCCAGTCGCTCTGGATCGGGCTGGTGGGCCTGCCCGTCGTGCAGTTGGGATGGTTCGCCGGCAACGCGATCTTCAGCCGGATCGATCCGGATCGTTTCCGCAAGGTGGTGCTGGCGGCTCTCCTCGTCAGCGCGGCCGTGACCCTCGCCAGCGCGCTCAACGGCTGACGCCTTCGAGCGAAACGCGCACTCGGGGACAATAGTGACGGAAGTCTTACGGGACTCCGCCTTTCCGCCCGGCCGGGGGCCGCGGCGGGCTGCTGCCCAACCCGGGCGGCTTCCGGTACTACAGCGTCGCGGCCTCGGTGCCCAGGAAGACCGCGGCCGACTACCGGCTGGAGATCGGCGGCCTGGTCGAGCGGCCGGGGACGTTCACGCTGGACGAGCTGCGCGCGCTGCCCCAGACCCGGGTCGTCGGCGAGGCACGGTGCACCGACGGCTGGCGGGTGCCGGACGTCCCCTTCTCCGGGGTGCTGCTCTCGCACCTCCTCGACGCGGCGGGGGTGCGACCCGAGGGCAAGGCGGTCCGCTTCACCTGCTTCGACGGCGTCTACAGCGAAAGCCTCACGCTCGAACAGGCCCGCCGGGCCGACGTGCTGGTGGCCCTGGACATGCTGGACGCGCCGGTCACGCACGCCCACGGCGGCCCGGTGCGGCTCTACGTCGCCCCGATGTACTTCTACAAGTCCGCCAAATGGCTCTCCGGCATCTCGGTCACCGACCAGGTCATCCCGGGCTACTGGGAGGAGTACGGCTATGACGTCGACGGCTGGCTCGACCCGGCGGCCTGAGCGTTCGCTGCGGCGCTTCAGCCGGGGCGAGCGGCTGGTCCACCGCGCGACCGCCGGGCTCATGCCGCTGTGCGCGGGGACGTGCTGCTGCCCGTGCCCGTCCTGCTCGGTCTCGCCTCTCGGGCGTTCCGCGCCGACCTGCGCAGGCTCAACCGGCTGGCGCCGTACGACAGGGAGTGGCTGCGCGCGGCACGCGGGCGTATCCCGGGCCCGCGCCCGGCCGGCAAGTTCAACGCCGGGCAGAAGGTCTACGCCGGGTGGATCGCCGGGGCCGTGCCGGTCATGACGTTCACCGGCCTGTTGATGTGGTTCACCGGCCTGCTGCCGGGGATTCCCCGCGCGAGCGCGATCTTCGTGCACGACCTGACGGCGGTGGCGATCGCCGCCGTCGTGGTCGGGCACATCCGGCTGACGTACCGGGCCCCGGAGGCGCGGCGCGGGATGCGTACGGGCTGGGTGACGACCGCGTGGGCCAGGAAGAACCATCCCCGCTGGCTCGACGACCAGTCACCGGTCTGAGCGGTGATGACGATTGCGCGGCGAGACGTCACCTGTCAAACTGGTGATGTGAAGCATGTCTTTCTGTGCGGCAACCCCGCGCTCGACCTGGCCTGCACGCTCCGGGCGCGCCGCACCACGCGCTTCGAGACGCTGGATGCCCCGGACCGGCTCGACGCCTGGTATCTGGAGTCCGGCATCGTCGACGCCGTCTCCCCCTGCCAGGAGGCGGACCTCGTCCAGGCGGTGGCGGTGCGGGAGGCCGTCTACGCGCTGGTCACCGCCCGGCTGGCCGACGACGGATACGACGACGAGGCGCTCGCCCTGGTGAACGAGACGGCGCGCAAGCCGCCGGCGACACCCCAGCTCACCGCCGAGGGGCGGTGGGTCGAGGCGACGCCGGCGCAGGCGCTGTCCACCGTGGCGCGGCACGCGATCGAGCTCCTCAGCGGCCCGGAGGTGCCGCTGATGAAGGAGTGCGCCAACCCCGAGTGCACCAAGGTCTTCATCGACCGCTCGCGGGGCGGGCGGCGGGAGTGGTGCGGCATGGAGTCCTGCGGCAACAAGATCAAGGCGGCGGCCTACCGGGCCCGCAAGAAGGAGCCGGCCGGGGCCCGCTGACCCCGGCCGTCGGCGATCAGGCCGGGTAGTCCTTGGGGTTGATCTGCGAGGTCTGCGCCTTGCCGCCCTTGACCGGGTGGAGGGTGATGGTCCAGATGCTGTACGAGGTGGCGGTGGTGACGAACTTCAGCCGCTGGTTGAAGCGCTGGTAGGCGGCCCCCACGGCGAACCTGCGCTTGCTGGTGCTGAAGCGGGAGCCGGTGGTGAAGTAGATCCGGTACGAGCCGTCCCTGACGTCCTTGATGCTCGCGGACGACTTGGCGCGGACGTAGATGCTGATCGCCTTGGTCCTGCCCTTGACGAGGGTGACGACGCCGTCCCTCGGCGTGCCGTTCTTGATCTTGAGGACACCGCGGCCGCCGCTGAGGCCGTCGTAGATGATCCTGCCGTTGCCCGGGCGGGCCGCGGCGGCGTTCTGCGGGGCCAGGGCGACGGACCCCGTGCCGGTCGCGGCGGTGGCGCCGGCCGGGGAGGCGGTCAGCAGGCCGGCGGTCAGCGCGACGGCGACGGCACCGGCCCGCAGGGCGGCTCCTTCAAGAGGTTTCTTCACGACGAACATCTCCTTGGGCGCATGGTCACAGCCAGGGACAAACATAGAAGAAACCGGGCGGATCGCGTACCTGTTATGTCACAGGAGCACTCTTCACGAAGTCGCGGAGGTCGCCGGACAGCTCCCGCAGGCTCGCCTCCACGCTGTACATCATGTGTCCCCCGGCGTAGCCGGCCGTCCGGACGCGTTCGCGGGGCCAGGCCGACTGGCGCACGGCGTGCCGGGCGGCGCCGATCGTCGTCGTGAGGTCGAACAGGCCGGTGCAGATGAGCAGCCGCATCGCCGGCAGCGTCCCGCGCGCCGACGACCTGGCCGACCAGTGCGCCTTTTCGCCGCGCGCTGCGACTGGAGCACACCCGACTGCGCCACGTCCCGGCCACCGCTCGCGTCCGTCGGCGACGGCCGCTCGTCCGCCTGCCTCCGTCTGGACGAGATCCGCGCCGACCTGCGGCTGCGCCGCCAGGAGGCCGCGGACCGGCTCTCCCATCCTGACCGTGTCCGGGCTGCCACGTCCGCGGACGGCGAGCCGACGTTCACCACGAACGAGCGGGCCCACGCCGCCCTGGTGGTCGAACTGCTGGGCCCGGTCATCCCGGCGCTCGCCCAGGCCATGGGCCCCAAGACCGAGGCGGTGCTGCACAACCTGACCACCATGCCCAACACGATCGCCGCCATCGGCGGCACGCTGACCGGCAGGGACATCGGCGGTCCGCCCACCGACCTGGGGTTGCGCACGTTCAAGGCGGGCTGGACCGAGCACCTGATCGGCTACCGGTCCGAGACCGCCGACGGGCTGGTGATGCGCTCGTCGAGCATCTTCTTCCACGCCCCGTCCGGCAAGTCGGTGGTGTGCCTGTGCGTCAACACCGACATCGGCGACCTGAAGCGGGCCGAGGAGGTCCTCCATGCGATGACCGCCCTCTCACCCGGGGCGGGCCCGATGCTCGACGCCCCTCCCGGCAGGCCGGCGGAGACCTTCCCGGTGTCGCTGGAGAGCCTCGGCGAGGGGATCCTCGACAACGCGATCAACGGGGCCGGGGTGCCGGTCGACCTGATGAAGATGTCGCACAAGGTCGCGGTGGTCGAGGACCTCAACAAACGTGGCTTCTTCACCCTGCGCGGCGCGGTGGACCAGGCGGCCCAGCGGCTCAACGTCAGCCGCTTCACGATCTACAACTACCTCAACGAGCTCCAGGCCGAGACCGTCGACTGAACGTCCGGCCTCAGGCGTCCTCCCGCGCTCCCACGACGATCACGCCGGCCGTGTGCAGGCTGGTCAGCAGGGTCCAGTCGTCGGCCGGGTCGAGCCAGACCTGGAGCTCCGCCGGCCCCGACGGCCGCGGCAGCGCCCCGGCGGGCTCGTAGAAGGCCGAGACCAGGACCAGGGGCACCGGCGCCTCCCATCGGGAGGGGGCCGGTGGCTCGTGCCGGCCGCCGAGCAGGACGGCGCGCTCGGCCTCGTCGCAGGCGTCGAGCTGCGGCCCGGCCGCGAGCTGGGCCTGCACCCTGACCTGCACGTCCATCGCGAGGCCGACCCGCGCAGCGGCCCGCTCGCCGTCGGTGGCGAGCGAGGCGTAGCCGGGGATGAGCATCCCGGCCAGCTCGGCGGCGTCGTCGGCGTAGCCGCGGTAGGTCCCGTCCGCGTAGATCATTTCATAGCGGTACGGCCGGCCGTCGCCGTTGACCGGGGCGGCCGGAGGCGGCTCCGCCGCCGAGGAGTTGCGGATGATCACGGCCACCGGCCGGCCTCCCGTTCCGTGGTGAGGTCGTTCACGCCGCGGGCACCCAGCGGGTGGCGGCGAACAGGGCGGTGAGCTGCTCCTTGTCGGCGGCCCGCCAGAACAGCTCGTCCATCAGGACGCGGAAGGAGAGGCTTCCCTGCTCGGTGAGGTCCAGCCCGGGATCCAGCTTGAGGAGCTCGGCGTGGGCGCCCAGCTGGTCGAGCCGGCCCAGGTTGGGCAACTGACCCAGCGTCGCGGTGCGGAAGGCCGCCTCGACCTCCGCGAGCGACACCTTCACACGGGACTGGATCACGGCGGGGTCGAGCGAACCGTCCCACAGCCGCCACTCGACGTGGTCTTTCGCGGTCCCCTTCATGCTCTCCATGTTCACCGCGGACTTGCGGCCGTTGAGATTGCGCACCGGGGCTATCGACCGGTAGCCCTCCGTGGGGAGCCGGTTGGGCTTGCATTGCGCCACGCCCCGGTGGCTTTCCCGCTCCGGATTGTGCCCGAGCCTGAACAGGGTGTCGGTGTGCAGGCCCCCGTGGTTCAGCAAACTGGTGTAGTTCTCCACGATGTGGTCGAAGTCGTGCGTGCTCACGTGGACGTGCCCGCCGGTCGAGGCGCCGGCCGTGCCGCCGTGCGCGCGGATGATCTCGGTGGCGACGAGGAGGTTCTCCCACGTCGCCGACTCGTCGTACAGGATGGGCGAGATCAGCTCGCCGTCGACCGTGCCGTCCTGCTCCAGCCTCCAGAGGCCGCGCCCGCCGTTCTTGCCTGACCGGTAACCCTCGTCCCGCATGGTGTGGTAGTTGTCCACCCGGGCGTCGGCGACCAGGCCGGCCTTGTGCAGGGCACGGGCGATGGCCTGCAGGGCCTGGCGGGCGTTGTGCTTCGGCAGCTCGAACTCGATCTCCACCCCGAAGCCGCGCCCGCCGTCCCGGGCCCCCAGGGACGCGGTGGCGTTCTCCCGCATGTAGGGGATCACCGCCTCTCCCCTGACCGCGCGTTGCACCGCCTGATCGTAAGCGTGCCGGTACGCCGCGAAATCCCCCGTGAAAGAGACCTCGGGGCGATCCGGCCAGCGCTGCCACGCCCGGGTGCGGGCCTCCAGCGAGGCCACCATTTCCTGCCTGGCCACCACCAGGGGGTCCTGGCCGACCAGGCGCGACACGGTGCGGCGCAGGGAGGACTGATGGAAGGCCTCCTTCGCCTGCGCGTGCGCGTGGACCGCGGCCTGCCGGGCGTCCCGGACGGCCGCGGGCGACAGGTCGTGCAGGCCCGGCGGGACCTGCTGCGGGTCCGGCCGTACGACGGCGTTCGTACCCAGGACGTCGAGCACCCGCTGCCTGTCGAGCGGCCCGAAGGGGTCGACCCCGTGCGGTAGTCCCACGGCGGCATGCCGCACCAGCTGCTCGACGGAATGGTGGTGACCCGCGTCCCCCGCCAACCGGCGCAGCGGATCGAACACCCACATCCGGGACGGCGACTCGGAGGCGATGATCTCGGCGAGGCGGGAGAGGATGCGCGCCTCGTCGTTGCTCAGCCCCGTGAGGCCGCGCTCGGCCGCGATCCGCAACCCGTCCCAAAGGTACGGGTCGCGCGCCCGGTAGGCGGCGAGGCGGCCGACGAGATCCTGGCGGTCGGCCGCCCGCGCCAGGTCGGCGCCGTTCGCCTGCGCGTCCGCGGCCAGGCGGACGAGCTGCTCGGCGGAGCGGCCCAGCCCGAGGTCGCCGGCCAGGCCCTCCAGCGGCGGAACGGTGTCACGGCCGGAGTGCGCGACGATCTCCTCCAGGCGCGCGGACAGACGCGCGGTCGGGTCGCGCAGCTCGGGCAAGGAGTATCTGTCGGCGAGCAGCACCCCGTTCCACAGGTACGGGTCGTCCTGCCAGAACAGGTCCATGGCCGCGCGGAACTCCGCCTCCCCGGTCGTCCCGGCCGGGAGGTAGCCCTTCTCGTGGGCCGCCCGGACGACCGGGAGCAACTCCCTGACGTCGCCGATGCCGTGCCGGTCGAGCACGGGTTTGACGAAGTTCCGGACCTTGGCGGAGGTGACGGGCTCGCCCATCATCTCGACCATGAGCCCGATCGTGCGTGCCTGCGCGGGGGTCGCCTCGGGGAGGGAGAAGCGGGCTTGGTAGTGCTGCCCCGTCCAGCGGTAGGAGTCCGCCGCCATGGCCGCTCTGAGAGCGTCGACCAGGCCCGTACGGCCGGTCGCTCCGTCCGGGTTCATACCGAATCCACGGGCGTTCTCGTAGACCTCCACCAAGGCGTCGAGATCGAGGTTCAGGCCGAGTTCGGAGGCCAGGTCGTGGAGGGCCCTTCGCGGGTTCGGCCAGTTGAGGGTCCGGCTCATCGAGGCCAGGGCTCTTGCCGTCGTGTCGCTCCCGTCGATGACGGGCAGCTCCTCCACCAGGCGCCGGCCCTCCGCCAGGAGGACGTCGTCCGCCGCGGCCGGGGGGTTGCTCAGCAGGTGTTCGATCCGGTTCGGCGGGCCGTTCTGGTGCGGGCCGCCCTGGTGCGGGCCGTTCTGGTGCGGGCCGTTCTGGTGCGGGCGGTCGTTGCCGGGCGACCAGCGGTGGACGGTCGCCGCGGCTTCGGCGAAGTTCCGTGGCCGCGGATCGGCGATCGGCGAGAATCCGTCGGTGTCGGGGAGGCCGGGCATCTCGTGCGTGTTCGCCGGGTGCGGTGGCCGGGGACGGGTGTCGGGAGCGGCCAGGACGCGGTCGAGTTCCGTGCGTACGTCGGGCCAGGCCCGGGCCAGGTCGGGGTGCAGGTTGAGGGCCGGCACCTCCTCCACCGGCACCCACACGTTCTCGAGCGACTCCCGGGAGGCGGGCCAGACGTCGGCCTGGTGGGACACCGGCTCGATCCGGCGCGGGTTCTCGGGCAGCGGGCTGGACCTGGGCACGACGGTCTGACCGCCCTGGAGGTCCGTACTCGCGTGATGGGGCGTCGTTGTCGGCTGGCCGGTCACCGGCGGATCGCCGTCGACGCGCGGCAAGGGAGCGGAGTCGTCCGGGTGCCGCTCCTGGACGGCCGGCGCCGTTTCGGCAGGTGGGCTGTCCTGGGTCTGGTGGTGGTTGTCCTGTTCGGCGGCGCCGTCGGGGGTGGGCGTGATGATCGCCGGGACCGTGGCCGGGAGCAGCGACGTGTGAGGGAGGCTGCCCGGGGTCGCGGGCTCGGCCCGCGGGACGGCAGGGGCGGTGTCGCCGATCGGGGCCCGGGCGGCGGGGAGGTTCTGCTGGGGTCGTGCGAGGGGGCCGCCCTGCTCGGCTGGGCTGTGCAGGAGCACGTCGTGGCGCCGCGTGACCTCGCCGACGATCACCTGGCCCTGGTGCGGCTGGGGGAGGTTGGTCCCCGGTTCGGACGGCCGGCGGTTGATCAGGGTGGCGACGTCGGCGTGCTGGTCGGGCCGAGGATGGTGCTGCGCCAGGGTGGTGGTGTCGTGCCCTGCGAGCCGCGGTGCGGCGTCGTGCAGTACGGGCGGCGAGGCGGCGTCGTGCGGTACGGGCAGCGGGGCGGTGTCGTGCGGTACGGGTCGGGGCGAGGACGGAAGCGCAGGCGAGGACGGGAGCGGGGGCTCGCCGCCGGATGTGGGCGGCGGGTCGGCATGCGGAGCCGTGGCGGACGGAGTGTCGCCGAGCTCCGCGACCGCCCGCATCGGGATGTGGCTCACCCGTGCCGCCGCGGGGATGTCGAGGCCGCCCGCGACACCGGCGATGAAGGTGTACGCCAGGTGCTCGCCGTCGAGTTGCCCGCTGATCGCCAGCCCCGGGACGGCTCCGGCGGTGCCCGCCACTCCGCCCAGCAGGGCCTGGCCGTACATGCTCTGCGCGATGGCCGCGATCTTGTCGCGTACCGCCAGTTCGGCCTCGGAGGCGACGTACACCATCCGCCGGCTCAGCAGACGTGACAGGGCCGCGTTCGCGCCGGCGAACAGGGCACCGGTCAGCGCGCCGCTGCCCACCGACATCGCCAGCGACGCGAGGTCGAAGTCCCCCGCCTCGCGATCCCCCCAGATCTGCTGCGCCACCTGCACGCCGAAGTCCAGGCCGCCCATGATCCCGGCGAACTTCAGCATGTTGACCAGCATCAGCCGCTTCAGCGTCTGGATGTTCACCTGGGTCAGCAGCGTGTTGTGCTGGATCAGCCGGAGAACGGCCGGGCCGTTGACGTAGATCCACACCAGCAGCTTGACGATCATCGCGCCGAGCAGCGCGAGAGAGGCGTAGATCATCCACTCGGTGTGCTGCATCCGCACGCCGTGCTCGCGCAGGGACGCCGCCTCCTCCCGGAGCCCCTTCTCCAGGAGGTCGATCAGCGTCTCGTCCGAAGGGGTGCCGTCCGCGTCCGGCTGTCCGCCGAGCATCTTGAAGACCTGCTCGAACGTTTCCTTGGCGGCGCCCTGCCACTGGTGGTCGCGCAGCGACCGCACGACCGCGGCGGCGTCGTCCGACTTGATCGTGGCCAGCAGGTCCGCCAGGTTCTCCAGCACCTGCGCCTCGGCGATGACCCCGTCGACGTCGGTCTCCGGAAACGCCCCGCCCGTCAGCGGCAGCGCCAGCGGCCGTACGATCTCGGGCACCAGACTGAGATCGAGTCCCATCACCGCGGCTCGGGCGTACCGGGGTGCGGCAGGAACGACTCGAAGTTCGTTCCCTCGCCGAACAGGTCCTCGAACGGGAGCTCCGGCACGCCGAAGGGCTCCATCAGTTCCTTCATCTCGGCGGAGACCTGCCTGGTCGCCCGCCCGATCTGCTCGACGACGGAGGCGGACAGCTCCGACGGGGACAGCTTGCGGTAGACCCGGGGGTCGAGCTCGATCGTGCGCACCTCACCGCGGGGACCGACGGTCACGGTCACCATGCCGTCCTTGGACTTCGCCGTCGCCGACAGCTCCCGAACCCTCTCCTGCATCTTCTTGAGCTGTTCGGTCTGCTGGTTGACCTCCTGGACGAGTTGTTCCAACAGCCGCCACGGTTCGTCCATCGTCACCTCCGTCCCTCACGAGCACCAAAAACCTCAGAAGCACCATTCTTTCCCGATTCTTCCACTCATGTCTGCACATGCCAGCTAGGCTCCCGAACCGTGGAGTTCGACGGCGTCGTCTACAGCAAAACCCACCTCCACCGGCTGGCGAGCGCGGCGGACGGCATGGCCGGTGACGTGTCCGGCGCCCACACCCGGTTCGAGGCGGCGTCGAGCGCGGCACATACCGCCGTCGGCGACGACGACTACGGCCGCGCGTACTGGCAGGCGCGCGGGCAGCGGATGGAGAGCATCGGCAGAGGGCTCGACCTGCTCGCGAGCGCGCTCAGGGAGCAGGAGAACCGGCTGCACCTGGCGACGAAGACGTACAAGGCCGGCGAGGACGCCAGCACCCTGCCCACCTGATTCACGTGCGGATCAGGAGACGGTCAGGGTCGGCTCGGCACGAATCGCTTACGTCTTTTCCGCGTGATGATCAGCGTGGCGGCCACGCCGATCAGGATTCCCACCGCGACCCCGGCGATGACGGGCAGCCATGCCACGACCTGGTCGGCGAGGGTGGGCTCATTCAGCAGATCGACATATCTCTTGAATTCGGAAAAGGTCTCGTCCGGGACGGGGGCCTTGAATACATCCCCGTCCGGTAAGGGGTTGGGTGTTGGAGTCACGGTCACCCATCATGGCGTCGATCACGCGCTGAGGCGAGGCCGACTCGCCCTAGATGCACTTCACCCAGGATCGGGCCACCCCGGGAGGCATTGCCAATTCTTCCTGAACGAGCTGGATTGCTTCTTCCTCGCGTCCGCGTACCTTGAGCTGGCGCACGCGTCCGGTGATTTCGGTGGCCCTGATGGCATCGGTGTATTTGAGGACACGGCGCTGGCGGAACGCCTGGGTCGCCTTGACAATGAAGAAGATCCAAAACGAGATGAAGATCGCCATGAAGGCGCCGACTAATAAGGTGGGAGTATCAAACACAAAGCGATCTTAGGGCAACACCGGGCGGGCCGGAAACAATCGTGGGTCAGACTCGCCGGCGCCGACGAGGTCAGCCGGTGACGATTACGTCACGCAGGAGAAAACTGCAGGTAGAGGTGGAATTTCTCGGCCTTCGACCTGGCCTGCTTGTTCGCGATGACGATCGGGACGACCACGTATTTCTTGGCGGGGTTCGGAGCTGTTCGTGTTTGAGTGTTCATGACACGGCTCTGCTCCACGACTGAGTCAGAACCCGACTGGGGCAGCAGTCACGACGCGGCCGCCGTGGCGATCGGCAGACGCGCCCAAGGGCCCCCTGCCCACCGGAGCGATGAGCGGGGGCATCGGACTGAACCCGGCCTACGGGCCAGTGCGTACCAGGCCGAGGTCCTTGACGATGGCGCCCGCCTTCATGACCATCTCGATGTGCCCCGGGTCGGCCAGCGCGTGGATGTCCCGCAGCGGGTCGGCGTCGGTGACCACGAGGTCGGCGAGCTTGCCCGCCTCCAGCGTGCCCACCTCGCCGGAGATGCCGAGCAGCTCGGCGGCGGTCCGGGTCCCGGCGACGATGGCGGCCATCGGGGACATGCCGAGCTCGACGAGATGCCCGAGCTCGCGCAGGTTCTGCCCGTGCGGGCACACGCCGGCGTCCGTGCCCAGCGCGATCCTGGCTCCGCGCGCGATCGCGTGGCCGATGTTCCTCTTGGTGATCTCGGACCACTTCACCTTCTTGGCGTAGTGGTACGGCTGCATCGTCTCCTTGTTGATCGCGAACACGGTCGACAGCGTCGGCACGAGGAAGGCGCCGCGCTCCTCCAGGAGGTCGAGTCCTTCGTCGTCGATGCCGTACCCGTGCTCGACGCTGGTCACCCCGCCCCGGAGGGCGGTCAGGATCCCCTTGCGTCCCTGCGCGTGCGCGGCGATGGGCTTGCCGCCGTGCCGGTCGAGCTCGTCGGCGATGGCCCGCACCTCGTCCAGGCGCAGGCCCTCGTCGTCGGGGTGGTCGTGCCTGCTCCCCATGCCGCCGGTCGTGCAGATCTTGACGAGGTCGGCTCCCTGGCGCAGCACCCGGCGCGTCGCCTTGCGGACCTCGTCCACGGTGTCGGCGATCTCGATCAGCTCGGGCACGGTGGGCGCGATCGTCCCGCCGTACAGGTGCATGTCCCCGTGCCCGGCCGTGTGGCTGATCGGGCTCACCGCGAGCTTCAGCCGCGGGCCCGGGATCAGCCCGCGCTCGATCGCCTCGCGGAAGCCCGAGGACAGCCCGCCGAGGTCGCGCGCGCTGGTGACGCCGGCCTCGAGGGTCGCCCGGAGCCGCGCGGCGGACTCGAGGACGGTCAGGGCGGGGTCGTTCTGGAGGGCGTGGAAGGGGCCGTTCCCCAGGGAGAAGCCCATATGCACGTGGCAGTCGATAAATCCGGGCAGGAGCGTCCTGCCGCGCAGATCGCGTACGTCGGCGCCGTCGACCTCCGGGGCCTCGGCCGCCGGGCCGGCGAACGCGATGACGCCGTCCGGGGTCACGTCGAGGACGCCGTCCTCGACGGGCGACGCGCCGGTGCCGTTGATGATCCTGACGTTGGCGAGGCGGAGCTTTCCATGGGTGGTCAAGCGGAGTCCTTCTGACGGGGTTCGATGTCGAAGCCTGGGGCGCCCGGTACGGAGTCGAGCAGGGTGCGGGTGTACTCGTGCCGCGGACTCCGGTAGAGGTCCGCGGCCGGGGCGTGCTCGACGACGTCACCGTGGTAGAGCACCACGACCTCGTCGCTCACGTGCCGGACGACGGCGAGGTTGTGCGAGATGAAGAGCATGGTCAGGTTGAGTTCGCGGCGCAGCTTGGCGAGCAGGTGGAGGATCTCCGCCTGGACCGAGACGTCGAGCGCGGAGGTGATCTCGTCGGCGATCACCACCTCGGGCCCGATCATCAGCCCTCGGGCGATCGCGACCCGCTGCCGCTGCCCGCCGGAGCACTCGTGGGGGTAGCGGTCGATGGTGTCGGCCGGCATCCTGACGGCCTCGAGCCACTGGACGATCTCGTCCCGGTGCCGCCGCACGTCCGCCCGGCGCGGGTCCACGGCCTCGGCGAGTGCCTCGCCGATCGTGCGCCTGGGGTCGAGCGACGAGTACGGGTCCTGCGGGATCATCTGGACCTTGCGCCGCAGCGCCCGACGGCCCGCGCCCCGCGCGGAGGTGATGGGGACGCCGCCGATCCTGACGCTCCCCGCGGTCGGCCGGACGAGCCCGACCAGCGCCTTGGCCAGCGTCGACTTCCCCGATCCCGACTCGCCGACGATGCCGACCGTACGGCCCCGGGCGACGTCCAGGGTGATGCCGTGCAGGACGCGCGTCGCGTTCTTGCCCCACCCGTAGCCCACCTCGAGGTCGCGTACCTCGACGGCCGTCTCCTCATCCATGCGAGTGCTCCTTCGTGCGCGGCGGGGTCCACGACGCGTCGATGTCGGGGGTGGCCTCCAGCAGGGCCCTCGTGTACGGGTGGCGGGCGGTCTCCACGGTGAGCTCCCCCGCGGCGACCTCCTCGACGATCTCGCCGCGGTACATCACGAGGACGCGGTCGCACAGCGCGCGGACCACCCCGATGTCGTGCGAGATGAACATGATCGAGGCGCCGAACTCGCGGTTGACGCGCTTGAGCTCGCGCAGGATCTCCGCCTGGACGGTGACGTCCAGGGCCGTGGTCGGCTCGTCCGCGATGATCAGGCGCGGCTCGACGGCCAGCGCGGCGGCGATCATGGCCCGCTGCCGCATGCCGCCCGAGAGCTCGTGCGGATGCTGCTTCATGCGCTGCTCGGGCCTGGTCAGGCGGACCACCCGGAGCGCCTCGAGGATGCGCTGCGCGGCCTCACGCCCGCCGAGGCGCTTGTGGGTGCGCAGCACCTCCGTGAGCTGGGTGCCCATGCGCAGCGCGGGGTTGAACGTCGAGCCCGGGTCCTGGTAGATCAGGCTGACGGCCTCCGCCAGGAGGGCCGGCGGGACGGGCCGGCGCAGGTCCAGGTCGCCGACCGCCATGCGGCTCGCCGTCGAGGTCAGGCCGTCCGGCAGCAGCCGCGCGAGCGACATCGCGGTGAGGGTCTTGCCCGATCCGCTCTCCCCCACGATGCCGACGATCTCGCCCCGCCCGATGCCGAAGGAGATGCCCTTGACCAGCGGCGTGTCGCCGGCGTGGATCCACAGGTCGCGGACGTCGGCGAGCCGGTCGCTCGTCGCCTCCTGCGCGGCGGCCGGGGGTGTTCCGGTCCGGCCCGGCACCGTGTGCCCGCGCGGGTTCGCCGCCGCCGCGAGGCCGTCGCCGATCAGGACCGCCCCCAGCCCGGTCAGGACGATGAGGCAGGCCGGGCCGACCATCTGGAAGGGCCGGTCGGCCAGGAGCGAGGGCAGGGCCTCGTTCAGGAGCTTGCCCCAGTCGTAGGAGGGCGACTGGACGCCGAGGCCCACGAACGACAGCGCGGAGATGGCCGTGAGCGTGGCCGCGAACGTCGAGGCCGTCAGCACGAGCAGCGGCTCGGCCATGTTCGGCAGCATGTGCCTGATCGCGATCCGGGCGCGGCTCACACCCAGGAGGCCCGCGGTCGACACGTACTCCTGCTGCGAGACCTTCGCGGCGAGGTTCGCGGTGAGGCGCGCGAAGTAGGGGATGCCGGACAGGCCGATCGCGATCACCGCCGAGGAGCCGCCCGCTCCGAGCACGGCCGCCACGACGAGCGCGAGCAGGAGCCCGGGGAAGGCCACCATCGCGTCGATGACGCGCAGGCAGACCTCCCTGACGCGGGGCCGCACGAGCCAGACGCCGGTGCCCAGGACGACGCCGAAGACGACCGACATGGCCGTCGCGCCCACGGTCATCAGCAGGGTGAGGCGGGTGGCGACCAGGCTGCGCAGCAGGACGTCGTGGCCGGCCGCGTCGGTGCCGAGCCAGTGCCCGGACGAGGGCGCGGCGAACCGCGGGCCCAGTACGGCCGCCCGCTCCGTGAACAGGATCGGGGCCACTATGGCGATCAGCACGATGCCGCTCAGCAGGGCCAGGCCGAGCACGAGCCCGGGGTTGCGGCGGCGCGGCCGGCTACGCGGAGACATGCGACCCTCCGAGGGTCCGCTGGTCGATCAGCCCGAGCAGGACGTCGACGAGGAGGTTGACGAGTGCCGCGATCATGCCGATGACCAGCACCATGCCCTGGATGACCGGATAGTCGCGGTCGAGGATGGCCTTGATGATGCCGCTGCCCAGGCCGGGCAGTGCGAACACCGACTCGATGATGATCGCGCCGCCGATCATGCCGGTCAGGATCAGGCCGCTCAGGGTGAGCGTGGTGGTGAGCAGGTTCGGCAGCGCCCATCGGACGTGGCGCCGGAAGGTGGGCAGCCGCCAGCCGCGGGCCGTCCGCATGTAGTCGGTGTCGAGTACGACCGCCGTCTCGCGGCGGACGACCCGGGAGATGGTGCAGATCGGGCCGATCACGATCGCCGCGACCGGAAGCACGAACGACGCGGCCCCGAAGCGGGGTGCGTAGGCCGGCGGGAAGAGCGGCACCAGCCCGATGCCGAGGGCGAACATCACGACCAGGAACGACGCCATGATGTAGCCGGGGATCGAGTCGAGGAATCCGGTGACCACCCCGAAGGCGGCGTCCAGCCACCTGCGCCGGCCGCCGCGCGTGAGGACGCCGATGACCATGCCGAGCGGTACGGCGACCAGCAGGACGACGACGATTCCCGTCACCGCGATGGTGGCGGTGAAGGGGAGACGGTTCATGATGATCGTCTCCACCGGCTGCCGGTACATGAACGACGTGCCGAGGTCCCCGGAGAAGACGCCGCCCGCGTAGACGAGGAATCGTTCCCAGATCGGCCGGTCGAGCCCCAGCTCGGTCCGGACGCGCTGGACGTCGGCGAGATCGGCGTTGGCCCCGGCGACGCCGACCGCCGGGTCACCGGGAATGAGCTGGACGATGAGGAACGACACGACCAGCAGCGCGACGAAGATCACGACAAGGCTGGTGAGCCGCCGCACGGCGAAACCGAGCCAGGCGGAGGAACCCCGCGACCGGGCGCTCGGACCAGACGTGGAAAGAGAGGTCATGTCGGCTACTTGAGGATGCGCAGGGTGGCGGGGTCGAGGTAGTCGTCGAAGGTCCGGATGGCGAATCCGTCGGCGACGACGGTGGTCGTGGGCAGGGTCGACAGCGGGATCGCGTCGACCCGCTGGAGGAACGACTTCTGCGCGGACTGGAGGGCGGCGCACTGTCCGCCGCTGTCGGTCACGCTCATGGCCTGGGTGACGAAGCCGTACCCCTTCTCGTTGACCGATCCCGTCTTGTTGCGGCCGCCCTTCTCGGTCACCGGGCCCATCACCCGGAGCAGGGAGGAGGTGAGGGTGCCCAGCTGGTTGTTGTCGCCCTGGACGTTGATGTCCCAGTCCGAGCCGCCGGCCGTGGTCACCGTGGCCCAGTTGGCGTTGTCGAGGGAGCTGACGGTGACGTTCGCGCCGGCGTTGCGCAGCGCCTCGCCGATGTAGTCGTTGCCGCCCTGCAGCAGGGTCGTGCCGACGATGCGGACGCGGACCCCGGCCAGGGTCTTGGCGGCGGCGCCGGAGTCCTGCGGGACCAGCAGCGACCGGTCGGTGTTCACGCAGGGGAGCTTGGCCGAGCCGACGGACAGGATCGTGCTGCCCCGCTTGCCGCTGATGATGTCGCTGAACGCCTGCGGATCGACGGCCTGGGCCACCGCGGCGCGCAGCTCGGGCCGGTCGGCGAAGGCCGTTCCCGGACGCTCGTTGAACAGCAGGTACGTCGTGGTGTTGGAGGCGCTCGACGTGGAGAACCGGGTGTTGCCGTCGAACCGGGCCACGTTCTCGTCGGAGACCACGCCGACGTCCAGGCTGCCGGCCAGCAGCTGGGTGGCGATGGTCGCGTAGTCGGTGATCGGCGTGAGGTTCAGCTGCTTGGCGGGCACGCCTTCCAGGGGCTTGGCGAACGCCGGCCAGCCCGCGTAGCCGTCGCGCAGCGTCAACTCGTAGGACACCGCCGCCTGGGACGAGGTCAGCGTGTACGGGCCGGAGAACGCCCCGGCGGCCTTCCCGGCGGCGAGTCCCTTGAGGTCGCTCAGGCCCGCCGGGCACACGATCCCGGCCTGCGGCAGCGTCAGCCCGGTGAGGAAGTCGGACCACGGGACGGACAGGGCCGCCTTCACCGTGTTCGTCTTGTCGTCGGCGGTGAACGTCGCCGTGCCCGATCCCAGCGCCAGCGTGCGGCCCGAGGAACCCGTCTCCTTCGCCGCGAACCGCGTCAGCGAGGCGGCCACCACCGACGGAGTGATCGGCTTGCCGTCCGAACAGGTCAGCCCGCCGCGGATGGTGAACGTGTAATGCGCGGCGTCCTCCGCCTGCCAGGCGGACGCGATGCCGCCGACGAGGGAGTTGCCCGAGTCCTTGCGCACCAGCGTGTCGAACAGCAGCCGGGCCATGCCGAAATCGTCGCCGCCCTTGGCCAGCGCCGGGTCGAAGGTCGCCGGATCGGTGTTCAGCGACATGTTGATGGTGTCGGTCGCCCCTTCGGCGACACCGCATCCGGCCAGGCCCGCCACGAGCGCCATCGCGAGAATGGAATTGCGAAACACTGATCCTCCAGCGCACTCGCGAGAATGAATGGCGCCGAGCCTAGGTGTCGCCTGCCGAATCCAGGTCTTCCGTGACGCAGAGCGCACGGAATTGCGTGATATCGCGGCCCGGGCGCACGATCTTTCCCGCGGGCTTCGCCGGAGGTTTCCCTCGCGTTACGGCTTCCTGCACGTGACCGTGTTGCTGTGAGCCGATCCTACGCGGCGGTCCGGCAGGCGATACATCCTCATGGGCAGATGAGGCGTGTCCGTGCAGGATGAGGCGCATGGTCGACGGGCTGGACTTCCAGATCATCAACGCGCTCCAGATCCATCCCCGGGTCCCGTGGGTCCAACTCGGGAGGATCCTCCGGGTGGACCCTTCGACGATCTCGCGCCGCTGGTCGGCCCTCACCCAGCAGCGGCAGGTGTGGACGAGCTGCTTCGAGTGCGAGCCGCGCACCGGCCAGCAGGAGATCTCGGCCCTGGTCGAGATCCGATGCGCGCCCGGCCAGCGTGGCGACGTGATCGCCGAGCTCAGCCGGCAGGGACCCATCATCAGCGTGCACTGCACGTCGGGCGCCCGCGACCTCTATGTCATGATCTCGATGCCCACCCTCCTCTCCATGGACCGCTACATCGACGAGCGCATCTCCGGCGTCCCCGGCATCGTCGGCACCCGTACCCACTACCTGCGCAGGATCTTCCTGGAAGGGTCGGGCTGGCGGCTCAACGCGCTCTCCGACGAGCAGGCGCGCGCGTTGCACCTGCTGCGGCCGTCCGAGCCGCCCGAGCACCGCAAGCCCGCCCACCTCGACGTCATCGCGGCGCTCAGCACGGACGTCCGCCGCACCGCCGCCGACATGCAGCGGCAGCTGGGCCGCTCGATCTCGGTCATCTCCCGGGACATCGACGCGCTGCTCGCGGCGAACTGGGTCAGATGGCGCGTCGACTTCGCGCACACCCTCCTGGGCTGGTCGGCGGCGGCGGTGCTGTGGCTCGACGTCAAACACCCCGACCTGGAACGCCTCATCGCCTCGCTGCGGCTGCTCTGCCACGTGCGGCTGTGCGCCTCGGTGACCGGTGAGGCCAACCTCGCGGTCTTCCTGTGGCTGCGCAACCTGCAGGAGCTGGACGAGATCGAGGGCAGGCTGTCGTCGATGTTCCCGAAGCTGCTGGTCAAGGACAGGTGGATCGTGCCGAGGATCGCCAAGCGCACGGGCTACATTCTCGATCTCGACAGCCGGCGCCTGCGTTACGTGCCCGTCGGCGGCCAGCCGGTGTTCGACGACCAGCTTCGTGCGGGCTCGGCTCGAAAATCCGATGTTTCATGCGGGATCAACGCCGATCGACGTTCATTCGCGGCGCCTTTCCTAGCCTGAGCGAAACGACCGCCCGGCCGTTGATCAGTGCGCAGAGAAAGAGGTCGTGTGGACATCGAGGAGCTCAGGGCATTCCGGCGAGAACTGCACCGCAATCCGGAACCCGCATTCGTGGAGATCGGGACGGCGGCCCGGATAGCGCGGGCCGTCGAAGACCTGCCGGTGACCGTCCTGACCGGAAAGGACGCCCACGACCTCTCCCCCGTCGTGAACTACCCGTCGCCGCGCACGCTCGCCGAATGGGCGGCCCGCGCCGTCGATTCCGGCATCCCGCCGGAGCAGGCCCGGTATTTCCAGGAGAACGGCACCGCGCTGGTCGTCGACCTGGCCGGCGTCCGGCCGGGGCCCCGATGGGGCCTGCGCGCCGACATCGACGCGCTGCCGATCCGGGAGTCCGCCGATCCGGCCCATTTCCCGGCCGCGAACGGCTTCGCGGCGGCGAACGGCGCGATGCACGCCTGCGGCCACGACGCGAACGCCACCATTGGCGTGGGCCTGCTGCACCGCCTCGCCGACCGCGACTTCGCGGGCTCACTGAGAGTGCTGTTCCAGCCTGCCGAGGAGGGCGTACGCGGAGCGCAGACGATGATCGACGCCGGGGTGGCCGACGACATCGACATCATGCTCGCCGTGCACATGGCGGGCGAACTGGGCGTCGGCCACGTCGTGGGCAGCTTCACCGGCGGCATGGCGACCCGCAAGCTGAAGGTCGACTTCACGGGCCGGGCCTCCCATGCCGCCGGCTCGCCCGAGTCGGGGCGCAACGCGCTGCTCGCCGCCGCCATGGCCACGCTGGCGATCATGGCGCTCCCCCGCTACGGGTCCGCGGACACCCGGCTCAACGTCGGCACGCTCGTCGCCGGTGACGGTGTCAACATCGTCCCGGCCTCGGCCGTGATGACCTGCGAGGCGCGCGCCACCGACGACGAGGTCGTGGACGAGCTGGTCGACCGGATCCGGTCCATCGTGGACGGCGCCGCCCGCACGCAGGACGTCGAGGCGGCGCTGGTCGTGACGGGCCGCTCCGCCACCGTGACACCCGACGACGACCTGGTCGACCGCATCGTGGACGTGGCCGGAGCGCACCCCGGCGTCGTGGAGGTGATCAGGACCCAGGCGTTCGCCGGCAGCGACGACGCCAACCTGCTCATCCGGCACGTCCAGCGGCGCGACGGCAAGGGCGCGTACCTGATGATCGGAGGCGGCAGCCCGGGCCCGCACCACAGCGCGGGCTTCGACGTGGCCGAGGAGTCGATCCCGCTCGGGATCGACCTCCTCGAATCGCTGATCCGCCAGGGATGATCACCTGAAGGCGGGGACGGTGGGCGGCAGGCCCATGAGTACGGCGCCCGCGGCGTCGTACATCGCCGGGCTGAGGAAGGCGTGCTCCTGCGGCACCAGCGCGTCGCCGAGCAGGGCGGGCAGCGGGTGGTCCTGGTAGATCGCGGCGGTGCCGGACAGCGAGACGACCTTGTGGACCACCTCTGACGCGGTCCGGGCGAGGTGGGCGGCGGACAGCCGCAGGTGCGCGTTCTGCTCGTCGCTGACCAGGCCGCCGGCGACGAGCGTCTGCCAGGCCTCGTCGGCGGCCTCGTAGAAGTAGGCGCGGGCGGAGCGCAGCATGGCCTCGGCCTCGGCGATGCCGGCGCGGTAGTAGGCGCGGTCGGCGAGCTTGGGGGCGCCGGTGATGCTGCCCCGGCCGCTGCCGACCCCCTCGGCGAAGTCGAGGGCGGCCCGGGCTACCCCGGCGGAGACCACGGAGAGCGACTGGGCGACGTACGTGATCGCCGGGTAGCGGTAGAGCGGCTCGTCGACCACCGGCTCCCCGCCGCGGATGAAGGTCCACTCCCGGTCGACCTCGACGTCCTCGGCGATCAGGTCGAAGGAGCCGGTGCCGCGCATGCCGACGACGTCCCAGTTCTGCACGATCTCCAGGCGTTCCGGACGTACCAGCGCCCCGCGCGGCTTGCCCGAGGTCAGGTCGTCGCCGGGGATGCCGACGCAGATGATGTCGGCGGCCATGCAGCCGCTGGCGAACTTCCACCGGCCGTTGACGAGGAAGCCGCGCTCCGTCGGGGTGGCCTGCTGGATCGGGAACAGCGCCCCGGCGAAGACGACGTCGGGGCCGCCGGCGTACAGCTTGGCCTGGGTCTCCAGCGGCAGCGAGCCCAGGTAGACCAGCTGGGAGCCGAAGCTCGCGACCCAGCCGGTGGAGCCGTCGACGGCCGAGATCCGCTCGATCTTCTTCAGGAACTCGGCGGGCGCCATCGTCTCGCCGCCGAACCGCTCCGGCGTCGCGCAACGGTACAGGCCGAGCCGCTTGAGCCGCTCGACGAAGTCTCTGGGGACGTAGCGCTGCTCGCGGAACTCCTGGCGACGCTCGGCCAGCTCGGCCAGCATCGCGTCGAACGCGGCGGGATCGTCCTGCGCCATCCTTGCTCCTCATGGGTCTGACGGTGTGATCCGAGGTTAGGAAGAACGCTTGCGCCCGTCAGTCGTCATTTCCTCACCTTGACGTAGGGGATATCTTCATCCCCGGCCCCACCCCGGGTGACCTACCCTGTGTCGATGCGAGTAGATCCGCGGGCTCCCGAGCTCGTCGCCGCGGACTTCGTCGCGATGATGAACGCCTCCCGGATGTGCGTCCTCATCCACGACGCGGCGACCAAGAACATCCTGTGGGCCAACCCGGCCGCCTGCGAGCTGCTGGAGTTCGGCCTGAGCGAGATCCGGCCGCTCAAGGCCGACCACATGAGCAGCTCGGCGCAGCAGTACGACCGGGTGATCGGCCGGGCCTGGCTGCAGGACGCCGTCGAGAAGGGCGCCAGCCGGATCGAGTGGCACTACCGCTCCAAGTCCGGCCGGGTGATCCCGACGGACGCGCTCGCGGTGCGGGTCGAGCTCGCGCAGGGGCCGGCGGTGATGGTGCAGTTCCGCGACATCGAGCGGGAGCAGCGGGTGGAGCGCGAGCTGCGGCTCACCACGTCGTACGTGGACGCGCTGGCCCACTACACCTCCACCCTCGCCCTGATGCTGGACGAGACCGGCACTATCAGGTTCGCGACCGACACCGCGCTCACCGCGATCGGAGCTCCGGTGGACGGGCCGATGCGGCCCTTGACGGCGTTCGCGCGGCTGCGGCTCGACGGTCGCGACGCGAGCTGGGCGGACGTCCTCGCCCGCGCCACCCCGGTCACCCCCGTCCAGCTGGAGGCGGGCCGCGTGTGGCTGGAGGGCTCGCTGGAGCGGCTGCGGGAGGAGGACGCCACCGCGCTGCTGATGATCCTGCACGACGTCTCCGACCGGGTCCAGGACCAGGTCCGCCGGGCCCGGGAGCTGCACCGGGAGAACTACCTGGCCCGCTACAACGCCATGGGCGACATGGCGATGGCGATCGCCCACGAGCTCGGGCAGCCGCTGGCCGCCGCCGCCAACTTCCTGGCCGGCGTGCACACCCGGGCCGCCCGGCTGCCGGAGGCCGGCGGGCTGGCCCAGGGCGTCGCCAGCGCGGTCAGCCAGATCGAACGCGCCGCGGCGATCGTCAGCTCGGTGCGTGCCTTCGTCGGCCATCTGGAGCAGGTGGAGCAGGTGGCCGACCTCAACGAGGTCGTCGAGGAGTGCCTCTACTTCGTGCGGCTGCGGGCGGCGCCGCTCGGGGTCGAAGTCCGGGTCCGGCTCGCCCCCGAACCGGTCCTGGTGCGCTGCGAACGGGTGCTGACCGGCCAGGTGGTGCTCAACCTCTGCTTCAATGCCGTCGACGAGATGGGGCAGTCGCCTACGGCTCCGAAACGGATCGACGTGGCCACCGCCGCCGACGGCACCTTCACCGTCGACGACCGGGGCCGGGGGCTGCCGCGTGACCCGTTCGCGGAGTCGTTCACGTCCAAGGAGCACGGCAGCGGGATCGGCCTGGCGCTCAGCCACCGGATCATCACCCGCCAGCACGGCACGATCCGGGCGGAGAGAAGGGCGGAGGGCGGGTCCCGGTTCGGGTTCACGCTGCCGCTCGCCGAGCCCGAGCAGCCTGCCGGCGCGTAGGGGAAATCCTCAGCCGGCGTGGATGAAGTCTCGATTTCGGCGCCGGCGGTCGCGGCCTAGCTTCGGAGGCAGCCGATCACTTCCAGGAGGCAGCCGTGACCGAGGCGCAGCGCCGTTTCCGTGCCGCGATGGCGAACCTGTCCGCCGCCGTCAACGTCGTCACCACCGATGGCCGGCACGGCCGGGCCGGGGTGACCGTGAGCGCGGCGTGCTCGGTCACCGACTCCCCGCCGACCATGCTGGTCTGCGTCAACCGCTCCAGCAGCTCGCACGACATCGTCATGGCCAACGGGCGCGTCTGCGTGAACGTGCTCGGCACCGACCAGGAGGAGCTGGCGATGCACTTCGCCGGCGCGACGAACGTGCCGACCTCCGAGCGGTTCGGCGCGGGCTCCTGGGACTTCGGCACCTACGGCGTGCCGGTGCTGCGCGACGCGCTCGCCTCGGTCGTCGGGCGGATCGTCACCAGGCGCCGGCAGGGCTCGCACACGGTGGCCTTCGTCGAGATCGACGCGGTCACCTCACGCCTGGACAGCGGCGCCCTGGTCTACTTCCAGCGCCGCTTCCACAGCCTCACCGCCTGACGCCGCCGGGCTCGTCAGAGCTCGATCCGGCACTGGAGGACGTCGCGGACCAGCGCGCCCAGGCTGTCCGCGCCGGTCTTGGCCTTGATCCGGGCCCGGTGCACGTCGACGGTCTTGACGCTGGTGCCGAGCCGGCGGGCGATGAGCTGGCTGGGCAGGCCGTCCACGACCAGCCTGAGCACCTCGCGCTCCCGCGTGGTGAGCGACTCGACCCGCTCGCCGACGGCCCGCCGGTCGGCGTGCTCGCGGAAGCGCCGCTCGGCCTCCCGCAGCTGTTCCTGGACGACGTCGAGCATCTGCTGCGGCTTGTACGGCTTCTCCAGGAAGTTGACCGCCCCCTGCCGCAGGGCCCGTACCGACATCGCGATGTCACCATGGGCGGAGCAGAAGATGATCGGGGCGGGATAGCCGAGCCCGAGCAGCCGTTCCTGCAGCTCGAACCCGCTCAGGCCGGGCATCCGCACGTCCACGATCAGCACGGCGGGCTCGGCGGCGTCGTACTCGGCCAGGAACGTCGCGGCGTCGGGATAGGTGAGCGCCTGGACCCCGACGCTCTCGAAGAGAAAGACGAGCGAGCGCCTCAGGTCATGGTCGTCGTCGACGATGTGCACCACCGGGCCTGCCAGGGCCGATTCAGTACCGCTCATCTTCCCGTCCTCCGCAGGCCACGTGCTCGTACTATGCGCAGCCCGCCGGATCGGGGCAATCCCGCCGGTTCGGCCAGCGGACTGGCGAGCTTGGTGAGCGGGCCGCGCCGGACGTTGACTTCCATCGGTCCCGTACGCAACCAGAAGGACGGAAAACACGTGCACCACCGCATCGGCATCCTCGGCACCGGCAACATCTTCGGCCGCTACGTCACCGGCATGGCCCGCTACCCGGAGCTGGAGATCGTCCGCGTCGGCGACATCGACGTCGACAGGGCCAAGCGGGCCGCGGAAGAGCACGGCATCCCCGCCTGGGGGGACGGCGACGAGCTCTACGCCGACGACTCGATCGACATCCTGGTGAACCTGACCCCGCCGGCCCACCACGCGAGCACCGTCATCCGGGCCCTGGAGTCCGGCAAGCACGTCTACGTCGAGAAGCCGCTCGCCGCGACCGTCGCCGAGGCGCGGGAGGTGCTGGCGGCGGCCGGGACGAGCGGCCGCGTGCTGGGCTCCGCGCCGGACACGTTCCTGGGCAGCGCCTCCCAGACCGCGCGCAAGGCGCTCGACGACGGGCTGATCGGCGAGCCCATCGGCGTGTCGGCGTTCGTCCGGCACAGCAAGGCCGAGACCTGGCATCCGGACCCGCGGTTCCTCTTCCAGCGCGGGGGCGGGCCCGTCCTGGACATGGGGCCGTACTATCTGGCCATACTGGTGAACCTGCTCGGCCCGGTCAGGTCCGTGGCGGGGGCCGCTCGCGTCGGCGCGCCGGTGCGAGCGGTGACCGCGCCGGACCGCGTCGTGGACCGGATCGACGTCGAGGTGGCGACCCATGCCTCCGCCGTCCTCGTCTTCGATTCCGGGGTCATCGGCACCACGCTGATGAGCTTCGACGTCTGGGACAGCGACCTGCCCGCCATCGAGGTCTACGGCACCGAAGGGACCCTCACCTTGCCCAACCCCAACCACTTCGACGGCGACGTACGGGTGCGACGGCACGGGGAGGCGGACTGGTCGGTCCTGCCGCCCGTCGTCGGCCTGTTCGGCGCGGTCGGCACCAAGGAGCAGGCGCGCCGCGGGCTCGGCGTACGGGATCTGGCCGACGCGATCGAGGGCGGCCCCCACCGCGCGAACGCCACGTTCGCCTTCCACGTGCTCGAGGCCCTTTCCGCGATCGACGGGCCCGGCCAGGTCGTCCGCCTGGAGAGCACGTGCGAGCGCCCGGCCCCCCGCTTCGCGGAGTGACCCCGGGGCAGGCCGCGACGCTGGGCGCGGTGGTCGACACGATCGTCCCGACCGACGATCACCCGAGCGGCACCGAGGCGGGGGTCCTGGACTACCTCGCCGGGCAGTTCGGCCGTGACCTGGCCGGTCTGCGCGCCTTCTACGAGGCGGGGCTCGACGCCGTCGAGGCCGAGGCGCGCGAGCGGCACGGCACCGGCTTCCCCGAGCTCCCGCCCGGGCGGCGCGAAGAGCTGCTGCGGGCGCTGGAGGCGGGCGACACCCGCGTGCCGTGGCCGTTCGACGCGGCGGCGTTCGTGGAGACGGTGGTCGGGCACGTCATGGAGGGCTTCTACGGCGACCCGGGCAACGGCGGCAACCGCGACGCCGCCTCCTGGCGGATGATCGGATTCGAGGTACGGGACTGATGCGGACGCGGGCTGTGGCCGGATGCGAGGTACGGGGCTGATGCGGGTGGACGCGGTCGTGATCGGGTCGGGCGCCGGGGGCGGGGTCGCCGCCGCAGTCCTGGCCGAGGCGGGCAAGCGCGTGCTCGTGCTGGAACGCGGCCGTGACCTCACCTTCGCGGAGATCGGCCGCGACCATCTGCGCAACCACCGCCTCACCCGCTATCCCCACCGCTCCGGGCCCGACTACGAGGACGGCCCGCGCGTCGCCGTCGACGCCACCGGCGGCGAGCACCTGGTACGCCCGCACGAGCCGGGCTTCCACGGCAACGCCACGCTGGTCGGCGGCGGCACCCGGCTCTACGGGGCGCAGGCGTGGCGGTTCCTGCCCGCCGACTTCACGATGGCGAGCACGTACGGCGTGCCCGCGGGCAGCAGCCTCGCCGACTGGCCCATCGGATACGACGACCTGGAGCCCTTCTACGAGCGCGCCGAGTGGGAGATCGGCGTCTGCGGCGACCACGCGGCCGGCAGCCGCCACTGGAGGCGTGCCAAGCCGTACCCGATGTCCCCGCTCCCGGAGGGCCTGCAGGCCGCCGCCCTGCGCAGGGGCGCGACCGCCCTCGGCTGGGACGTGCTGCCGGTGCCGTTGCTGATCAACTCGGTGCCGTACGGCGGACGGGCCGCCTGCACCCGCTGCCAGCACTGCGTCGGCTTCGCCTGCCCGGCCGACGCCAAGAACGGCTCCCACAACACCGTGCTGAGCCGCGCGCTCGCCACCGGCCGCGCCCGGCTGCTGCCGGAGGCCGTCGCCGAACGCGTCGAGTGCGACCCGTCGGGCCGCGTCACCGGCGTGCGCTGGGTGGATCGCTCGGGGGCCCGCCACGTCGTCGAGGCCGAGGTCGTGATCTGCGCGGCCGGCGCGATCGAGACGGCCCGGCTGCTGCAGAACTCCCCGACCCGGCGCGAGCCGCACGGGCTGGGCAACAACCACGACCAGGTGGGACGGCATCTCCAGGGCCACGCCTACGCATGGGCGCTGGGCGAGATGGACGAGCCCGTGCACGACGGGCTGGGCCCCGGCGTCTCGCTCGCGACCCTCGACTTCGTCCACCACAACGACGGCCTGGTCGGCGGGGCGATGCTGGCGGACGAGTTCACCGTGCTGCCCCTGGCCTTCTGGGCCCGGAACCTGCCGCCGGACCTGCCCCGCTGGGGCGCGCGCAACAAGCAGTACATGCGGGACAACTACCGCCGCGTCATGCGGGTGGGCGGGCCGGTCCAGGAGATCCCCGACCCGGAGGCGAGGACGCGGCCCGACCCCCGCGTGCGCGACCGGTGGGGCATCCCGGTCGCCCGCCTGTCCGGCACGACCCACCCGGAGACCCTGCGTACCGGGGACTTCATCGCCGAGCGCGCCCGTGAATGGCTGCTCGCCTCGGGCGCGCGCCGGGCGTGGGCGGCGCGGGCGCCCCTGGGCCTGCACGCCGGGCAGCACCAGTCGGGGACGTGCCGGATGGGCGACGACGAGCGGACGTCGGTCGTGGACCGGTGGGGCAGGGTCCACGGGCACGACAACCTCTATGTCGCCGACGCCTCCGTGCACGTCACCAACGGCGGGGTCAACCCCGTACTGACGATCATGGCGCTGGCATTCCGGACGGTCGAGCGACTGTGCGCCGAGTGGTGACGCCTGCTCAGGACAGCCGAGTGGTGACGTCTCTTCAGGATGATCGCGTGGTGACGTCGAGCACCACCTTGCCGGTGGCGTGGCCCTCCTCCACGAGCGCGAGCGCGTCGGCCGCCGCGGCGAACGGGAACACCCGGCGCACACACGGGTCCAACTTCCCCGCGACCACGAGCTCGGCCAGGGCCGACAGCGTCCCCGGGTCCCCGGTCCGCGAGAGCGGGCGCGCGCCGAAGCGCGCGGCGGTCTCCTCGCCGGCCACGGTGAGCACGCGTGTCCCGGCGGTGAGAACCTCCGCGACACCATTGAGGGCGTCACCGCCGACCAGGTCGAGAACGGTGCCGGCGCCTTCGGGAAGAAGCTCCCGCAGCCGGCCCGCGACGTCCTCGCGATCGTAGGCGACCGCCGTGGCGCCGAGGGATTCGACGAACGCGCTCTTCGCCCCGCTCGCCGTGCCCACGACGCGTACCCCGTCCATGACCGCGAGCTGGGCCGCGACCGTGCCGACTCCCCCGCCGGCGCCCAGGATCAGCAGCGTCTGGCCTGGGGCCGGGGCGAGGGCGGCGAGCCCCTCGTAGGCGGTCCCCGCCGCGATCGGCAGCGCCGCCGCGTCGGTGAAGCTCAGCCCGTCCGGCATGCGCGCGGCCCGGCCCTCCGGCAGCACCGCCAGCTCGGCGTACCCGCCGCTCCCGCCGGCCGTGCTGCCGAAGACCGCGTCCCCGACGGCCGGCCGGGTGACTCCGGGGCCGGTCCGCACCACGGTCCCGGCCACCTCGCGCCCGAGGACCGCGGGCAGGCGCAGCGGCAGGAAGGCCCGATGCATGCCGGCGCGGACCTTCCAGTCCACCGGGTTGACGCCGGCCGCGCGCACCTCGACGAGCACCTCGCCCGGTTGCGGCTCGGGCGCGGGAACGTCGAGGAAGCGCTGGACATCCGGACCGCCGTAGTCGATGAACCCGTAAGCGAGAGGCATGGTCAGGGACGCTACCGACCGGGCGCGGGCCGGGGTGACGGCCTGTTCCGGTCAGCGAACCGGCGCGGGAGCCGCCCGAATCGTCCGGCTCTAGGGTTTGAGCCCACCACCTGAAGAACGGTGACTCCGCGTCCGGCAACAATTCGGGCAATTAGTACGATGCCCGACACCTCGTTACACCGCACGCCCCCAGATTGTCTCGAGGAGTACCTATGTCACTGACGAAGTCAGTATGGCGCCGTCGTCTCGCCGCGAGCGCCACCGGCGCGGCCATGCTCGCCTCCGCCGCGTGCAGCGCCGCCAACCAGGGCGCCATCGGGAACTCCGCGAGCGCGAGTACCGGCCCGGTGCGCGGGGGCGGCACCCTCATCGTCGCCCAGACGAGCGACGCCGACCCGGGTTCGTTCCTCAAGACCTCCTTCGGCAACGTCGTGGCGGAGTACGCGGTCTTCGAGACGCTGACCCTCATCGACGGCAAGACCGGGCAGCCCAAGGGCGTCCTGGCCGAGTCGTGGACCCTGGCTCCCGACGGCAAGAGCCTGGACCTCAAGCTCCGCGACGACGTGACCTTCCACAGCGGCCGCAAGCTGACCGCGGACGACGTCGTCTTCGCCATCCAGAAGGTCCAGGACCCGGCCACCGGCGCGGCCAACCAGTCGATCGCCGCCCAGATCTCCGACATGAAGACCAAGGGCGAGCACGAGCTGACGCTGACGTTCAAGCAGCCGCTGCCGAACATCTTCGACCTCTTCGAGACGATGCCCATCCTCAACAAGGACTCCTACGGCGACTACGCCGCGGGCACCAAGGTCGACGGCACCGGGCGCTTCACGTGGAAGTCGTGGACTCCCGGTGGCAAGCTGGTGCTCGGCAAGTACGCGGGCTACCGCGACGCGGCGGGCACCCAGCTCGACACCATCGAGATCAACCTGATCAAGGACCCGACGGCCATGGTCGCGGCCATCCGCAGCGGCCGCGTCCAGTACGGCGTCGGCATGGCGGCCCTGGACGCCAGGACCCTGAGCCAGCAGCCGGGCTTCTCCCTCGTGACCTCGGGCGGCGCGGCCATCCCGCTGGCGTTCGACGTGACCAAGCCACCGTTCGACAACAAGGCCGTGCGCCAGGCGGTCCACTACGCGATCGACCGCGACCGCATCGTGCAGCAGGTCATGGGCGGCCAGGCCGACCCGACCAACGTGCCGTGGCGGGCCTCGACGATCGGCTACGACGCCGCCCAGGCCAAGCAGTACACCTACCAGCCGGACAAGGCCAAGCAGCTGCTCGCCGAGGCGGGGGTGAAGAACGTCTCGTTCGACGTGCTCACGCTGAACTCGCCCGAGGCCACCGGCGTCTTCCAGATCGTCAAGAACAACCTGGCCGCCGTGGGGCTGAACGCCAACCCGGTCGTCGTGCCCGTGGCCGACTACGACGCCAGGATCGCCAAGAAGGACCTGGGCGCCCCCGCCTTCCTCATGCAGAACAGCAACGGCCTGTCCCCCGCGACCGCCGTCGTGAGCCGGCCGGAGCTGCTGGCGGACGGCAACGTCTCGCACTTCAAGAGCCCCGAGTACACGAAGCTGGTCAAGGCGGTCACCAGCGCGAGCACCACGGAGGACCAGCAGAAGGCCCTGCGCGACTACGACGCCTACTTCATCGACCAGGCGTTCGTGCTCCCGCTGGTCACCCGCCCCACCCTCACCCTGCGCGCGAACTCCGTGAACGGCATCAAGTCCACGCAGATGGGCTTCCTCGACCTCAGCCAGGCCTGGCTGTCCAAGTAACCGGAGGCAGGACGATGGTCCGGTTCCTGATACGCAAGCTCCCTTCGCTGGTGTTCGTGCTGCTGGCCAGCTCGATCGTGGCCTTCGCCCTGCCCCGCCTGGCGCCGGGCGACGTGGCGGTCACGCTCGCCGGAGCGGACCCGACCGCGGCCAACATCGCCGCGATCAGGCAGCAGCTCGGCCTGGACCGCCCCCTGGTGATCCAGTACGCGGACTGGATGGCCGGGCTGCTCCAGGGCGACCTCGGCCAGTCGTACCTGCTGCGCCGCAGCGTCGCGAGCCTCATCGGCGACCGGCTGGGGAGCACGGTCGAGCTGGCCGCCCTGGCCACGCTGCTGGTCATCGCGATCGGCACGGCCCTGGGCGTCGTGGTCGGCTCGGTCCGCAGCGGCTGGGCGCGGGCCGGCCTCGACCTGGTCAACAGCGTCCTCGTGGCCGTCCCGTCGTTCGTCACGGGGCTGGGGCTGATCCTCGTCTTCGGCGTGCTGAACCGCTGGCTGCCCGTCAGCGGCGAGGTCGCCTTCCTCGACAACCCGGTGATCGGCTTCCAGTTCCTGATCCTGCCGGCGATCGCGCTGGCGCTGCCGCCCGCGGCGGTCGTGGCCCGGCTGCTGCAGGCGGAGATGCTGGTCGCCAGGAACGAGGACTACGTGGACCTCGCGCTCAGCAAGGGAGCCTCGGGCGCCCGGATCACGATCCGGCACGTGCTGCGCAACAGCGTGGGCACCGCGGTCGTCGCGGTGGGCCTGCAGGTCGGCAACCTGCTCGCCGGCGCCGTCATCATCGAGGCGATCTTCAACCGCAACGGCCTCGGCCAGCTCGCCGTCTCCAGCGTGCAGACCCGCGACTTCACCGTGCTGCAGGTGCTGATCCTGGCCGTCGTCTTCGTGGCGGTGATCTGCCAGATCCTCACCGAGATGATCCTGGCAGCACTCGACCCCCGGATCACGTTGGGAGCGTAGGCATGGCAGACATTCCACTCGAAGGGGGAATCCCGCGCGCACGCCGGCTGAACCCGACGCTGGCGCGCTACCTGTCGGCGTTCCGCACGCCGAAGGGCGTCATCGGGCTGTCGATCCTCGCCGTCATGAGCCTGGCCGCCCTGCTCGCCCCCGTGCTCTTCCCCGGCGGGTACGACGAGCAGGGCCGCGAGGCGCTGACCGGGATCTCGGCCGGGCACATCTTCGGCGTGGACGAGTTCGGCCGCGACATCTTCGTCCGCAGCGTCTACGGCCTGCGCATCGACCTCAGCCTGATCTTCACCGCGGTGCCGCTCAGCATGGCGATCGGGGTCCTGCTCGGGCTGAGCGGCGCGCTGTCGGAGCACCTGGGGTCGGCGGTGCAGCGGCTGCTCGACGTGATCATCGGCTTCCCCGGCCTGATCCTGGGGATCTGCCTGGTGGCCATCCTGGGGCCGGGCTGGCCGGCGCTGTTCCTGACCATCCTGATCAGCGGACTGCCCACCGCCGGCCGGCTGGCCCGCGGCGCCTGGCTGGCCCAGCAGAGCAGGGAGTACGTCCTCGCCGCCCGGGTGCTCGGCGTCTCCCGCCCGCAGCTCCTGGTCCGGCACGTCCTGCCGAACGCCATGGACTCGGCCGTGGTCAACGCGGCCGTGTGGATGGTCGTCGGCGTCTACATCGAGGCCGGGCTGAGCATCGTCGGCCTCGGCGTGCAGCCGCCGACGCCCTCGCTCGGCGTGCTCCTGAACAACGGGCTGCGGTTCGTCACCCAGTCCCCCACCTACATCGTCGGCCCCGCGCTCCTGCTGCTCCTGGTGGCGGTGGGCTTCAGCCTGGTGTCCGACGCGCTCAACGAGGCGGTGAACCGCCGGTGACCTCCACCGAACCCCTGGCCCCCGTGACGGCGAAGGACGTGCCGTTGCTGCGGGTCGAAGGCCTGCGCACCGAGTTCCGGCTGAGGAACGGCGGCGTCAAGGCCGTCAACGACGTCAGCTTCGACATCTACCCGGGCGACGTGCTCGGCATCGTCGGCGAGTCCGGCTCGGGCAAGTCCGTGACGGCGCGCTCCATCATGCGCATGCTGCGCCCGCCGGGCGAGGTCGTGGCGGGCTCCGTACGGCTCGGCGGCGAGGACCTGCTCGCCCTGCCCGAACGCGAGATGCGGCGCCGCCGCGGCAGCAAGGTCGCGATGGTCTTCCAGGACCCGCAGGCCGCGCTCAACCCCGTCATGAAGGTGGGCGACCAGATCGCCGAGGCCATGACGCTGCACGGGGTCGACAGGCAGACCGCGCGCAGGCGCGCGATCGAACTGCTCGACCAGGTCGGCATCCCCGACGTCCGGACGAAGATCGACCATTACCCGCACCAGTTCTCCGGAGGCATGCGCCAGCGCGTCGTCATCGCGATCGCCCTGGCCAACGACCCCGCGCTGCTGATCGCGGACGAGCCCACGACCGCTCTCGACGTGACCATCCAGGCGCAGATCCTGCGCCTGCTCGCCCGGCTGCGCACCGAGCTCGGCATCGCCATCGCGATCATCACCCATGACATGGGGGTCGTGGCCGAGCTCTGCACCGACGTCGTCGTCATGTACGGCGGCCGCACGGTCGAGAAGGGCACCGTCGAGCAGGTCTTCGAACAGCCGCGGCACCCCTACACCGCGGCGCTGCTGGCGGCCATGCCCCGCCTCGACGACGACCGGATCGGGCAGCCGCTGCCCGCGATCCCGGGAGCGCCGCCCGACCCGGCCGCGCCGCCGCCCGGCTGCCCCTTCGCTCCCCGGTGCCGCTTCACCGAGGACGTCTGCGAGCACGAGCCGCCGGAGCTGCTCCAGATCGGCACCGACGGGCAGTCGGCAGCCTGCTTCGTCGCGCAACGCGCCACCACCGACGTCTCGGTCCGCGACCCGGAGCCGGCCCCCGCCGACATCTCGGTCCACGCCGCCCCAGAGGCGGCCGTGGCGGACGCCACGACGCCCGTCCTCGAGGTGCGCGACCTGCGGATCGACGTCGGGTCCCGGCGGCGCGGGCTGTTCCACCGCGACCCTCCCGTGTACGCGGTCGACTCCGTGAGCCTGTCGGTGCACGCCGGCCGCACGCTCGGGCTGGTGGGCGAGAGCGGCTGCGGCAAGTCGACGCTGTCCAGGAGCATCGTCGGGATCAACCGGGTCTCCGGCGGATCGGTCCTCGTCGACGGCGCCGACGTGAGCACGATGGGGCAGGCGGACCTCGGGCGGGTCAGGTCCTCGGTGCAGTACCTGTTCCAGGACCCGTACGCGTCGCTGAACCCGCGGCGCACCATCAGGCAGTCGCTGTCCGAGGCGCTCGCGTTCAGAGGCGTCGGCCGGCGGGAGCGGGAGGAGGCGGCGCGGTCGCTGATGGAGCAGGTCGGGCTGCGCGCCGAGCACCTCGACCGCTACCCCCACGCGTTCTCGGGCGGCCAGCGCCAGCGCATCGGCATCGCCCGCGCGCTGGCCAGGCAGCCGCGCGCGCTCATCCTCGACGAGCCGGTCTCGGCCCTGGACATGTCGATCCAGGCGCAGATCATCAACCTGCTGGAGCAGTTGCAGAACGAGCTCGGCCTCGGCTACCTGTTCATCGCCCACGACCTGTCGGTGGTGCGGCACCTCAGCGACACCGTCGCGGTCATGTACCTGGGCCGGATCGTGGAGTACGGCGACGCCGCCGACGTCTACGGCAACCCGCAGCACCCCTACACCGCCGCCCTGATGTCGTCCTCACCCGTCCCGTCGGTCTCCGCGCGCACGCGCGAGCGCATCGTCCTCCCCGGTGACCTGCCCAGCCCCGCGAACCCGCCCTCGGGCTGCCGGTTCCGCACCAGGTGCCCGATCGGCCCGCTGGTCAACCCGGAACGGACGATCTGCACGGAGATCGACCCTCAGCTCACCCTCACGGCCACCGGCCAGCGGGCCGCCTGCCACTTTGCCGACAACGGAAAGGAAACCGAATGACCGCGAAGATCGCGCTCAACCCGATCCAGTGGATGGCCAGCGCCGACGGCTGGCTCGACCCCTCGCTGGCCCCCGCGCCGAAGGAGCTGCTGACCCAGATCAAGCGGGCCGGGTTCGACCACGTCATGTCCGACGTGCCCGCCGGCCTCGACGTCGAGCAGTACCGAACGCTGCTGGACGAGGTCGGCCTGTCGCTCGCGCCCGGCTACTTCCCCTGCCGCTCGGACGGCAGGGACGGCAACGAGGACACCGTCGTGGCCGCCGCCGCCGAGGTCGCCCGCACGCAGGCCCGGCTCGGCCTGACCGAGATCGGCCTGGGCCTGGGCATGGGCAAGGAGGCGCCGCGCGTCCTGAACCCCGCGCAGGGGCACGACGCCGACCCCGCGCGCGTCGAGGCGGTGACGGAGCTGATCGGGCGGATCTGCGACGCCATGGTGGCCGAGGGCGTCCGGCCGTGCCTGCACCCGCACGTCGGCACGTGGGTCGAGACCGAGGAGGAGGGCCGGGCGGTGCTCGAGGCCCTGCCGGAGTCCCGGCTCGGCTTCCTGCCCGACACGGGCCACCTGGCGTGGGCGGGCGCCGACGTCGCCCGCCTCGTGAAGGACTACGCCGAGCGGATCCCCTTCGTGCACGTGAAGGACTGCCGGCTCAGCGTCGCCGCCGAGGGCCGCGAGAAGGGCTGGGACTACCGGCAGACCGTGCTCGCGGGGCTCTGGGTCGAGCCCGGCCGGGGTGAGCTCGACCTGACCGGCATCATCGGCAACCTGCCCGGGGCGTTCGACGGGTGGCTGATGGTGGAGGTGGACCGGCCCGACATCGCCGACCCGTACGAGAGCGCGCAGGTGTCGGCCGGCTGGATGCGCAGCGCCTTCTGAGGATGATCGTCAGCACTCCCGCTCGACGGCGCGGGAGATGCCGTCGGCCGCCGCGAACAGCCCCGGCAGAAGCCGCTTCGCCACCAGGCGCGACAGCGGCGCGGCGGCCGACACGGACGCGAGGACCGTTCCATCGGCTCCCGCGACGGGCACGGCGATGCTGCCGAAGCCCAGCAGGATCTCCTGCCGCTCGATGGCGTAACCCCGTTCCCTGACGACCGCGAGCTGCCGGCGCAGGTCCTCCACGGACGCGACGGTGCGCGGCGTCAGGCGCGGCAGGCCGGTCCGGGCGAGGCGGCGCAGCCGTTCCTCGAGGTCGGGGAGGTTCGCGAGCAGGGCCTTCCCCGTCGCCGTGCACGCCGCGGGCAGGCGCCCGCCCACCCGGGAGTGGGTGTTCACGTTCTGCTCCCCGGCCACTTTCTCCACGTAGAGCACGTGACCGCGGTCGAGGACCGCCAGGTGGATGGTCGCCCTGGTGGCGGCGAACAGGTCGGTGAGGAGGGGCCGGGCCACGCGGCGCAGCACGGCGGAGACCGGCACCCGCTGGCCCAGCTCGAACATGCGCATGCCGAGCTGGTAGGAGTCCCCCTTGCGCTCCAGCAGCCCCCATTGCACCAGCTCCTGCGCCAGCCGGTACGCCGACGCCTTCGGCACCCCCGAGCGCCGGCTCAGCTCGGTGAGCCGGAGCTGGACCGCCCCCGACTCGAACGCCCCGAAGATCAACTGAGCCTTGCCGAGCACCGAATTGGGGTATTCCTCCTCATCGTCGGGGCCGGCCGGCGCCGCCACGAACACCTGTGAGGACATCGGAACTCCCCTCGCGACCACTTTCCATTTGTCCCATGAATAGTGCAGAACGTCTGGAATGTATAGGTTTCGCCGGGCGGACCGATGTAAAGATCAGGTGACGACCCGGCATGAGGGAGGACCCCTTGGACATCACGGCGCCGCCGCGCTTCGGGTACGCCGACTCGCCCTTCGGCCAGCTCCACTACGCCGAGCAGGGCAGGGGCCGGCCCCTGCTGCTCCTGCATCAGACCCCCCGATCGTGGGACGAGTTCCGCGAGCTGATGCCCCTGCTGGCGCCGCATCGGCGCGTCCTGGCCATGGACATGGTCGGCTTCGGGGCCAGCGCGAAGCCCCCGGCGCCCCACACGATCGAGCTGTTCGCGGCCGGTGCGCTGGCGCTGCTGGACGGCCTCGGCATCGAGCGGGCCGACGTGCTCGGCCACCACACCGGCGGCGCGGTGGCCGTCGAGCTGGCGGCGTCCGCGCCGGAGCGGGTGGGCCTGCTGGTGCTGTCGTCGGCCCCGTGGGCGGACGCCCGCTACCGCGCCTCCCACGCGCACGGCCCGGGGGTGGACGAGGCCGAGCCGTCACCGGAGGGCGACCACCTGGTCAAGCTGTGGCGGCTGCGGCAGCCGTACTATCCCGAACCGGTCACCGGCCTCCTCGACCGGTTCGTCCGCGACGCCCTCGCGCCGGGGGTCGATCCGGCCGAAGGCCACCGGGCGTGCGCGCGCTACGTCATGGAGGACAGGATCGGCCTGGTGACGGCGCCCGTGCTGCTGCTGGCGGGCGCCGCGGACCCGTTCGCGCTGCCGAACATGGCCCCGCTCCGGGAGCATCTCACCGGGGCGGCGAGCGTGACGTCGGCCGTCGTCGAGGGCGGCACGATCCCGCTCATGGAGCACAAGCCCGCCGAGGTCGCGGCGGCCGTGGCGGCGTTCCTGACGGCCTGATCAGGTCCGGCCGCCGTCGGCGGCCATGATCGACTTCGTGATGCGCCTGCTCACCATGCTGAGCAGGCCCACGTACTTGTTGACGTCGGCGCGGAAGGTCGGCGCCGTCACGGACAGCGCGGCGACCATGGTCCCGGTGGCCCCGGTGAGCGGGATCGCCACGCTGAGGTAGCCGACCCGGGTCTGCTCCCGCTCGACGGCGTACCCGGCCTTCCTGGCCTGCTGGATCTCCTGGGCGAGCAGCTTCGGGGCGGTGACCGTGCGCGGCGTCACGCGGGCCAGCGGGGTGGCCACGACGTCGCCGAAGAGGGCCGCCGGGCCGAACGCCAGCAGGGCCTTGCCGGTCGCCGTGCAGTGCAGCGGCATGCGCCCGGCGACGCGCGACGGCCTGGACACCTGGCCGTGGCCGGAGACCTTCTCCAGGTAGATGACCTCCAGCCCGTCCAGCACCGCCAGGTGGATGGTCTCCCCCGTCGCCTGGTAGAGGTCCTCCATGAAGGGCCGAGCCGCCTCCCGCAGGATCCGCTGGCGCGGCACGCGCTGCCCGATCTCGAACAGGCGCATGCCCAGCCAGTATTCGGACCCGCGCCGCTCCAGCAGGCCCCACTGCAGCAGCTCCTGGGCCAGCCGGTGGACCGACGCCTTGGCCACGCCGGTGCGGCGGACGATCTCGGACAGGCCCAGGCTCTCGTCGTCGGGGCCGAAGGCCTCCAGGATCAGCCGCACCTTGCCCAGTACGCTGTTCGCCGCCGCGTCGTGCTCGGGCGAAGGGACGATGGCCAGGGGCTTGACGTCAGGTGACGACGGGGAGTGCATAAGAGCCATTGCCCGATAATCGGGCCCATGTCCGTTCCGGACAACGGCCCTGTCTCGCTGAGCGGAACGGGCCCGGCGGCTATCCGAACGTGACGACCGCACGCCCGCGTACCCGGCCCTCGCGCAACAGCTCCAGGGCCTTGGCGATCTCGGCCAGGTCGAACCGCTCGACCTCCACGCCGAGCTCGCCGGAGGCCAGGCGGCCGACCAGCGACGGGGCCACCTCGCGCGCCCGGCGCTCGTGCCGGACCATGTTCACGGGCAGCAGCGCCACGTCGTCGAGCAGCCACGACGGGAGATCGACCGTCACGGACGCGCCCAGCACGTACCCGATGACGACGGCCCGGCCGCCGGGTCGGACCCAGCGCGTGCGCTCGACCAGGCCGGCGCCTCCGAGCGTGTCGACCAGCAGGGACGCCGAGCGCGCCGAGGCCAGCTCCGCGACCGCCGCGGCGTCGTCGGCCGCCACGCCGCGTACCCCCTCGGGCACCCGATCGAGCTGGTCGGACCGCCCGACCAGCCCGGTCACCGTGGCCCCGGCCAGCCGCGCCTGCTGGGCGACCATCGCGCCGACCGCCCCGGTGGCTCCGGTCACGACGACCTCCTCCCCCGGCTCCAGGCGGGCGACGTCGTGCAGGGCGACGTACGCCGTGGTGGCCGGGACGAAGAACGACGCGGCGACCTCATGGGGCAGCGGCTCCGCCAGCGGGCTGACGGCCTTGGGGCTGACGCTGACCCGTTCGGTCCAGCAGCCGTCGCGCAGCAGGCCCAGCCCGCCCCCGCGCAGGAGCACCTGCGTGCCGGGGGCCAGCTCGTCGGCTTCCAGGACCACCCCGCTGGCCTCGACCCCGCCCACGTACGGGAGGGCCGGTTTCATCGCGAAGGACCCGGTGGCGACGGTCAGGTCCAGATGGCTCAGCGCCGCCGCCTTGACCTCGACCAGCACCCGTCCCGGCTCGTACGCGGGTTCGGGGACGTCCTCCACGACAGGGGCCGCGCCCCACGCGTGGAAGCGCGCCGCGCGCGTCATCGGCCCGACACCCGACCAGTGATCCGGCCCGAGAAGCCCGCCGCCGAGCTCTTGGCCAGGAAGGACAGGCTGAGCGGGTTGTAGCGCGCGGCCTGCTCGTGCTGGGGCCAGTGGCCGCACTCCTCGAACAGCTCCAGCTGCGAGCCCGCGATGGCCTCGTGCATGGCGGTCGCCTCCGGCACGTCGCCGAACGGGTTCTTGCGGCCCCAGACGATCAGCGTCGGCTGGGAGATCCCGGCCAGGTCGCCGGGGCGCAGGATGTTGCGCTGCCGGGTCTCCATGTCCTGCAGACAGAGCAGGTTGTCCACGTTGGCCACGAACGCGGGCTCGTGGTAGATCGCGTGGCGCACCTCCACCAGCTCCTCGGTGGCGTCGGCCGGGTCGGCCATCAGCAGCCGCAGCCGCTTGCGGGTGAGCTCCACGTCGTCGCTGAGCACGGCCTCGCGCGTGCTCGTCCTGATGCGCTCCATGACCTGCGGGTTGGCGACGGTGCCGCCCGCGCAGAGCAGCTGCAGGCTCGCCACGCGGTCGGGGTGGTCGATCGCGGTGCGACCACCGACCCAGCCTCCGAGCGACTCCCCCACGATGTGCGCGCGCTCGATGCCCACCGCGTCGAAGTACGCCAGCAGGTGCTCGACATAGCGCGGGATCTCGTACGGATAGTCCGGCTTGCCGGTGTAGCCGTGGCCCAGCATGTCGATGGCGTGGCACTCGTACTGCTCCGCGTGCGCGGCCAGGTTGCGGGTGAACGCCTCCAGGTGCCCGCTGGTCCCGTGCAGGAACACCACGGGCTCGCCCGATCCGGCCCGCAGGCTGCGAGTCGGCACTCCCCCCGCGTCCACGTACGAGACGCTCAGGCTCAACGGGCTCAACTCGGTCCATATGGTCATCGTCACGTCACCTTCAACGGTCGAGAGCGGGTTTGTCCTGGTTGATGCGGTGCACCTGGGTGTTGCTGCGGGCCGCCAGCAGGCGGGCGAGGAGCACGGCCAGCACGACGGCGGGCACGGCGATCAGCATTCTCTTCATCGGCCCGCCCCCGCGAGGAATCCGGTGACCACGGCGTGGTACGCCTCGGGACGCTCCTCCTGGAGGTGGTGCCCCGCGTGGTCCATGACGTACAGGTTGCCCCGGGGCACCATGCGCGCCAGCATGAGCGGATAGTCCGGCGTCAGGAACGCGTCCTGCATGCCCCACATGAACAGCGCCGGCGCCTGGATCTCGGCCAGCTCGGCGGTGAGGTCCTGCCATTCGCCGCGCGGCGAGTCGGACATGGCGGCCAGCGCCCGCTCCTCCGGGTCCAGGCTCTGCTCGTAGCGCAGGTCCAGCGTGGACTCCGGCAGCCGGTCGCCGTCGTACCACTCCAGCCGGGTGATGAGGTCGCGCATCTTCTCCCGCGTGGGCCCCTCGCCGCCGTAGTAGACGTCCCGCGCGTTGCGGCCGCGCCGGCCGCCCTCGGGCAGGGGCGCGAGCGGGCCGTGGAAGACCGGCATGCTGCCGGTGATCACCAGCGAGCGCACCCGGTCGGGGTAGCGCGCGGCCAGGCACAGCGCGATGGTGCCGCCCCAGGAGTTGCAGACGAAGTCGGCCCGCTCCACGCCCAGCGCGTCCATGAGCGCGACGGTTCTGGCCGCGTGGAAGTCCCACATCGGGCCGGTGATGACGCACTTCTCCGACCTGCCGTACTGCAGGATGTCCACGATCAGGCAACGGCGCTCGGCGGCGAACAGCGGCGCCACCGGGCCGAAGTCGCTCCACCCGGTGCAGCCGGGGCCGCCGCCGTGCAGGAAGATCGTGTCCGGTCCCGACCCCAGGTCGAGGTAGTGATATTTGACGCCGTCGGCGTCGGCGTACGAACCGCTGGGCGGTTCCATGGCGCCTCCTCAGTCGTTGGTCTCGTCGATCTCGGCGCGCGTGCGCGTGACGGTGTCGGCCGCCACCCGCAGGAGCACCTCGCACAGGCGGCGCATGGCCCTGACGTCGACGGTGTTCATGCCGAGCGCGAAGTCATCGGATACGGCCTTCGGCATGCCCACGCGGGCCGTCGGGATCCCGCGCGCCCGCAGGATGTTGGCGTCGGTGGCGCCGCTGTTGCCGTCGATCGGCTCGTGCGGGCGCCCGTTCACGCTCTCCCAGGCGCGTACGGCGCTGCGCACCACCCAGCTCTCCGGCGGCGTGCGCGTGCCCGGGATGGCCAGCACCATCTCGACCGCGAGCTCCGTGCCCAGCTCCGCCGACACCTGCCGGACGTACTCCGCCAGCTCCCGCTTGGCCTCCAGCGGCGTCGTGCCGGGCGCGATGCGCAGGTCGAGGCGGATGCGGCAGGCCGCAGGGGTGACCGCGAGCATGCGCTCCCAGCCGCCCGCGATCGACCCGACGATCCCCTGCGGGGCGGCGGTCGCGGTGCGGTGCCGCTCGGGGTAGTCCGCCAGCCACCGTTCCAGCCGCGTCACGACCTCGGCGGCGGTCACGATCGGGTTCCGGTACGGCAGGCGGTGCCGGCTCCCCGCGTACGTGTGGGTCCCTGGGACGACGATCTCGAACCAGCACAGGCCGACCTCGTCGTGCGCGACGAAGTCCCCCGGCTTGGCGATCACCGCGTGGTCGGGCAGCCAGCCGCGTTCGAGCAGGAACGAGCAGCCGACCCCGTGCCCCGTGTTCGCCCGGCCGTCCGGGGCGATGGCGTTGGTGGGCATGCCGCCGGCCCCGAAGGCCACCAGCAGGTCCCCGGCCAGCTGCGGGCGCAGGGCGGCCAGGGCCTCGCCCACGACCAGGACGCACGCGGCGTGGCCCTTGGGGTTGCTCGCGCCGAGGCCGCTGACGTAGGGGCCCTCGCAGCGGGCCTCGGCCCGCATGTCGGGGCGCAGCTCCGGGCCGATCCAGGGCACGTCCAGGTCCGGGTCGCCGGTGGTCAGGGTGTCGATCGGGGCGTACAGCATGAGGTCGGCGCCCGTGCCGTCGCCCCTCAGCCGGCCGACCGCGTTGGCCTGGCCGTCGTCGATGCGCTGCGCGTGCGCCTCCAGACCGGCGGCGGCGAGCCGGTCGGCCAGCCACCGGGCCAGCGGCGCCTCGCCGCCGGTGGGGCTGGCGATGGAGGTGACGTCCACCGCCGCCGCGCGCAGGCGGTCCTCGGTGATCGACGCGAGGGCCTGCCGCACCAGCTCGTCGCGGGTCATGACGCCGGCTCGATGACGGCGACCCCCATGCCGGTCAGCCACTCCGGCATCGGCTCGTACGCCAGCCGCCGCCCGGGCGCGAAGCCCAGCGCCGCCGCCATGGCCAGCCACGACCGCAGCTCCTGGCCGCCGTTGCCGGCCGCCTCCTCGATCTCGGCCGTGGACAGGCCGGCGTAGCGCTCCAGCTCGCCCCGCTCCAGCGCGGCCAGGAACTCCTCGTCGAACTCGGGGAAGATGACCGGCCGCGCGGCGGTGATGATCTGCCGGCGGCGCGCGTCGTAGCGCTCCCAGTCGCCCCGGCCCTCCCGCCAGGCCTCCACCAGGAACTCCTCGTCCGGCCCGTGCGGGTCCTGCCAGCGGCTCGGCCACGGCAGCCGGTGCGAGAGCCCGCCCGAGGCGATGACCGCCACCCGCAGTCCCTCGGGCAGCGACTCCACCGCGGCGGCGAGGTTTCGCCCCAGCTCGACGCAGCGCCGCATCAGGGGCAACGGCGTGGCGAACACATTCACCACCAGCGGGATCACGGGCACGTCGAGGTCGCGCAGCAGGTACTGGACGGCGTGGCTCTGGCCGTGGTCGATCTGCAGCTTCGCCGAGATCGCCACCTCGGTGCCCGCCGCCACCAGGGACTCCGCGATGCTCTGGGCGAGGTCGGGGCGGGTGCGCTGCGGGCCCGACGGCGTGCCGGACTCCCCGGACGCGATGACCTCGTCCACGCCGAGGGTGAAGGCGGGGATCAGGTCCAGCCAGAAGCCGCGGAAGTGGTTCGACCCGATGATGACCGCCACGTCGGGACGGGCCGCGGCGAGGGCGTCGCGGGCCGTGCCGAGCGCGTCGCGGAAGCGTTCCGCGCGGTCCTTGTGCTCGACCTGGTCCCAGTGGGTGTTCATGAGCGTCGAGTGGGACGCGCCCACGCCCAGGACGATCTTGCCCATCAGCCGAGGTCCCCGGAGATCTTGAGGCGTTCGGCGCGCTCCTCCGTGATCTCCTCGGCCAGCTTGCGCCACTGCAGGAGCGAGTCGTCGGGACGGTAGAGCCGCTCCGGCGGCGCGTCGGTCACCTCGACCATCCACTTGTCCTGGCCGGAGAACTGGCCGTGGAAGAGCCAGCGCACGGCGCCGAGGTATTTGGCGTAGAAGGGCAGCGTCCTGATGCCCTTCTCGAAGTTGGCCATCACGCCGACGTAGAGGTGGTTGTCCGCGTCGACCGGCACGTAGAACTCGTAGTGGATGAAGGTCGGGTAGACGATGCGCAGGACCCCCGGCATGCTGACCGAGGCGAACCCGGGGAACTCCTCGGCGGCGATGGCCGGGTTCACCTTGCGGTGGCTGCCCGTGTTGCCGATGTTGGCGACCTGCTTCGGCGGCTTGAGCTTGAACCACGCCTGGTTGTTCCATTTGCCCAGGCCGGGGAAGTCGGCGTCCCAGTGCTGGGCGTCCTGCACCCGGTAGATCCATCGGCCGCGGCGGACGATCCGGGTCTCGTTCCACACCGGCATGGCCTTGAACAGCCGCCACAGCGCCGTGCGGTGCAGATATTTCGCGTGTCCCTCGTCGTAGCCGTTCTCGCAGGCGAAGCGCCAGTTGCCCACGCGGGACTGGATGCGCGCGCCGATCACGGCGGGGTTGTCGCGCAGTTCCTCGGGGAGCTGGTCGTCGATGGGCGGGGCGTCCTCGCCGTCCCCCACGAAGATCCACACCATCCCGAGGCGCTCCTCGACCTCGTAGGTGGGCTGGGTCACCTTCCCGCAGATCGGCGACTGCGGCCCGTCGGTGATCACCGCCTTGAGCGCGCCGGTCTCCAGGTCGAACGTCCAGCCGTGGTACGGGCAGGAGATCGTGCCGGGGAACTGCTGGTTGCCGTAGCTCAGCGGCACGCCCCGGTGCGGGCAGCGGTCCTTCAGCGCGTAGACCTTCCCGTCATCACGGATGACGACGATGCGCTCGCCGAGCAGGGTGATCGCCTTCGGCTTCCCGGTGATGTGCGAGGAGAACGCCACCGGATACCAGTAGCCGCGGAACCCGCTGGCCGCCGCCTGGTAATGGGGCCAGCTCGACCAGTCCTGCCGACCCGGCAGGCGGCCCCGCCGCGATGGCCGGCGCCTGGCGTCTCCCCCGATCGCAGCCGGCGTACCCGCCTCCGCACTCATTCTCGCCTCCGCTTCCATGGCTTGTCCGCGGCTCCCGATGCGCCGCGACACGCAGTTCACCACCCGGGGGGCCGAGCGGCCCAGTGCGGCATCCCGCCCAGCGGACCGTGTCCCGCTGAGCGAGCCGTGTTCCGGTCAGCGGGCCGCGACCCGCGGGCAGGCGCCCGGGCCCTGTGTAGCTTCCGTGGCCGGAAAGGAGAGCGACGTTGGAGATCGAAACCGATATCGCGATCATCGGAGCGGGGCCGACCGGGCTCTACGGCGCCTACTGCGCCGGGTTCCGCGGTCTGCGCACCGTACTCGTCGACGCGCTGCCCCAGGTCGGCGGGCAGATCTCGGCCCTGTACCCGGAGAAGGAGATCCGGGACGTGGCCGGCGTCCCCGGCGTTCTCGGGCGTTCGCTGGTGGCGGCGCTCTCGGCCCAGGCGGCCGCGTACGAGCCGGTCCACCTGCTCGGGCGGCAGGCGGTGGAGCTGCGCCGCGACGCGGACCCGAGGCCGGTCGTGGTGCTGTCCGACGGCACGGCGGTCCGCGCCGGGGCCGTCGTGCTCACCTCGGGCATCGGGACGTTCACCCCGCGGCCGCTGCCGGCCGGCGAGGAATGGCTCGGCCGGGGGCTGACGTACTTCGTGCCGGACCCGTCCGCGCACGCCGGCCACCACGTCGTGGTCGTGGGCGGCGGGGACAGCGCGGTCGACTGGTCGCTGGCCCTGGCGCCGCTGGCCAGGTCGGTCACCCTGGTGCACCGCCGGGCCGCGTTCCGCGCGCACGCCGGCGGCGTCGCGGCCGCCCGCGCGGCGGGGGTCCGCATCGTCGTCGACAGCCAGGTCGTCGGCCTGTCCGGCGCGGAGCGGGTCGAGCGGGCGCACCTGCGCACGCGCGGCGAGGCCGACCGCACGGTGCCCGCCGACTCGGTCATCGCCGCGCTCGGGTTCATCAGCGACCTGGGTCCGCTCGCCGGCTGGGGGCTGTCGCTGCGCGGCAGGTCCGTCCTGGTCGACCAGCGCATGCGTACGGGCCTGCCCCGGGTGTACGCGGCCGGCGACCTCGCCGAGTACGACGGCAAGGTCCGCCTCATGTCGGTGGGCTTCGGCGAGGTCGCCACCGCGGTGAACAACGCCGCCGTCGAACTGGACCCCGAGCTGTCCCTCTTCCCGGGGCACTCCACGGAAAGCGTCTGAGCACAGGAGAGATTCATGAGCTACGTCATCGGCCCCGCGTGCGTCGACGTCAACGACCGTGCGTGCGTGGACGTGTGTCCCGTCGACTGCATCTACGTCGGCGACCGCAAGAGCTACATCAACCCCGCCGAGTGCATCGACTGCGGGGCGTGCGAGCCGGAGTGCCCGGTGGACGCGATCTTCGTCGACCGCGCCGCCCGGGGCGACGAGACGCGCACGCTCTTCCTCGACGACGCCAAGGCGTTCTTCGCCGAGGTGCTGCCCGGCCGCGACGCGCCCCTCGGCACCCCGGGAGGCGCCCGCAAGGTCGGCGACCTCAACGCCGACACCCCGCTGGTGACCGGGCTGGTGACCGGCTACGGCGCCTGATCAGCGGCCGGTGAACCGCGGAGGGCGCTTGTCCAGGAACGCCTGGAGCCCCTCCGCGGCGTCCTGGGTGTGGATCAGCTCCAGGACCGCCTGCCACTCCAGCTCCAGCGCGTCGTCGAGAGGCAGGTCGTACCCGGCCTCCACGACGCGCTTGAGCAGGCCGATCGTCGTGGTCGGCCGGGCCGCCAGGTCCTCGGCGTGCCCGGCCACCACGCGGTCGAAGTCGTCGTCGTCCGCCACCACGTCCACCAGCCCCAGGTCGAGGGCCTCGGCTGCGGACAGGCGGGCGCCGCCGATCATCAGGCGCTTGGCGCGATGCGGGCCGAGCAGGCGCGGCAGCCGCTGGCTGCCGCCCGCTCCGGGGAAGAGGCCCAGGCTCGTCTCGGGGAAGCCGATGGTCGCCGAGGAGGCAAGGATGCGCAGGTCGCAGGCGAGCGAGAGCTCGGCCCCGCCGCCCAGCGCGTGGCCGTTCATCGCCGCGATCACCGGCTTGGGCGCGCGTTCGAGCAGGCGCTGGACCTCGACCCAGCGGCGCATCTTGACGTGGTTGGCCACGGACAGGTCGCGCATCACGGCGATGTCGGCCCCCGCGACGAAGAAGCGGCCGGTCCCGCGGATGACCAGGCAGCGGACCGAGGTGTCCTCGGCCAGCGGGGGGATCACCTCCAGGAACTCCTCGATCAACGCCGGGTCGACGGCGTTGGCGGGCGGCCGGTCGATGACGATCGTCGCCGTCCCCCCGTCCCTCCGCACATCCAGATATTTCGTCATCTGCGCTCCTATTCCAGTGCGCCGGCGTCACGCAGCCGGGCGAGCTCTTCGTCGTCCAGGTCGAGCAGGTCCTTCAGCACGCGGTCGGTGTGCTCGCCCAGCAGCGGGGCGGGCGCCGTCAGCGCTCCGGGGGTGCCGGACATGCGCACCACGATGCCCTCGTGCCGCACCGGGCCGATGAGCGGGTGCTCCAGCACCGGGTAGAAGCCGCGCGCGGCCAGGTGCTCGTCCGCCTCCACCAGGTCCCGGCCGGTCGCGACGACGGCCGCGGCGACGCCGAGCCCCTGCAGCTCGGCCGCCAGCGCCTCGCCGTCGCGCTCCGAGCACCAGGCCGCGAGCGCGGCGTCGATCTCGTCCTCGCGGCGGCGCCGCTCCTCCAGGTCCGCCGAGGCGGGCTGCGGCAGCCCGGCGTGCGCGGCCAGCCGCCGCCACTCCTCGTCACCCTGTACGGCCAGCGCGATCCAGCGGTCGTCGCCCCTGACCGGGTAGACGCCGTGCGGGACCATGCGCGGGTGCCGATTGGGCCGGGTCACCGCGTGGCGTTCGCCGAGCTCCGCCTCCAGGACGGCCGGGCCCATCGACGCGGCCATCGCCTCCAGCTGCGAGAGGTCCACGTGTCCCCCGCGCCCGGCCGCGACCAGGTCCAGGACGGCGAGCACGGCCGAGTTGGCGGCCACCATGTCGCCCAGCCCGAACGTCAGCCCCTCCGGCGCCTCGCCGGGGTCGGCGGTCTCGCTGGTGAGGCCGGACATCGCGGCCAGCGTGTCGGCGAAGGTCACCGCGCTCCGCCAGGGGCCGCTCTGCCCGACCCCGGCCATCGACACCAGGATGACGCCCGGCCGCAGCTCCGCCAGCCGGTCGTAGGACAGCCCCCACCTGGCCAGGACGCCGGGGCTGAAGTTCTCGATGACCACGTCGCACTCGGCTGCCAGGCGCCGCAGCACCTCGAGGCCGGGTTCGGTACGCAGGTTGAGGGCGACGCTGCGCTTGCCGCGGTTGAAGTTGACGAAGTAGCCGCCGTCGTCGATCCCGGCATCGGGACGCAGCCGCATGGACGGGGCGAAGCGCGTGGGGTCGCGCCGGTGCCGCGATTCGATCTTGATGATGTCCGCGCCGTGCTCGGCCAGCGTCTTGGTGGCGTACGGGCCGGCCAGCACCCAGGTCAGGTCCAGGACGCGGATCCCTTCGAGCGGACGCGCGCCGGGCCCGCGGACACCGTCCCGGCGGCCCCGGGGGCGTTCGCTCCGCCAGGGCGCCTCGGCGGCGGCCGGTCGCGGCTCGGTGAGGCGTACCGGGCGGGGCAGGGCCGCGAAGGGGAACCCGACGTCCGTGACGCCGTCCTCGGGCAGGCCCGCGCCCAGGACGCGGGCGAAGAACCCGCGGTCGGCGAGCTGCGGGTTGCCGGTCAGGCTCGTGGCCGTGGAGACCTCCGCCCACGGCAGCGCCCGGGCCCGCCCCTGCTCGGCGAGGGAGGCGGCGGAGCGCCGGGCGACGAACCTGGCCACGACCTCGTCCACGTGCTCGCGCCCCCGCCAGCGGAAGACGGGATCGGACCACTTCTCCTCCGTCAGGTCCTCCGCCTCGCCGGATTCCGCCATCCAGGCGAGCAGGTCGGTCCACATCCGGTCGCTGCCGGAGTATCCGCCCGCGACGTGGCCGTCGGCGGCGCGGAAGACCCGGTGGGCCACGTGTTCGTACACGCCGCCGGTGCGGGACGGGTACCGTCCCGCGTGGATCCAGGCGATGGCGCCCGTCTCCAGCGTGGCGGCCACCGCCTCCTGCGCGGAGACGTCGATGAGCTGGCCCTGCCCGATGCGGTCGCGGGCGATGAGGCCGAGCAGCGCGGCGATGGCCGCGTGCGCCCCCGCGAGCTGCGTGGCCTGCTCGCGGGGAGGGGGCTTGGGCGGGCCGCCGGGCTTCCCGCCCAGCCAGGCCATGCCGCCGGCGGCCGCGGCCACGAGATCGTCGGCACGCCAGTCACGCCGGGGGCCCGTCGTGCCGAACGGTGTGACCACGACGTGGACGACCCGCGGCCAGCGCGACGTGACCGTGCCGGAGCCCGTACGGAGGCCGCGGAGCTCGCCGAACGGGCCGCTCTCCATGACCACGTCCGCCTGCTCGGCTAGCCGGTCGAGCGCGGCGGGGCTCACCGGCGCGCTCACGACCCGCTTTCCCGCGTGCCAGTGCAGAGCCTCCGCCCGTGACAGCCCCGGGCTCCGCGGACGCTCCACGCGTACGACGTCGGCGCCGAGGCCGACCAGCAGCCTCGCCCCGTTGAAGGCCAGATCGTCGGTGAGGTCGAGAACCCGCAACCTCGTCTCCTCCCGTGTGTGCCGGAGGCTCGACGCTAGAGCGCGCGATCGCCGGGGCGCGACCCTGCCGGTCTGTCCAGCGGTCCGCGCGATCAGGCCGTACGGGCGTCCCACGCGTCCGGCGGCACCCCCTGGTCGCGCAGGTCGCCCTTGACCACCTTCGTCGAGGCGTTCCTCGGCAGGGCGTCGAGCACGCGCACGTACCGGGGGACGGCGTGGCGCGGGAGCCGGTCCAGGCACCAGGCGTGCACCTGCGGCGGGCTGAGCGTGGCCCCGGGCGCCGCGGTCACCGCCACCAGCACCTCCTCCTCGGTCAGCTCCGACGGCACACCCACCGCGGCCACGTCGAGCACGCCCGGCATCGCGGCCACCGCCTGCTCCACGTCCCAGGTCGGGATGTTCTCGCCGCGCCGCCTGATGACGTCGGCGCGGCGGCCGGCGAAATGGAGGAAGCCGTCGTCGTCGAGCCGGCCGCGGTCCCCGGTCACGAACCAGCCGTCACGCAGGGCCTTCCCGGTGGCGGCGGGGTCGCCCGCGTACCCGCTGAAGATCATCGACTCCGCTCGGGGCCGGACGGTGATCTGCCCGATCCGGCCCGCCGGCACCGGCAGGCCGTCGTCGTCCCTGATCACCACCTCGTACTCCGGGACGGGCCGCCCGGCCGCGCCCGGCCGCCGGATACCGGCCGTGCTCGCCGCCACGTCGCCGAGCTCGGTGCACGCGTACGCCTCCAGCAGCAGCACGCCGAACCGCTCCAGGAACCGCCTCGACAGCCCCTCCGGCGCCGGTCCCCCGTAGGCTCGGCGCACCTGGTGAAGGGTGTCGGAGCCGGTGGCGGGCGCCCGTTCCAGGATGGCCGCCACGGCGCCCATGAAGTTGAACGCGGTGACCCCCTCCCGCCGGCAGATCTCCCAGAACCGGGAGGCGGAGAAGCGCTGGTGGGCCACCAGCGTGGCGCCGGAGATCAGCGCGGGCAGCAGGCCCGCGTGCCGGACGTTGATGTGGTTCCAGGGGAAGACGTTGAACAGCACGTCCCCCGCCTCGTAGCCCATGGTGCGGGCCACCCGCCGGGCGTGCCGGACCCCCGCGAAGTGCGGCAGCAGCGCTCCCTTGGACCGGCCCGTGGTCCCCGAGGTGGCCATGACGACGGCGGGGTCCGCCGGTCCCGGCCGCCGCGCCGGAAGGCGGTGCCGCGCGGCGAGCAGGTCGTCCAGATCGGCCGAGCCCGGCAGCTCGGCCGCCTCCCGCCCGATCACGAGCACCACGCGGTCCATCCCCGCGGCCAGCTCGACCAGGCCGGGGTTGGCGCGCACGGCGTCCGTGCCGGCGATGAGCATGCGCGCCCCGGTGGCCCCGGCCAGCCGCCGCGCCGCGTCGAGCCGTACGTCCAGGGCCAGCGGCACCTCCACGGCGCCGAGCCTGGCCAGGGCGAACATCACCTCGACCAGCCGCGGCCCCGGAGGCAGGCACGTGAGGACCCGGTCGCCGCCCGTCACCAGGCCGGCGAGCCCGCCCGCGACGGCGGTCGCCCGCTCCAGGCACTCGCCGACCCGCAGCGAGGCGCCGCCCTCGAACCGCACGAGCTCCGCCTCCGGAGCGCCGGCCGCCCGGCGCTCCAGCACGTCGAGCATCGTCTCCGGCGCGGCCGTGACACCGTCCGTGACACCGTCCATGTTCTCCCTCACGAGATGACAGGATGTCCCACCGCCGTCACGGGGACCACGGCGGGTGGATCGATGTACGGACCGCGAGCCGCCGGGGAACGCGTCTAGTCCACCTCCACGACGGCCTCGGCGAACTGGGCCGAGTACAGGCGGGCGTAGGCCCCGCCCTCGGCCAGCAGCGACTCGTGCGTGCCCTGCTCCACGATCCGGCCGTCCTCCATGACGAGGATCAGGCTGGCGTCGCGGATGGTGGACAGCCGGTGGGCGATCACGAAGCTGGTGCGCCCCTCGCGCAGGGAGCTCATCGCCCGCTGGATGAGCACCTCGGTGCGGGTGTCGACCGAGCTGGTGGCCTCGTCCAGGATCAGGATCGCCGGCTCGGACAGGAACGCCCGGGCGATCGTGATCAGCTGCTTCTCGCCCGCGCTGACCGTCCCGCCCTCCTCGTCGATCACCGTGTCGTAGCCGTCGGGCAGCGTGTGCGCGATGCGGTCCACGTGGGCGGCCTCCGCGGCGGCCTCGATCCGCTCGCGGGTGGCGTCTTCCGCCCCGTAGCCGATGTTCTCCGCGATCGTGCCGCCGAACAGCCAGGTGTCCTGCAGCACCATGCCGATGTTGGCGCGCAGCTCCTCCCTGGACATCTCGGCGACGTCGACGCCGTCGAGCGTGATGCGGCCGCCGGTCACCTCGTAGAAGCGCATGATGAGGTTGACCAGCGTCGTCTTGCCCGCTCCCGTGGGGCCGACGATGGCGACAGTCTGGCCGGGCTCCACGGTCAGCGACAGGTTCTCGATCAGCGGCCGGTCCGGCGCGTACCGGAAGGACACGTTCTCGAACGCCACCCGGCCCCTGACCTGCGCCGGCCGCTCCGGCTTGGCCGGCTCGGGCGACTGCTCGGGAGCCTCCAGCAGCTCGAAGACGCGCTCGGCCGAGGCGACGCCCGACTGCACCAGGTTCGCCATGCCGGCCACCTGGGTGAGCGGCTGGCTGAACTGCCGCGAGTACTGGATGAAGGCCTGCACGTCGCCCAGCGAGATCGAGCCCGAGGCCACCTTGAACCCGCCCACCACGGCGACCAGCACGTAGTTGAGGTTGCCGATGAACATCATCGCCGGCTGGATGATCCCGGAGATGAACTGGGCGCGGAAGCTGGAGGCGAACAGGCTGTCGTTGTGCTGCTCGAAGATCTCGGCGGCCTCCTTCTGCCTGCCGAACACCTTGACCAGCGTGTGGCCGCCGTACATCTCCTCGATGTGGCCGTTGAGCTTGCCCGTCGAGGACCACTGCTTGATGAACTGCGGCTGGGAGCGCTTGCCGATGACGGTGGTGACGTAGACCGACACCGGCACGCTGACCAGCGCGATGAGGGCCAGGACGGGCGAGATCCAGAACATCACCACGAGCACCCCCACGACCGTCAGCACCGAGGAGATGAGCTGGCTCATCGTCTGCTGCAGCGTCTGGGCGATGTTGTCGGTGTCGTTGGTGGCGCGGCTGAGGATCTCGCCGCGCGGCTGGCCGTCGAAGTAGCTCAGCGGCAGCCGCGCCAGCTTGGCCTCGATCCGCTCGCGCAGCCGGAACGCCGCCCGCTGCACGACGGTCGTGGTCAGCCGGAACTGCACGATGCCGAGCAGCGCCGCCAGCACGTAGATCGCCAGCACCCAGGCCAACACCTGGGCCAGCGCGGTGAAGTCGATGCCCTGGCCGGGCACCACGTTCATCGACGACACCAGGTCGGCGAACGTGCCCTGGCCGTTGGCGCGCAGCCCCGCCACGGCCTGTTCCTTGGTGGCCCCGGCAGGCAGCTGGGCCCCGATGATGCCGGCGAAGATCAGGTCCGTGGCATGGCCGAGGATCTTGGGGCCCGTCACGGTCAGCGCGACGCTGGCCGTGCCGAGGGCCAGGACGACGGCCAGCAGCGTGCGCTCGGGGCGCAGCAGCCGCAGCAGGCTGCGGAGCGTGCCGCCGAAGTCGAGGGCCTTCTCGGCGGGCCCGGACATCATCCTGCCCGGCCCGAAACCGGGCTGGGGCCGGCGCGCGGGCGCTTGCGTGGTCATGCCGCGGCCTCCTGTTCGGTGAGCTGGGACAGCACGATCTCCCGGTAGGTCGGGCAGGTCGTCATGAGTTCGGTGTGGGTGCCGCTGCCGACCACGCGGCCGTCGTCGAGGACGAGGATGCGGTCGGCGTCGCGGATGGTGTTCACCCGCTGGGCCACGATGACGATCGTGGCGTCGGCGATCTCCTCGGCCAGCGCCGCGCGCAGCCGGGCGTCGGTGGCGTAGTCGAGGGCGGAGAAGGAGTCGTCGAAGAGGAAGATCTCGGGCCGGTGCACCAGGGTCCTGGCGATGGCCAGGCGCTGACGCTGGCCGCCGGAGACGTTCGTGCCGCCCTGGGAGATCGGCTCCTCGAGGCCGCCGGGCATCGCCTCGACGAACTCGCGGGCCTGGGCCACCTCCAGGGCCTTCCACAGCTCCTCGTCGGTCGCGTCCGGCTTGCCGTACCTCAGGTTGGAGGCGACGGTGCCGGAGAAGAGGTAGGGCGACTGCGGCACCAGGCCGACCGCCCGGGAGAGCGCGGCCGCGTCGAGGTCGCGCACGTCGACGCCGTCCACCAGCACCTCGCCGGCGCTCGCGTCGAACAGGCGCGGGATGAGGTTGAGCAGCGTCGTCTTGCCGCTGCCGGTGCTGCCGATGATCGCGGTGGTACGGCCGGGCCGCGCCTCGAAGCTCACGCCGCACAGCACCGGCTCCTCGGCGCCCGGATAGCGGAAGTCCACCGACCGCAGCTCCAGCTCGCCGAGATGTCTGTCCGGGGTGACGGGGGCCTTCGGCGGGTGCACGGTCGGCTCGGTGTCGAGCACCTCCTCGATGCGCTCGGCACAGACCTCGGCCCGCGGGATCATCATGAACATGAACATCGCCATCATCACCGACATGAGGATCTGCATCAGGTAGGAGATGACCGCGGTCAGCGCGCCGACCTGCATGCTCCCGTCGGCGATGCGGTGCCCGCCGAACCACACCACGGCGACGCTGGAGACGTTCACCACCAGCATCACGGAGGGGAACATCAGCGCCATCAGCCGCCCGACCCGCAGCGACACGTCGGTCAGCTGGTCGTTGGACTCGCCGAAGCGCTCGCGCTCGTGCTTGTCGCGGACGAAGGCCCTGATGACCCGGATGCCGGTGATCTGCTCGCGCAGCACCTGGTTGATCCGGTCGATGCGCTCCTGCATCGTACGGAAGAGCGGGCGCATCAGCACCACGATCACGCCCACGATGACGATCATCACGGGCAGCACGACGAGCAGCAGCGACGACAGCGCCGCGTCCTGGCGCAGCGCCAGCACGATGCCGCCGACGCACATGATCGGCGCCGCCACCATCATCGTGAACGTCATCAGCACGAGCAGCTGGATCTGCTGCACGTCGTTGGTGGTCCGGGTGATCAGGGACGGGGCGCCGAACCTGTTGACCTCCTGGACGGAGAAGTCCTGCACCCGGCGGAAGATCGCGGCCCGCAGGTCCCGGCCCAGGGCCATCGAGGTCCGGGCGCCGTAGTAGACGGCCACGATCGAGCAGACGATCTGGATGAGGGTCACACCGAGCATCACCAGCCCGATGCGCATGATGGTTGCGGTGTCGCCCTTGACGACGCCGTCGTCGATGATGTCGGCGTTGAGGGTCGGGAGATAGAGCGTGGCCAGGGTCTGCACGAACTGGAAGAGGACCACGAGTGTGATCTCTTTCCCGTACGGCCTGAGCTGGACCCGCAGGAGACGGAGCAGCATCAAGAGGCGCTTTCTGTCGATGGGGTGGGGGAGGGCCGCACGAGCAGCCCGTCGAGCAGTACGGAGACGATCTCCTCGTCGTCCATGTCGCCGAACTCGCCGATCCGGCCGAAGCCGCGGTGCTCGCTCGACGCGATCAGCACGAGCAGCAGTTGCGCCGTGGCCTCGGGCGAGCGGCGCAGCCGGTCGCGGTCGGGCTCGATCAGGGCGGCGAGCCCGTCCACGATCAGGCGCCGGCCCTCCATGATCTGTTTGTAGAAGTCGGCGTCGTCGACCATCAGCTCCTTGGGCACGGCCATGAGGTTGGCGTTGGTCCTCATCCCCGTCCGGAGCATCGTGACCGCCTCGCTCAGCCGCGCGCGCAGCTCGGCCCGCGTGCCGATGCCCGCCAGCGCCTGTGCCGCCGGCCGCGAGTCGAACGCGACCATGAGCGTCGCCCGCAGCAGCGAGGCCTTGTCGGGGAAGACGCCGAAGATCGTGCCCTCGGCCACGCCCGCGGCCTCGGCGATCTGACGGGTGCTCACCGCTGCGCCGTACTCGCGCAGCAGCGGGAGCGTGGCGGCGATGAGCGCGGCACGGCGGTCTTCCGGCGCCATGGCCGGCACCCTTCGTCTCCTCCTGTTCATAGCGGGCAATCCTAATGAGCGAGTACTCACTCGTTCAAATGGTTATACGTCAGGACCAACCGCTACGCTCCATCCGTGCTCAAACCTTGGTTGCCCGGTTTCCTGCTGCTCGCCGCCATCTGGGGCAACAGCTTCTTCTTCATCAAGGTCGCGGTGGAGGCCCTCCACCCGCTCCAGGTCTCCTTCGGCCGGATGGTCATCGGGGCGCTGGTGCTCCTGCTGGCCGTGCTGCTCGGCGGGAAGCGGCTGCCGCGCGACCCGCGCCTGTGGGGTCACTTCCAGGTCGCCTCGATCGTGCTCACCACGCTGCCGTTCACCCTCTTCGCGTACGGCGAGCAGTACGTCTCCTCCGTGGTCGCCGCCATCTGGAACGCCACCACCCCGCTCTGCACGCTCGCCTTCACCCTGCTGCTGCGCACCGAGAAGGCGACCGCCGGCCGGGTGGCGGGCCTCGGCCTCGGCTTCGCGGGCGTCATGGTCGTGCTCGGGATCTGGCAGCCGATGGGCGGCGGGCAGCTCGGCGGCAGCCTGGCCTGCTTCGCCGCCGCGGCCTGCTACGGGATCGGCGGCGCCTACATGGGCCGCTTCATCACCGGCCGGCGCCCCGAGCCGCCGGTCGTGCTGGCCGCCGGACAGCTGCTCAGCGGCGCGGTGCAGCTGGCCGTGATCACGCTGCTGGCCGGGGTGCCGCTGGTGGACCCGCACGCGCCCGCCGCGGTCTGGTGGAGCCTGGCCGGGCTCGGCGGGCTGGGCACCGGGCTGGCGTACCTGCTGCTCTACTGGGTGCAGGTCCGCGCCGGGGTCACCACGACCTCCACGGTCACCTACCTGCTGCCGGTCTTCGCCGCGATCTCCGGGGTGACCATCCTGGGCGAGGGCCTCAGCTGGAACCAGCCGGTCGGCGCCGTCGTCATCCTCGCCGCCATCGCCCTCACCCAGCGGGCCGCGCCCCGTCCCGTTCCCGCTCCGCCCGAGCAGGCGCCCGGCGCGGTGGATCAGCCGGCTCCCCAACCATGAACGGGGGATGAATTCTGCCGTACGGTCGCCTTTCCGACCGCGCGGACCCGGCAATCGCCATCCCATAATTCCAGCCATGGGGGTTATTTCTAGAAACAGGATGCGATGAAGCGCTGGATCGGTGTCATTCTGGCGGCGGTTCTGGCCGGGGTGGCGGTCGTGGCGATCCTCTTGGGGAATCGGGCGGACGAGGCCCCGGAGACGCTGGTGGTGCGGGGGGTCATCGGGTCGGAGAAGAAGCCGTTCTTCGACGACCCCCGGGTCAAGGCGGCCTTCGCCAAGCACGGGCTGCGGGTCGAGGTGGACACTGCGGGGTCGCGGCAGATCGTCACCGACGTGGACCTGAGCCGCTACGCCTTCGCCTTCCCCTCCAGCGTTCCCGCCGCCGAGCGGATCAAGCGCGACCGCAAGGCGGTCACCACCTATTCGCCGTTCTACTCGCCGATGGCGGTGGCCACGTTCGAGCCGATCACGAAGCTGCTGGCGGGGGCGGGCGTGGTCCGCGATTCCGGCAAAGGTTACCAAATCCTCGATATTAGGAAATATCTGGATTTAATAGGCAAAGGCACTCGCTGGGATCAGCTTCCCGGCAATTCTGCTTACCAGGCTCGTAAGCGGGTCCTCCTCACCACCACCGACATCCGTACCTCCAACTCGGCCGCCATGTACCTGTCGGCCATCGGCTATGTCGCCAACGGCGAGGACGTGCCCACCTCCGACGCGCAGATCGCCAAGATCGCCCCGATGATCGCCCCCGCCGTGCTCGACCAGGGCTTCTCCGAGTCCACCAGCGAGGCGTCGTTCGACGACTACCTGGCGCTGGGCGCGGGCAAGACGCCGCTGCTGGTCGTCTACGAGGCGCAGTACCTGGCGCACGTCTTCGCCGGAGACGGCGCGATCAAGCCCGAGATGCGGCTGATCTATCCGTCGCCGACCGTGCTCAGCAAGCACACGCTGGTCCCGCTGACCCAGCCGGGCGACCGGGTGGGGCAGCTGCTCACGAAGGACGCCGAGCTGCAGGGCCTGGCGGCCGCGTACGGCTTCCGCACCACCGACCCTCAGGCGTTCGCCGGCCTGGTCGCCAAGACCGGGGCGCCCGCGGCGGCCGAGCTGGTGGACGTCGTCGAACCGCCCACGTACGAGCGGCTGGACCAGCTCATCACCACCATCGACTCAGCCCGGCCCTAGCCCCGGTCCGAACAAGGAGATCCCGCACGTGTCCGATCTGGTGCTCACGCCGCCCGAGCCGGTCGCCCCGGTCCCGGCCGAGACGGCGGCCACCATGCTGCCGATCGCCGCCGAGCGCGCCACCGAGCTGGCCGCCAAGGCCCGCGACTTCGCCGGCGAGCTGAGCGGGCTCGACCACCGCTCCCCCGAGTTCTCCCGCAAGGTGCACGACATCTCCTCGATGGGCGACACCGAGATCAAGTCGGCCTCCCAGGTGGCCAACCGCATGCTCAAGCGGCCGGTCGCCGCCCTGGACGCGGCCCGGGGCGAGGGCGCCGACGCCCAGGGCAGGGTCGCCAAGGAGCTGGTGGCGCTGCGCCGTACCGTCGTGGACCTGGACCCGAAGCAGGCGGCCAGCGGGACGCGCAAGCTCCTGGGCCTCATCCCGTTCGGCGACCGGCTGCGCGACTACTTCGCCAAGTACCACTCCGCGCAGAAGCACATCGACGACATCATCCGCGCGCTGAAGTCCGGCCAGGACGAGCTGCTGCGCGACAACGCCGCCATCGAGGGCGAGAAGGCGAACCTGTGGGAGACGATGACCCGGCTGCAGGAGTACGCGGTCCTGGCCCAGGCCATGGACGCCGCTCTTGAGGAACGCATCGTGCTGGCCGACGAGGAGCGGGCCACGGCGCTGCGGTCCGACGCCCTGTTCACCGTGCGCCAGCGCCACCAGGACCTGCTCACCCAGCTCGCCGTGTCGGCCCAGGGTTACCTGGCGCTCGACCTCGTACGCAAGAACAACCTGGAGCTGAGCAAGGGCGTGGACCGCGCCACCACGACCACGGTCGCGGCGCTGCGCACGGCGGTCACGGTCGCGCAGGCGCTGGCGAACCAGAAGCTGGTGCTCGACCAGATCACCGCGCTGAACGCCACGACCGGTGACCTGATCCTGGCCACCAGCGAGATGCTGCGCACCCAGGCGGGCGCGATCCAGAACCAGGCGGCCTCGACGACCGTGGACCTGGACACGCTGCGGCAGGCGTTCGACAACGTCTACGCCACGATGGACATGATCGACGCGTTCCGGTCGAAGGCCGTGGACAACATGGCGGCCACCGTCGACAGCCTGTCCGCCGAGCTGGGACACGCCAAGGCGTACCTGGAGCGGGCCCGGGAGGGCGAGCGATGAGACGAGCGCTGGGACGAGCGCTGCCTCTCGTCCTGCTCGCCGGCCTGCTGGCGGGCTGCGGCGCGGGCGAGGAGCCCGCCGACGCGCCCGACGTGCTCCGCGTGCTGGCCGGCAGCGAGATCAAGGACCTCGAGCCGCTGCTGCGGCGGGCCGAGGCGGAGGCCGGCGTCAAGGTGCGGCTCACCTACACCGGCACGCTCGACGGCGCCGAGCAGGTCGCGAGCGGCCGCGCCGACGGCCGGCTGGACGCGGTCTGGTTCTCCTCCAACCGCTACCTGTCCCTGATCGACGGCGCGCAGGCCAGGCTGTCCACCCAGTCCAAGATCATGATCTCCCCCGTCGTGCTGGGGCTGAAGCCCGCCAAGGCCCGCGAGCTCGGCTGGGACGGCAAGCAGGTCACCTGGGCCGACATCGCGCGGGCGGCCAAGGAGGGCAGGTTCGGCTTCGCCATGACGAACCCCGCCTCCTCCAACTCCGGCTTCTCCGCCCTGGTCGGGGTCGCCGCGGCGCTGTCGGACGCGGACGGCGCGCTCAGCGCCGAGCAGGTCGCGTCGGTGACGCCGCGGCTGAAGGAGTTCTTCTCGGCGCAGCGCCTGACGGCCGGCTCGTCGGGGTGGCTGGCCGACGCCTACGCCCGCGACCGGCGCGTGGACGGCATGGTCAACTACGAGTCGGTCCTGCTGGGGATGCGCGAGCCGCTGACGCTCGTCTACCCGTCCGACGGCGTGGTGACCGCCGACTACCCGCTCACGCTGCTCGCCTCGGCTCCCGAGCCCAAGAAGGCCCTGTACGGCAAGCTCACCGCCTGGCTGCGCAGCCCCGCCGTGCAGAAGGACATCATGACCGGCACCCACCGCCGGCCGATCACGCCGGGCGTGGCCCCGGACCCGCGCTTCGGCGGCAGGCAGCTGATCGAGCTGCCGTTCCCCAACCGGCGCAGCACCGCCGACGAGCTGATCGCCACCTACCTCAACCAGGTGCGGGTCCCGGCGGAGACGCGGTTCGTGCTGGACACCTCGGGCTCGATGGCGGGCGAGCGGATCGACGCGCTGCGGCAGGCGCTGGTCGCCCTGACCGGCGCCGACACCTCCGCCTCCGGCGCGTTCTCGCGCTTCAGCAACCGCGAGGCCGTCACGATGATCCCGTTCAGCAACTCGCCGATGCGGCCGGTCCCGTTCACCGTGCCCGAACGCGACCCGCAGGCGGTGCTCGCCCAGATCAAGGCGTTCGCGGAAGGGCTGTCCGCGGGCGGCGGCACCGCGATCTACGACAGCCTGACCGCCGCCTACGACCGCCCGGTGACGCCCGGGCACTACACCTCGGTCGTGCTCATGACCGACGGCGACAACACCGACGGCTCCGACTACGCCGCCTTCGAGGCCCGTTACCGGGCGCTGCCGGAGGACCGGCGGGCGCCGGCGTTCGTGGTGCTGTTCGGCGAGAGCGACGTCGAGGAGATGCGCAAGGTCGCCGAGCTGACCGGCGGCGCCGTGTTCGACGCCCGCAAGACGTCGCTGAGCAGCGCGTTCAAGGAGATCCGTGGCTATCAGTGAGCGCGTCCTGCGCTACCTGGGCTCGAACCGGAACATCGCCGGCTCCTGTCTTGCGCTGCTCGGCCTGGTGGCCCACTTCCTGGGCCTGGCGGGCGCGTTCTGGCCGGTGGTCGTGGTGGCGCTGTACGGGGTGGGCGCGCTGCTGGCCCCGCGGGACCGGGTCCGGCTGACGATCTCGCACGCCGAGGTGGAGACGCGGGCGCTCAGGGCCGACCTGGACGAGCTGCTGCGGCGGATCGGCGGGCGCTTCCCCGGCGACGTGCACGCGGCCGTGGACGCGCTGGCCGAGGTCCTGAGGGGTGTGCTGGACCGCGCCGAGCAGCTCACCGCCTCCCCCGACCAGCTGCACGTGGTGTCGCAGACGATCCGCCTGTACCTGCCCGCCAGCCTGGAGGCGTACGCGAACCTGCCGCGCGGCTACGCCCTCACCCGCCGCGGCGGGCGGGAGCGCAGCGCGCACGAGGAGCTGCTCGCCCAGCTCGGCCTACTCGACGCCCAGCTGCGCAAGGTGGCCGAGGCCATCCATCGGGGGGACGAGCAGGCGCTGCGCGACCAGGGCCGGTTCCTGCGGGACAAGTTCGGCGGCTCGGAGCTGGACCTGGGCTGAGTGTTTGAGGGCTGCTGGGCTCGTGGGCTCAGCCCGCGGCCCGGTCGGCGGGCAGGCGGCGCCGGCGGGCGGTGTCCGTCAGCGCCGGGCGTCGCCAGGCGCCGTCGGCGCGGTAGAGGTCGGTGCCCGGCGGGATGATCTCGTCGATGCGGTCGAGGGTCCGGTCGTCGAGGGTGAGCGCGGCGCCCTTGAGCGTCGCCTCCAGCTGCTCCATGGTGCGCGGGCCGATGATGACCGAGGTGACGGCCGGGTGCGCGGCGGGGAAGGCGACCGCGAGCTCGGGCAGCGAGCAGCCGAGGTCCGTCGCGAGCTCGATCAGCTCCTCCACCACCTCCAGCTTGGCGGCGTTCTCGGGGATGGAGGGGTCGAAGCGGTTCGGGCTGAGCGAGGCGCGGCCGGTGGTCAGGTCGATGGGCTGCCCCTTCCTGAACTGGCCGGTCAGGAAGCCGGACGCGAGCGGGCTCCAGGTCAGCACGCCCATGCCGTACCGCCGGCACACGGGCAGCACGTCGGCCTCGACGCCGCGGGCGAGCAGCGAGTACGGCGGCTGCTCGGTCCTGAAGCGCCGCAGGCCGCGGCGCTCGGACACGTGGTGCGCCTCGACGATGTCCTCCGCGGGGAACGTCGAGCAGCCGAACGCCCGGATCTTGCCCTGCCCGACGAGGTCGCCCAGCACGTCGAGCGTCTCCTCGATGTCGGTCGTGTGGTCGGGCCGGTGCACCTGGTAGAGGTCGATCCAGTCGGTCTGGAGCCGCTTGAGGCTCTCCTCGACCTCCTTGAGGATCCAGCGCCGCGAGTTGCCGCGCCGGTTCGGCCCCTCCCCCATCGGGAAGTGCACCTTCGTGGCGAGCACGACGTCGTCGCGGCGGCCCCGCAGCGCCTTGCCCACGATCTCCTCGGACTCACCGGCCGAGTACATGTCGGCCGTGTCGATGAAGTTGACGCCCTGGTCGAGGGCGTGGTGGATGATCCGGGCGCAGTCGTCGTGGTCGGGGTTGCCGACCGCGCCGAACATCATGGCGCCGAGACAGTGGACGCTCACCTCGATGCCCGTGCCGCCGAGGACGCGGTAACGCATGATCAGACTCCTAGCGATGTGGATGGGGTGCTGGGCGCGCGTCGGAGCCTACGGGCTAGAGCCGACTCTAGATCAAGCGGCCGCCGGGAGCCGCCCGGGGCAGTTGGTGCGCGTACGCCCCCGAGGTCCAGCCGCCCTTGACCAGCCGCGGGTCGGACAGCAGCGCCCGGGTCTCGGCGTAGCCCGTCACCAGCCACGCCTGCGTGCCGGCCGGCGTCGTGATCGGGTGGACGGGCCCCCTGGCGGCGAGGTCCGCGTAAATGTGGTGCCGCCCGTCGCCGCGAATCGCGGTGAACGGCGCCGGCCCGGATTCTCCGGGCGCGGAATCAGACAAGGCGATCCCCATTGCTTCGATTATTGAATTCGCGGGGGGAAACGTTACTCATGGGCGATATGCGGGCCGTTGACAGAACGTAGACGCCCGGGACTACGTACTTACGTTCGACGGCTAGGTAGTCATCCGGGTATCCCTCCCGTGCCGCTCGCGCCGCCGCCGTACGCACGCTGGATTCATCGACAACACCGTCGAGGGACGAGGAAAACATCAATATGTGCAAGCACCGGCCACGGTGCCCATCCGCATACGCCGCCTATCGACTCGCATGTGGGAGTCCCGCATGAACGACCACGCCTTCATGAACCACGGCACCGGACACCATCTCGACCTGAGCGTCCTGAGCCGGGCCTGGGACTGGATCAAGTCCAGGGCCCTGGGCACCGACGAGAGCGAGGTTCCGGGTGAGCGGGTCGCCACCTGGTCGCTGTCACCGGACACGCGGGCGCGGCCCCTCATCCACGCCCGGCTGGCCTCATGGGGGCTCGACGGGCTGGCAGAGGCCGCCGAACTGCTGGTGGAACAGCTGGTCGCCGATGTCGAGGAGCACGCGCCCGGGCCGTACCGGCTGACCGTCTGGGCCACCGACGGCGTGCTGCGCTGCGAGGTCGAGGCGGAGGCCGCGGACGACGCGCCGATGCCGCATGATCTGCGGGTGTTCCGGCGGCTGGCCTGCTGCTGGGGCGCCGCGGGCCATGCCTTCTGGTTCGAGATCCCGATGAACGCTCAGGACGAGTGCCGCAACTCCGGTTGGGCCTCGGGAGGCCGGATCGCGTAGGTGACGGCGCGGTCGACACCCAGCTTCGCGCCGTGGCGGAAGGCGGACGTGAACGCCGGCTTCCCGAGGGCGTGGCGGGCCTGCCGCGTGCAGCGTTCGTGCCAGGCCGCGTGGTAGCAGAGCCGTTCGGGTGAGGCGCCCGCCGCCTGCCACAACGCGTGCGCCGCGCCGAGGAGTTCGGCGGCCCTCTCGTGCTCCTCCCGGGCGCCGGCGATCCAGGCCAGCACTTCCAGGCACTGGGTGAGGCACCACCGGTCGTCGATCTCGCCGGTGAACCGCGCGGCCGACGTCAGGAGCGCTTCGGCCTGCTCGTAGTCGCCCAGGTTCCAGCGCGCGACGCCGAGCGCGAACTGCGCGTACGCGCGTGACACCAGCGCATGGTGGGACTCGCTCAGGGCCAGCAGCTCCTCACCGAACTCAGCGGCCAGGCCGGGATCCTCGGTCGATCCGTACGCGGCGGCGAAATAGAGGTTGAACATGAGCCCGTCCATGTCGTTCAGGGACCGGTGGAGGGCGAGCGACTCCCGCAGCAGCGCGAGGCCGCGCCGGGTGTCGCCCGCGGTGCAGGCGGCCACGCCCGCGGTCCGGACGGCGTACGGCACGAGGTCCTCGTTCCCCGATCTGCCGGCGAGGGCCCGGCAGTCCTCCAGCAGCGGCATCGCCGCGTCGAGGTCTCCCTGGCGCAGGGCGAGCATGCTGTCCGCCCAGAGCGCCGTCGCCCTGGCCCGGGCGGGCTCCGGCACCAGCTCCAAGCCGCGCTCGATCCAGTAGCGGCCCTCCGTGAGCGCGCCGGCGAGCACCCAGAAGCACCACATCGCGGACGCGGTGCCCAGGCCCAGGGGCGCCAGCGCGGGCTCGTTCAGGCACGCCTGGAGCGCGACGCGGATGTTGGGCAGCTCCTGGCGCAGGGCCAGGTACCGATCCAGCTGGTCGGACACCAACTGGTCGGTCCGGTGCGTCTCCGTCAGCTCGCGGTAGTGGCCGACGAAGCGCCTGCGCAGCCATTGCCGCTCGGCGGGCGTCAGCTGCTCGCAGCCGTACGCGCGCAGGCTCTCCAGCATGCGGAAGCCGAGCCCGCCCCGGTACAGGACCGACTTGTCCACCAGCCCGGCCAGCAGGTCGAGCATGTCGGCCGGATCGATGCCCTCGCCCGCGCACACCGTCTCCGCGGTGTCCAGATCGACCCCTCCGGCGAACATCGACAGCCGGGCCCACAGCCGCCGCTCCTCGGGCGAACACAGCCGGAAGCTCCATTGGATGGTCGCCCGCAGCGTCTGGTGCCGCGGCAGGGCCATGGGGCCGCCGGTGGCCAGCACGTCGAAGCGCCGGTCCAGCTCGTACGCGAGCTCCTCCAGCGACAGGGTACGCAGCCGGGCCGCGGCCAGCTCGATCGCCAGCGGGATCCCCTCCAGCCGCCGCACCAGCCGCACCACGCAGGCGAGGTTGCCCGCGTTCAGGGAGAAGCCCGGCACGACGTGTGCCGCGCGCTCCACGAACAGGCGCACCGAGTCGTGTCTGGCGGCCTCCCGTACGGTGCGGCTGGGCGTCCGCGGGCCGGCCTGCGCCTCCTCGTGGAGCGCCTGCCCCCCGTGGAGTACCTGGACGGGCCCAGGTACGGACAGCGGCGGGACCGGGAGCACCTGCTCGCCGTGCACGCCCAGCGAGTGCCTGCTGGTCACCAGGACCCGCAGGCGGGGTGTGGCGTGCAGCAGCCGTTCCACGAAGTGCGCGCAGAGCATGTCCAGGTGCTCGCAGTTGTCCAGGACCAGCAGCATCCGCCTGTTGGACAGGTGCTCCACCAGCAGCCCCATGGGGTCGGGGTGAACTCCGCGCAGGCCCAGGGCCTCGGCCACCGCCGGCTCCAGCAGCTCGCCGGTCTCCAGGGTGGCGAGCTCGATCACCTCGACGCCGTCCCGGTACTTGTTCCGCAGGTTGTCCGCGAGCCTGAGCGCCAGCCGGGTCTTGCCGACCCCGCCGGGGCCGGTCAGGGTGAGCAGCCGCGTCCTCGACAGCGCCTTGCGCGCCGCCGACAGTTCCCACCTTCGCCCAATGAAAGTGGATTTATCCAACAAAAATGTCATGAGGGCCCTGCCACTCCCGTGAGACACCGAACGGCGCCAAGCCTCCACACCCCAGAGTATTCCTGGCCCGTTTCCCGGCACAGCCGTCCGGAGCCGCCGGAGTCGCGTATTCTCATTTCCCGGCAAAAGGCGTACCGCACCAACTTTGCCAATGCGCACCCACAAATTTGCCGGACACTTGATTTCGATGAATCGCATCGGCGCCATGTGATTCCTTGTTCATCATGAGTCTCACCGCGGCGCCGGTCGTCGTCCGCCGCCCGTATCGCTGGGTCGTGCTGGCGCTGGCGTGGGCCGCCTTCACGATGACCGCCGTGGACCGGTCCACCTGGGGTCCCGCCTCGGTGGCGGTGGGCGAGCACCTCGGCGTGTCGCTGGCCGGGCTCGGCGTCTTCGCCACCGGCTACTACGTCGGCTACGTCGCCTCCAACGCCGCGGGCGGCGTGCTGACCGACTGGCTCGGCCCCCGGGTGGTCGTCGGCTGCTCGCTCTTCCTCGCCGGCGGGTTCATGATCCTGTTCGGCGGGACGGACTCCGTGGCGATGGGCATCGCGTTCCAGGCCGGGGTCGGGGTGTTCGCCGGGTGCGACTACTCGGCCGGGGTCAAGCTCGTCTCCCAGTGGTTCCCGTCCAAGGACCGCGGGTTCGCCATGGGCGTGTTCATGACCGCCACCTCGCTGGGCACGGTGATCGCGAACGCGGTCGTCCCGAGCCTCATCGCCGCCTCCGGGTGGCGTACGTCGTACCACGTGTTCGGCGCCGCCTCGATGGTCGTCGCGGTGCTGTGCCTGCTTCTGCTGCGCGACGGCAGGGCCACGTCCGCCGCCCGCGCGGTGCCGGACCTGCGCCCGCTGGCCCGCGACCGGGACCTGTGGCTGCTCGGCCTGGCCGGGTTCGGCGCGCTGTGGGGCACCTACGGCTTCATCACCTGGTCCAACGCACTGATGATCAAGGGCGGCCACCTCACTCCCGTGCAGGCCGGCACCGTGGTCGCGATCTTCGGCGTCACCGCCATCGCGGCGAAGCCGTGCATGGGCATGGTGTCCGACCTGTTCGGCGGCCGGCGCAAGCTGCCGGCCGTCGCCGTGCTCGCCGCCTTCGTCGTGACGCTGCTGGTGTTCGGCACCCGCGACAGCCTGACCGGGTTCCTGTGGGTGGCGCCGTTCCTGGGGATCGCGGCGTACGTGTACAGCCCGCTGATGATCGCGCTGATCCCGGAGCTCGCCGGCGTCCGGCTCGCCGGGTCGGCGGCCGGTGCGACGAACGCGTTCTGGCAGCTCGGCAGCACGATCGTGCCGGTGGTGCTCGGCGCGGTGTTCCAGGCGACCCACTCGTTCTTCTGGGCCTTCGCCACGCTCGCCGCGGGGCCGCTGCTCGGCCTGGTCCTCCTCCTGGGGGTCCGGGAGCAAAGGACCGGCGCGCGCGTCCCCGCCGCGACGGCTCTCACGGGGTGAGGACGCGCACGTACGCCGTCATCCGGCCGCCGCCTGGTTCGGCGACCTCGTCAAGATCGACCGTACGAACGCGCGGCGGCTCCTGCGGCTGTGGGCTCCGGTCAGCACATCGAGGGAATGCAGGTGAAGGGATTCTTGTCCCGTCTCAATTGAGCTGGCGCAGTCTCAGTCAACCTGACGCATTCGACAGTTTTCTCAGTTGACCTGACACAAGATCGCTATAGTGCTCCCCACTAGCGATCTTTGTGTGAGGTCGGATGGGCAACCCACTTCTGGCGCCTGAGCCCCTGGCGGCGCGGTTTGGCCTGCGCTTTCTGGATGAGGTGGATGGGCGGTTGCGCCAGCGGCAGACACCGTTGGCGATCGCATGGAACACCCGTTTTGAGAGGGTTCAGCCCGTACGGCACTTCCCCTCCTACCGAGGCCAGCGCAACTTCTCGGGGTATTGGTGGTCATCCACGATGCGGGATCTGGTTGGGTTTGAATCCTGGCTGGAGCGCGATCAAGTGATGATGCTCGACTTTGCGCCGGAGGTGACCGCGTTCTCCTCCCAGCCGTTCTGGTTGACCTGGCCGGAGGGAGGCAAGACCCGCCGGCATGCTCCGGACTACTTCGCCAGGCTCTCGGATGGGACCGGCGTCGTTATCGACGTCCGGGCAGATGACCAGATCGAGCCGAAGGACGCCGCGGCGTTTGCGGCCACTGAGGCGGCGTGTGAGACGGTGGGCTGGGCCTATCGACGTGTGGGAGCCGTTGATCCGGTACTGGCGGCGAACGTTCGGTGGTTGTCGGATTACAAGCAGCCCTATTGCCTCAACCCGGACCACGATGGTCCGTTGCGGAAGGCATTTGCCCAGGCCGCGCCGCTGCTGGAGACGGTTCGATCGGTGGGTGATCCGATGGCGGTGCTGCCGTCGGTGTTCCACCTGATGTGGTTGCAGGTTCTGCAGGCTGATCTGGCCAGGGCACCGTTAAGCGGCTCGATGTTCCTGGCTGTCGGGGACGGAGCGTGATGACGGTTTCGAAGCCGCCTGAGCTGAAGGCGGACGATGACGTGCTCGTCGGTGGTCGGCGGGCCACAGTTGTCGCGGTGACCGGGTCTGGGATCGAGTTAGAGGACGTGGCGGGGGCTCGGTTCACGGTTACGCAGGGTGCGCTGTTCACCGATCCTGGATTTCGGATCATGGAGGCTCCCAGTGCGCCACTCCCCCCGTCTGGGTTGCTGGATAGCGTGCCGGAAGAGGTGGCGGACAAGGCTCGCTGGTGGGAGCGGCACATCGTCGAGGTGTTGACCGGGTTGCCTCCGGGGGGCGAGGCAGGTTCGGGCATCAGGGCGGAATACGACCCTCGGACCAGCAGCCTGCGGCAGCGAGAGTTGGCCAAGCTTGAGGAACTGCATTCAGCGGGGCACGAAGTCGTGTTGCGCACGTTGCAGCGGTTTCGGCGCAGATACGAGACCGAAGGGCTCTGGGGGCTTGTTGATGCCCGATTCGCCCGGCAGTCCTCCCCCACGGGAAGGGCCGACCCGAGGGTTGTCGACGCTGTTGGCCAGGCCGTGCTGGAACAAACCGATGCGTCGACTGGCACCGTCGATCGGTTGCGGCGGCGGGTTGAACAGATTCTGGTGGAAGCTGGGGTCGATCCCGCGGAGGTGATGCCGTCGCGGGCGGGGTTCTATCGGGTGGTGAGCGCGGTGTCGGCCGGCAAGCACACGTTCGGGTCGGCTCGCACGCGCCGGTCGCTGGCTAAGCAGCCCGACCGCCCGTTCGGGACGGTGACGGCGGTCCGGCCCGGTCAGTGGATGCAGATCGACTCTTCTCCGTTGAACATCGCAGTGCGGTTGGACAACGGCCTCATCGATCGCGTGGACCTGACCTGGATGATCGATCTGGCGACCAGGACGATTCCGGTGGCGGTGCTGCGGCCCTCGACCAAGGCTGTTGATGCTGCCTTGCTGCTGGCCCGTTCGCTGACGCCGGAGCCGATGCGACCCGGTTGGGTGGATGCGTTGCGGATGTCGCGGTCGGTGCTGCCCCACCGTCGGCTGACCTCGATCGATCAGCGGCTGGCGGACGCGGCGGCGCGGCCAGTGATCGTGCCGGGCACGATCGTCTGCGACCACGGCATGGTCTATATGTCGCAGACCTTCCGCAACGCCTGCAGAGCGATGGGCATCAATGTTCAGCCCACGCACAAGGGGTCTCCGTGGGAGAAGGGCAACGTCGAGACCAGTTTCGCCGCCGTCGACACCTTGTTCGCCCAGTACGTGGCGGGATACGTGGGCAACAGCGTGGAGCATCGCGGCAAGGACGCCGACCAGGCCGCGGTCTGGTCGATGATCGAGTTGCAGGAGATGCTGGACGAGTGGCTGGTGGCCACGTGGCAGAACCGTCCGCATGACGGGTTGCGTGAGCCTCTCTTCCCCGGCAAGGCGCTCACTCCGAACGAGAAGTACGCCTCTTTGATCGAGGTCGCCGGCTATGTCCCGGTTCCTCTGTCGCAGAATGACTACATCGAGTTACTCCCGGTGGAATGGCGAGCCATCAATTCCTACGGGATCAAGATCAAGCACAGGAAGTATGACAGTCGGGCACTACGTCGTTACCGGAGGCAACACTCGGGGGTCGCTGCCAAGAAGGGGTTGTGGGAAGTGCACCGGGATCCCTATGACGTCTCGCGCATCTGGGTGCGCAATCACCGAGACGGCGGGTGGATCGAGGCCACATGGACCTATTTGAACGCCGGTCCTGTCCCCTTCGGGGATCTGGCCTGGGAGCACGCTCAGCGGATGTTGGCCCGCAGAGGCATCGGCAAGCCGACCGAAGAGGAGATCGCCCGAGCTGCCAGCGATTTGCTCGATCGAGCCGAGCGCGGCCCTGACCGCGAAACGACGCGCCAAGACTTGCGGGTTGCCGCACGCACCCGGGCGACCACGAGCCAAGAGGTCGCTGAAGCCTGGCCTCGCGCGCAGGCGGAGACGCCGGTTGCCGAGCCCTCGCCGCCTGAAGAGGACGCTGATGACGAATTTGACGATGAGGAGGAAGAGTTGGCCAAGGTGATCCCGCTGGGTGTCTTCGATGCTGCGGAGGAGGCCAAGAAGCGATGGTGAGCACTCCGGCCGGTGAGCCTGACGACGAATCTGACTTCGATCTCGACCGGCGTGAACCCACCATGACGCTGGCTCGCTGGCGACGGTTCGTCGACACGCAGCCGGCCGCGTTCACCCTGTTGTCCGACCAGCAGTGGATGGATCTGGACGATGAGCAACACGACGCCTACGACGAGAACCGGATCAGCTATCACTCGGAAATGATCGTCGTCGCGACTTCCCTGGTCCGTCAGGTCGCCCGCCAGGGCAGGCTGCTGACCATGCTGAACCGGCGGGAGATCAGCGCCCGGCGCATGATGATCCTTAGCGGTCTGCAGACCACCGGCAAGACCACTGCGCTCAAGCAGCTTGGCCGCATGCACGAGCTTCGGCTACGGGAGCGGCAGCCGGGCCGGATGAGCGATCGGATCCCGGTCGTCTACGTCAGTACGCCGCCCAAGGGATCGCCTCGCAAGCTGGCGGCGGAGTTCGCCCGTTTTCTCGGTCTTCCTCCGGTGAAGCGCATCTATAACACCACCGACATCACCGACGCCGTCTGCGAGATTCTGATCAAGGCCAAGGTCGAGCTGGTCTTGGTGGACGAGATTCACAACCTGAACCTCGCCACGGCAGCCGGCGAGGACATGTCCGACCACTTGAAATACTTCACCGAGCACCTCCCCGCCACCTTCGTCTATGCCGGGATCGACGTCCCGCGCAGATTGTCGGGTGTCCGCGGCGCTCAGATCCTGGGCCGCAGCGTGGTCATCAACACCGGCCCGATCCCCTACGGCGACGAATGGAAAGCGATGATCACTACCTTGGAGGACGCGTTACGGCTGCACCGGCACAAGGACGGCACGTTGCTCCGCAACGCCAAATACCTGCACCAGCGGACAGGCGGCATGATCGGCAGCCTTTCCCATCTCGTTCGAGCCTCGGCCCAGACGGCGATCCTGGAAGGCCAAGAGGCCATCACTCGCAAACTGATGGACACCATCCCCGTCGATTACATCGCCGAGTCGGACGGCGACACGGCGGCATGATGCCCTCCGATCCGGGCGCCCTCGGCGACTGGCTGGCCGTCAGCCGACTGCAACCGCTGCCTCAGAGCATTACACCCGTTCATGATGAAACCGTCACGTCCTACCTGATGCGACTGGCCCAGGCCAACAGCATGAACGGCTACCACCTGATCGACTACTTGAGGGGCAGCACGAGCCCCAGGATCCCCGTCCCTCCTGAAGTCGTCATCACCACCAGCGGCCAGCCGGCCCAGAGCATGCGTTACGCCATCCTCGAACTCTGCAGCGCCCAAGAACTCGCGTCGATGAGCGTCACGGGACGGCCGCGACCGCACTCGAGTATCACGTTCGTCAAATGCACCCGATGCACACGCGCTCGCGGCATCTATCACCCCGTCACTTGCTGGAGACGAGCGGAGGATGTCATCTGCCGCCGACACCGCCGTTGGATTGCAGGGCCCACACAGATCGACCTGGCCGGATTCGACGACATCCTCCAGGCCAATCGTCAACATCGACGACTCATTCGACGGCACGGGCGATTCACCGTTCATCGCGCGTTCGAGCAGGCCCACAGCATCGTCGACGAATGGGCCACGCGCGGTTACCACCGCGGCCAGGTCGATAGGCTCATGCACCGCTTTCATGGCCCCTCCTGGCGTGTCCCACCAGATGATTCGACTCTGCAGGCAGCCAAGTATCCGCCGACCGTCGCTCTGACACGGCTTCTGGCCTCACCCTTCTGGAAAGCACTCGCTCTCGACGTCACTGGCAACGCCATGTTCGTCCAGGAAGTGCGTCGCACCGCCGAGCCCGACTACATCTGGGAATCGTCCTCCTACTCGCGCTACACCGATCCCTTGAGGCGCATGTTCCGCGAGGAACCAGAAGAGCGAGCACTCGAGGCCAGACAGGCTGAGCACCGACGCGCCTACAACCTCCCTGAGCCGCTCAGCGACACCATCGGATCCGATCAGTTGTGACAGTTCTACTGAGACGCCGTGCTCCTCGGGCGTCTCAGTAGAACTGTCACAACCGAGGTGGATGAGCCTCTCTGCGTCACATCAATTGAGACGGGACAGGTGGGTCCGGTGGGTCTGATGGGATTTTTTTCCCGGCGGCGCGGCGGGGTGTCGGGTGGTGTGGCGGGGGGCGGTTCCGGGGGTTGAGCGGGGGTTTTGGGGTTCGGTGCGGTGGTGTGGCGGGCTCCCCTGGGTGCTTACGGAGAGTTTGACGTTCTGTCGATTCGCTGTCCTTGGCGCGAGGTGTGGTTTTAAGCTGGAAGTCCTGCTATTCGCGCCGCGAGAGGAGCAGCACGTGGGGAGCCAGTCGGTGTTATGCCCGGTGTGTCAGGGGGTCGTGCCTGCGACGGGTAAGGAGGCGTACACGGCGCTGCGGGGTCGTCTCATTCTGACGAACGGCTATTGCGCGGGTGGGTGCGCGGAGCGGCGTGCCGAGGAGCAGGCCCAGCAGCAGACGCAGCAGATGGCGCGTCCGGAGCCGGCTCCGGCGCCGGTGGCTCCTGTGCAGATGGCGCCGGCGATGCCGGTGCGGACGCCGCTGCGGGTGGTGCGCTGATCGTTTCGGTGTGTTCTTCCCCGTGCGGGGGTGCGGGGTGACCGGTCGTGCGGGCCGGGTGTGGTGTTGCCGGGGTTATGAGTGGCCGTCGGTGGTGTGCCAGTAGTCGCGGGTCTCGGTGGCCAGGCCGTCGGGGTCGAAGCGGGCGAAGACGCAGCCTGCGAGGGTGATGGGGCGGCCGTTGTCGTGGGCGTGGACCCGGAATTCGATGGCGGCCGTGTCGCCGTCGACGATGGGGTCGGCGAAGGTGACGTGGGGGTCGGTTTCGCCGGCGAATGACCATTGGATGTAGTCGGCGATGGCCTGTCTGCCCTGGTGTGGGGGGCGGAAGGGCATGCTGGTGTGGACGGCGTCGTCGCGGTAGAGGGCGATGATGGCGGCGGTGTCGTGGTGGGTCCAGCCGTGTTGCCAGGTGTCGGCGAAGCGTTGGGCGGCGGTTCGGGTGTCCATGGGCCCATTGTGCGGGCGGGGGGTTGGCTGTGAGGCCGGTTTCGCGCGGGTTGGGGCTCGGGTCGAGGTGGGTGGCCGCTCCCCCGCGGCCGCTCTGCTTCCCTGTGGTGTCACCAGGGGTGTACGGCGGTTACGGCGGTGATGGGCAGGGGTCCGTACAGGTGGGGGAAGCCGTTTTCGAGGCGGATGTCGAGGCCGGTGGGGTCGATGTCGAGGATGAGCAGGGGTTCGGTGACGTGGGCGTAGAAGGTGGTGTGGACGCCGCGTAGCTGGGCCTGGTCGCGGCTGCAGTGGATGAAGCCGATCTCGTCGAGGGTGTGGCCGAGGGTGGAGATGCGGTACTCCCCCGCTTTCTGGGCGGCTTGCCAGTCGGTTTGCAGGGCGAGGTGGTGGATGGGGGTCATGGCGTCCATTCGGAGTGGAGGATGGCGTAGATGGTTTCGCTGCTCCATTCGCCTTTGACGTATTCGTTGTCGATGAGGGTGGCTTCGCGGCGCATGTGGAGTTTTTCCAGGACGCGGGCGGAGGCGGTGTTGCGGGCGTCGAGGCGGCCGGTGATGCGGTGGAGGCCGAGGTCGTCGAAGCCGAGGCGGAGCATTTCGCGGGCGGCTTCCGGGGCGTAGCCGTGGCCGTGGTGGTCGGGGTGGAAGATGTAGCCGATTTCGCCTTGGCGGTGTTGTCTGCTGGTCCAGATGAGCAGGGTTTGGCCGATGAGTTGGCCGGTGTGGCGCAGGGTGACGGCCAGGTCGATGGCGTCGCCTTCGTCGTGGAGGGCGGTGCGGGTGGCTCTTTTGTCGAGGAAGGTTTGGGTGGCGTCGCGGTCGCGGGGTTCCCAGTAGAGGTAGCGGGCGACGTCGGGGCGGGATTCGTAGGCGTGGACGGCGTCGAGGTCGTCGGGGGTGAAGGGCCGCAGGTGGAGGCGGTCGGTGGTGATCGGGTAGTGGGGTTTGAGCACGGAGGAAGTGTAGGGAGGGGTCAGGGGGGCGGCAATGCGTTTTCGGCGGTTTTGACGGCGAGGGCGAGGAGGGTGCGGGCTTCGTCGAGGGGGCGTTGTTCGACGACTTGCTCGAGCCAGAGGGCGCTGAGGGTGGTGTAGAGGAGGCGGACGCGGGTGTCGGTCTCGGACAGGTGGAGGGTGTCGGCGATGATGCGGATGCAGCCGTCGGCCCAGCGGCGGGCGATCTGCTGGAGGACGGGGTCGCGGCCGGCGTGGACGTAGAGCTCCCAGAGGCCGAGTTGGCGGGTGCGGTCGGCGGTGGCGATCTGGTCGGTGAGGGCGGTGAGGCCGTGGTCGGTGATCCAGGTGCGGGTGGTGGTGAGTTCGGTTTCGACGAGTTGGGCGAAGGCTTCGGCGAGGAGTTGGTCGCGGGAGGCGAAGTAGTAGGTGGTGGCGGCGAGGGGGAGGTTGGCGTGGTGGGCGACGGCTCGGTGGGTGACGGCGGCGAAGCCGCCTTGGGTGAGGAGGTGGACGGCGGAGGCCAGGAGGGTGGCGCGGCGGCGGCGTCCGCGTGCTTGGGTGGGCGGGTGCGGTTGGGGCCGCTCCCCTGCTTGGGTGGGGTTCTGGTCCGGGTTCAATGGCCACCTGCGAGGTTGAGGATGACGACGCCGCCGATGATGAGGAGGATACCGCCGATCTTGGTTGGGGTGAGGGTCTCTCCCATGAAGGCGGCGCCGATGAGGGCGATGGCGGCGGTGCCGGCGCCGGACCAGATGGCGTAGGCGGTGCCCATGTCGAGGTGGAGTTTGAGTGCTTGGGACAGGAGGGTGAAGGAGGTGATGTAGCCGGCGGCGACGGCGATGGTCCAGCCGGGGTGGGTGAGGCCGTTGCTGAGTTTGAGTGCGGTGGTGGCCAGGACTTCTGTGGTGATGGCGAGGGCGAGCAGGAGCCAGGGCATGGGGGTCCCCCAGACGCAAAGTGGTACGTTCGTGCCAGTTTAGCCGGGGGGCCGGATCCGGTCCGGGGGCGGTGTGGTTGCCGGAACAGCTTGAAAAGGCTGTCGAATGCGTGTTCCATTGGTCGGTGTGGGTTGGGACGCGCTTGCGCTTGTCGACGAGGCCGCTGATGAGCGTCCGCTGATCGAGCGGCGTGCGGTGGTGCGTGACGGTTTCTACGAGTTGCAGGCCCGCACGATGATCGAGCGGGTGCCGCAGACCGCGGGCATCGCCCAGCAGTGGGCCCTGTCCCCCTATCGTGGGTGCGCGCATGCCTGCCGCGGTTGCGGTGCCCGGGCGGGTCATGGGCGGCTGGGGCTGGACGCGGGGCGTGATTTCGACACGCGGATCGTGGTCAAGCCGAACGCGGTGGCCAGGTTGCGGGCGGAGCTGGTGCGCTGGGACGGTCAGGAGCTGGCGGTGGGGGTCAGCGGTGACTGTTATCAGGCGGCCGAGGAGACGTATCGGCTGATGCCGGGGGTGATCGGGGCGCTGTCGCAGGCGGCGGTGCCGTTCACCGTTTACACCAAGAGCGCGCTGGTGTTGCGTGATGCGGGGTTGCTGGCGCGGGCCGGGGCGCGGGTGGCGGTGTCGATCGCGTTCGTGGACGAGCGGATCCGGCGGGCGGTGGAGCCGGGGGCGCCGACCGCGCAGGCGCGGCTGGAGCTGGTGTCGGCGCTGGTGGAGGCCGGGGTGGAGTGCCGGGTGCTGATGGCGCCGGTGCTGCCGTTGCTCAGTGACGCGGCCGATCAGCTGGGTGCCACGGTGCGGCGGATCGCGGCGGCGGGGGCGCGGGCGGTGGAGCCGGTGGTGTTGCGGCTGCCGCCGGGGACGCGCTCGTGGTATGGGGAGTGGCTGGCGGGGGCGCATCCGCAGCTGGTGGAGCGTTATGAGGAGCTGTACGACCGGGCGGGGATGCCTTCGCCGGATTATGAGCGGCGGATCACGGGGCAGATCGCGCAGTTGTGCCAGATGTACGGGATGGGGTGCGGGGCGCCGGAGGCGGGGCCGCGGCGGCCGCGGGCGGCGCAGCTGGCCCTGGTGTGAGGCGGGCGTCCGGGAGGCGGGCGGCTGCGGGCGCGGGGGGCGCGCGTGGTTACGTCCGGGTGGGCCGGTTGGTCGGATCGCCGCTGATGTGGGTGCGGTGGTAGAGGGCGGCCTGGACTCTGTTGCGCAGGCCGAGCTTGCGGAAGATCTCTTTCACGTGGCCCTTGACGGTCGAGTGGGCGATGCCCAGGACATCGGCGATGTCGGTGTTCGACAGTCCTTGGGCGATGAGGCCGGTGATTTCCTGCTCGCGTCTGGTGAGGGTCTGGGCCGTGTGCGCTTCGACGTCGTCGTCGTGGCGGGGTGTGAACGCGCTCGCCAGGTATCCCGCGTTGCGGCGGTCCACGATGGCGTAACCCGCGATGATCAGGCGCACGGCGGCGATCAGTTCGGTGGCGGTGAGCTGCCGTTGGGGCAGGGTGTAGCAGCCGAGCCGGAGCAGGTCCAGTTGGAGGCCGGCGGGGTCGGCGGTGACGATGAGGACCGGCACGCGCGAGGGCCGCTCGGTCATGAACCGGACGGTGTCCAGGGTCTGGGTGGTGACCGACGGGGAGTCCACGACGAACAGGTCGGGTCTGGCCTGGACGAAGATCCGGCCGGCCTGGGTGAGGTTGTCGGCCTCGCCCACGACCTGGAGGTCGGACTGCTGGGAGAGGATCGATCGCAGTCCGCTGCGCGCCAGCAGGTTGTCGTTCACGAGTAGGACTCTGCCTGGCCTCATCGTCGGTCCGCCCGTCGGAGGGTTGGAGTGCCCGTCGGGGCGAATATGTCAGCGGTCGATCACACCTCGTTTTCACGGCGTTCTCATCGGGCGGCGCCGGGCGGTGTGGGTTTTCAGGTGGGTAACGCCGTGCGGCGGGCGGCCAGTTCGGCGTACATGGCGGCGCCGTCCGTCAGCACGGCGTCGTCGAAGGCGGCGTACGAGGAGTGGTTGGCGGGGGCTCGGCCGGGGTCGCGGTCGGCGGGGCAGGCGCCGAGCACCGCGACCGCGCCGGGGATCTCTTCGAGCACGAAGGAGAAGTCCTCGGCGGCCATGGAGGGCTGGGCGGCGAGTGCGGTGCGCTCCTGGCCGTAGAGGTCGCGGGCCACCGTGTGGACGAACGCGGTCTCGTGTTCGGCGTTGACGGTGGGTGGGTAGGCGGAGGCGGTGTCGATGTCCACGGCCAGGTCGTGGGCGGCGGCGATGTCGCGCAGCAGCCGTACGGCGCGGTCCTGGGCCTGGCGCTGCAGGCGCGGTGCCGGCGACCGGATCGTGACGGAGAAGCGGGCCTGGTCCGCTATGACGTTGTGGGTGGTGCCCGCGTGGAAGTCGGCGGCCGAGACGGTGACCGGGTCCTGGTGCGGCAGGCGTATGGTGCTCAGCGCGGTGACCATCCGGCAGGCGGCCGGCAGCGGGTCCTTGGCGAGGTGGGGCAGGGCTGGGTGTCCGCCGGCGCCGCGTACGGTGACCGTGAGCACGGTGCGGCCGGCCATGACGCATCCGGCCCTGGTGACGAAGACGCCGCGCGGGATGCCGGCGGAGACCACGTGCAGGCTGTAGGCGGCGGCCGGGCGGGTGCCGGCGGCGTCGAGCACGCCCTCCTCGATCATGATTCTGGCGCCCGCGTGGCCCTCCTCCCCCGGCTGGAACATGAAGATGACGTTGCCGTGGAGGGTGTGGCGGCGGTCGCTGAGCAGTCGTGCGGCTCCGGCCAGCATTGTGGCGTGCATGTCGTGGCCGCAGGCGTGCATCCGGCCGGGGAAGCGTGAGGTCCGGCCGGTGTCGCCGTGTTCGTGGAGCGCGAGTGCGTCCATGTCGGCGCGCAGCAGTACGGTCGGGCCGGGCCGGGCGCCGCGTAGCACCGCGGTGATCGAGGTGGCTTTGTTGCCGGTGCTGATCTCCAGCGGCAGGTCGTGCAGGGCTTGGAGGAGTTTGTGCTGGGTGCGGGTGAGCGTCAGTCCGATCTCCGGCTCTGTGTGCAGGTCGTGCCGGAGCCGTTGGAGGTGTTCGTGGAGGGTGCGGGCGTCGTCTGCGATGGTCACGGTGTGGGCCTCTCCCCCGGGTGGTCGGGGCGGCGGGTGCCGAGGGTGAATTCGCCGAGGCTGCTTTCGGTCATCGGGTCGAGGCCGGTGGCGTCGGCGAACTCGGTCGCGCCCGCTCCCCCGATGGCGCATGGGGCCAGGCCCATCGCGGTGGCCACGGTGTACATGGTCTGGGTCAGGACGCCGACGTCTTTGAGGATGAGCGCGTAGGCCATCTCCTGGTATTTCCACATGACCCGGCCGAAGCGTGCCGCGATGACGAGCAGGACCTGGGGTGGGGTGGTGGTGCGGGCGCAGGCGGCGGTCACCTGGAGCAGGCGGCGTACCGCGGCCGTCATGGGTGCTACCTGTTCGAGCCGGTGCGTGGCCGGGTCGTAGTGGTACAGGCCCTGGTCGAGGCCGTCGGCGTGGCGGATGAGCGGGTAGATCTCGAGTTCGTGGGAGGCTCCTCCGCTGGGGTGGGGGCGGCGGACGTGCTCGACGGCGTCGCGCAGGTAGGCGCCGGTGTCGCGGCCGCATCGGTAGAGGAACTCGCCGAGTTGCGCGGCTGTGAGGGGCCGGGTCTCGTCGTGGTCGCGGATGGATCGCCGGTCTTCGAGGACGGTCGTGACGGTGGGGTCGTCGCGGCGCAGTCGTGCGAGGTCGGGGGCGTGGAGGTCGACCTGGGGTCCGGGGAAGGGGTCGTGGCGGGCGGGCAGGGGCGCGAAACGTTCCCGCGCCCACCAGGTGACTCCGAAGGGGGTGTCGCGGACCGTCCGGCTGCGCGCGTGGAACCACAGCTCGTGGGGGCTCCATTGGCGTAGCCGGAAGTCCTCCTCCTCTTGTCCGTGCGGGACCGCGAGGCGGGCCCAGACCAGATCTTTCAGCAGGTGGTCCGGGACGTCGTCCTGGTTGGCGGGGAGCCCGGCCAGCGTGGCGAGCGTCTGGGGGTCGTGGACGAGCAGGGCGCACCAGGATCGCGGGGAGTCCACGACCATGGTCGCGTTCTGTTTCGTGATGAGGGCGAACCTCGACAGGCAGAGTTTCGCCGCGGGCTGTTGCGGGGGCGGGGCCGGCGGTGGCCGGTGGGGTCGCAGCGTGTAGAGGGGGTGTCCCCGCTGCTCGACGGTGATCGAGAGCCAGCCCTGGCGCAGAAGCTGCTGGACGAGGTCGTCGTGGGTTTCGCGGTCGGGCAGGCCGGCGCTCAGGTGGCGCAGCAGTGCGCGCTTGTCCGGGGCGGCCGGGCCCAGGGACGCGGTGCGCAGTTGTGTGACCACGTGCAGCCGGCCGTCGGCGACCAGGGCGCGGACGTGCGGAAGCAGGCGCAAGGTTCGGCGGAACGCCGCCTGTGTCATGGCGGGTTCCCTTCGATGGTCTCCGGGGCCAGCCCGACGGCGGACAGTGCGGGGTGGATGATGTCGGCGTCTCCGGCCACTGCCAGGGTGAGGCGCTCCGGTCGCAGGTGTTGCGGGTCGAAGGTGGCGATGCCGGGCCGGGCAGGGCCGATGGCGGCGGCGATGGCGGTGGTCCGGCGCTGCAGGAACCCTGGCGGGTAGCCCTTTCTGACGAGGTGGGCGTAGGCCTCGGTCAGGTGGCGTGCCGCTTCCCAGCGGACGCCCTGCACGCCGATCAGGTGGTCGGCGGCCGAGCGCAGGTCCGCGGGCGTGAGGTCGCCGCCGGCTGCCGCGGCTGCCGTGTCGATCAGTTCGCGGGCCGTGTGGCCGAGGTCCGGGTTGGCTGTGGCGGCCCGGAGCTGGAGGGTGCACTGGTGCCGGCCGCGCGCCGCCGGGCGTGAGACGAGCCAGCCCTGGACGCCGTAGGCGTGGCCGCGTTCCTCGCGCAGTACCCGGTTGATCCGCGATCCGAACCAGCCGCCGAGCGCGTGAACGGCGATCTCCAGGCCCGCGCGGGGGCCGAGCGGTAGTGCGGGGCCGGTCCGGCCGAGGATCAGGGCGGCCTGTTTCGCGCCGGGCAGGTGCGTGATGAGGCATCGTCCGGCTCCGGCCGCGGCGGGGGTGAGAGGGGGCGGGGGGTGGCTCGGTTTCCGCCACGCGCCGAACGTCTGTTCGACCTGTTGGCGGATGCGGGTGGCCGACAGGTCGCCTACGACGATCAGGTGGGCGTGTTGGGGGCCGATCCTGTGGTCGTAGAACTCCTGGAGGTGCTGTGGCCGCAGCCGGTTGATCGACTCCGTCGTCCCGCCGGCGGGCCGGCCGTGGCCGCGGCCGGGGTGGACGGCGGCCGCGAACAGTTGCGCGGCCCGGTGGTGCGGGTCGGCGGCGGCCCGCCGGATCTCGACGAGGTGCCGGTCCACGACCTGCCGGATCGGCCGGGCGTCGAGGGCGGGCCGGGTGACGGCCTCGGCCAGCAGGCGCAGCGCCGGGACGAGGCACGTGGCGGGGGCGACGACGTCGATGTGGGCGCCGTCGGGGTCGCAGCCGGCGGTGAAGGTGGCTCCCATGCCCTCCACGGCGAGCGCGAACTCCTCCTGGCCGCGCGTCGCGGAGGCGAGGATGAGAGTGTGGGCCAGGACGTGCGACAGGCCCTGGAGTCCGGGTGGGTCGTGCGCTCCGCCGCCGGCGAAGACGAGTTGCACGGCGGCCACGTCGCGGCCGGGCAGGTCGACGTACGTGGTGCGCAGTCCGGTGTCGAGCGCGGTGCTGTGGGCCGCCGGCAGGCCGCCGTCCTGTGCCTTCGGTAGCGGCGGCCGGGGCGGGCTGGTTCCTGTCATGGGCCCTCTTCTAGGGGGATCGGGTCTGGTACGTGAGCACCACCCGCTCGGCCGGGTCGGCCCATGCGGCGGCGCATCGTCGCACGTCGGCCGCCGTGACCTCGCGTAACCGGGGCAGGATCTGGCCGGTGTGGGCCGCGGTGCCGGTCAGGAGGGCGTGCCAGGTGAGCTCCTCGGCTCGGCCGCCGGTGGTCTCCAGGCGGGCGGCCCAGCCTGACTCCAGCCGGGTCGTCGCCCAGCGCAGGTCGGTGTCGGTGCAGCCGTCGGAGGCGAAGGCGGTGAGCTCTTCCTGGTAGGCCTCCTCCACTGCGGCCGGCGTGACGCCCGGGCGGGGGGTGATCTCGGCGATGCCCAGGGAGGCGCCGCCCACGAGCGGTGTCAGCCGGAATCGCAGGTCGGTGACGAGGTCGCGGGCGTGGGCGAGCCTGCGCCACAGCGGGCCGCCCCGGCCGTGGCCGAGCATCACGGAGGTGAGGCGGGCGGCGTCGAAGGCGGGTGTGCCGGCGGGGGCGAGGCGGTGGCCGAGGAAGAGTTTGCACGGGATGCGGCCGGTGACGTCCAGGCGCCGGCCGCCGGTCGCGGATATCGCGGGTTCGGGTGGGGGCGGGGGTGGTGGGGTGGCGGCGGGGATCTGTCCCAGATATTTTTTTGCCCATGTCGCGGCTGCGGTCGTAGGGAAATCGCCGACCACTGCGACGACCGCGTTGCGGGGGGTGTAGAAGCGCGCGAAAAAGGCGGTGAGGTCGTCGAGCGAGACGGTTTCGATGCCGTTCCGGGTTCCTATCGGATGGTGGTGGTAAGGGTGTCCGGGGGGAAACAGGTGGGCCAGCAGGAGTTCTTCGGCGGTGCCGTACGGGATGTTGTCGATTGTTTCGAGCCGCTCGTTCACGACGACTTTTCGTTGCGCGTCGAGGCGGTCCTGTCCGGCTGTGTCGAGAAAGGTGCCCATGCGTTCGCCCTCCAGCCACAGGGCCAGTTCCAGCCCATCTCTGGGGAGGGTTTGCGCGTAATAGGTGCAGTCCATGGACGTTCGGGCGTCGGTCCGGCCGCCGAGGGATTCGACCAGGCGGACGTGTTCTCCGGGGGCGACTTGGCGTGAGCCCTGGAACATGAGGTGTTCCAGGAGGTGGGCCTGGCCGGAGTGGCTCTCGTGCCGTGCGCCGGCGCCGTAGCGGACGGCCACGGTGACCACGGGCATCGTGCGGTCCTCGGCGAGGATCGCCCGCACTCCGTTGTCGAGTTCGAGTTCCGTGCACCTGTCGCGCATGCCTCTGTGCTCCTCGCAGGCCGTGTGCGGCCCTCCGGGAGGAGGGCCGCACACGTTTTTCGGTTACGGCGTTTCAGGCGCAGCAGAAGCAGCCGCTGTTGGTCGGCCCGAAGCGGCCCGAGACCTCTTCGCCCTCCTCGAACAGGTCCACGTCGGAGTGGCCCTCGACGTCGGCGTTGACGCGGTCGCGGGCGGCGCCGAGGGTTTTGCCCACGCGGATGGCGGTGGCCAGGTCGTCCGCCGGAATGGAAGCGGCGGCTTCTTCGGTGGCCAGGGTTTCGGAAGTCACGCGTCCTCCTGATGTGGTAAGTCAGCCGACCGTCTTCGGCTTCTTATATTGAGATTAACATGACCGGATGGGCCGGTCGAGATTTGTTTTGCAATTATTTTGAGGCCAGGTAATTGTCATTTAATTTGCATGGGAATATGCGCCGCCGGCCGTGGCCGGCGGATTTGTTTTTCGTTTTGCCGGTTGTCAGGTCTTTCTTTTTTCCGCCTCCGTGAGCGCGGCCCCGATGCGTGTCGTGTCCGCCTCGGGCCCGATCGACGCCGACAGGCGCAGGCACGAGCGCAGCGCGATGATGACGGCCCCCTCTCCCCTGACGCCTTCGATCTCGTGGAGCGCGGCGGCCAGGTGCTCGCGCGCGGCCTCCACGTGTCCCAGCCGGTGCTGCCGCAACGCGGCCACCTGGTGGGCCAGGGCACGCATGTCCCAGGGCGCACGGGGACCGGGCCGCAGGGGGGCCTTGGGGGCCACCCCGGTGGCCAGTGCGCTCTTCATGCGGCAGCGCTCGGCCGCGGCGGCCAGGCCCATCTCGCGATACAGCGCCGCCGCCCGATCCAGCCAGCCGGCCGCGCCGGGCAGGTCGTCTTGCAACTCCCTGACCATGCCGCGGAACTCATAAGCGCCCGCCTTGCCGATGAGATGGCCGGTGCCGGCGAAGACGGACTCCGCCTCGGCCAGCAGGCTCTCGGCCCGCCGGCCGTGGCCGCGCATGGCGAGCAGGAACGCCATGGGGCAGGCGACCGCGGCGTCGCGGACCGGGGTCTCGGCCAGGCGCCGGCGCAGGTCGGCGCATTCGGCGAGCGCCTGCGTGACCGGCGTGCCGCCGTAGGCCAGGCACAGCGCGAGGTTGCCGAAGATCTCGCTCTCCCCGAAGCAGTAGGCCGCCCGGCGGGCTTGGGACTCGGCGACTCTGAGGCTCGCCTCCGCGGCCCGGTAGTCGCCCGACTGGGCGGCCCGCAGGGCTTCGAGCAGCAGGAGCCGGGCCCGGGTCCCGGCGTCGCCGGACAGCTCGGCCAGGCGGTGGGCCTGGCGCAGCAGTTCGGCGTCCCACGTGCCGCGGGTGAAGAGGATGGCCAGCTCGTTGGCGCGCAGGTTGGCCGCTGCGGGGAGGTTGGCCCTGGCGGGGACGCGGGCGCGGGTGCGCCTGATCCGGGCCAGGGCCTCGGCCGGGCGGCCGCAGGCCGCCAGGGCGTAGGTCTCGATGGCGCCGATCTCCGCCTCCAGGGCGGGGCCGGCGATGCGCAGCCGCCGGGCGCGCCCGGCCAGCTCCAGCCCGAGCGAGACGTCGGCGCGGGAGATCGCCAGGCGGGCGGCCGCGCACAGGCAGCCCGCCGCCCGCGCGGCCGCCGAGCGGTCCTCGGCGGCGCCCGGCGCGAGGTCGTGCCAGGCGCGGTGGGCGTGCTCGGCGTGCAACGCGGCGGAGTCGATGTCGCCGGGGTGGTGCAGCGCGCGCCGCCGCAGATGCTCGGCGATGCCGGCGTGGACGCGGGCCCGATCGGCCAGGCGCAGCCGCGTGTAGGCCACCTCTCCCACGAAGGCGGACGTGAGCTCCAGGCCGCCCTCGGCCAGCTGGGCCAGGGCGGCGTCCACCTCGGCCTCGGCCATCCCGCAGGTGGCGAGGAGATCGGTGAGGGCGACCTGCCCGCCCCAGGCGCCCGCGCAGCCGAGGATCCGCACCGCTTGGGGGCCGAGCCGGTCGATCCGGGAGCCCAGCGCGGCCTCGGCGCTGGGCGCGATGAGGTCGCGCCGGTCGGAGCCGGTCTCCGAGGCGGTCTCCGAGCCGGTCTCTGAGGCGGTCAGGGCGGCGAGCTGCTCCAGGAACAGGGGGTTGCCGCCGCTGCGCAGGACGATCTCATCGGCGTGCGGCAGCGCCCCGGGCAGGCTCAACCGGGCCGACAGGCTCTCCAGCAGGGTACGGGACTCGGCGGGCGCGAGCAGGGGCACGGCCAGCCGGTCGGCCTCGGGGATCGGGAGCGCGGGCAGCGCGCGCCCGCTCAGCAGGAGGACGACGCTGCCGCCACCGGGCTCGTCGGGCCCGTCGCAGAGCTGGGCCAGCTGGTCCAGCGCCTTGTGGCAGTCGTCCACGATCACCACCACGGGGCGCCGGCGAGACAGCCGGGCCAGGCGGCGGCGCAGCGTCCAGCGCAGCTCCTCGGCGCTTCGGTGCGCGGCCGAGCGGCCGGCCCGTTCGTCGCGGGCGGGCCCGACCTGCCCGACCTGCCCGCCGCTCAGCCGGGCCAGCTCGTGGTCGAGCTGCTGGAGCGGCCACAGCCCGCGCCGGTCGCCGTCGTGTTTGCAGGTGACGAACAGCACCTGGCCGCGGCTTTCCAGGGCGAGGCCGAGCTGGTGCAGGATCCTGGTCTTGCCGACGCCGATGTCCCCCTCCAGGGCCAGCGTCGACAGGCCGGGCTCGCGCATCGCCCGCTCCAGCCTCGTGGTCAGGTCGGCCATCAGGCGCCGCTGGTTGACCAGCTGGTCGACCGGCCGGCCGACCGGGGGGCCGCCGTGCTGGACGTCGCCGCCCTGCTCCACCAGCCAGCACCGCAGCGGCTGGGCGAAGCCCTTGGCCTCGACGGGGTCCAGGGGGCGGCAGTGCACGGCCTGTCTGGCCAGCAGCCAGGTCTTCAGGTCGAGGACGACGCCGCCGGACGGGGCGAACTGCTGGAGCCGGGCGGCGCGGTTGGTGACGGGCCCGACGGCGAAGGAGGCCGAGCGGGTGGTGGTGAGCACTCTGCCGGAGGCGATGCCGAAGCGTACGGACAGCTCGATGCCGCGGCGGCGCAGGGCCTTGGCCCGCGCGGCCAGCCGGCGCAGGGCCTCGCCCGCGGCCTGGACGGCGCGCACCGCGTCGTCCTCGTGCTCGCCGTCCGCGCCGAAGACGCCGACCACGGCGTCCCCGATGAACTTCTCCAGGCGGCCGCCCCGGGCGTGCAGTGCCTGGCTGACATCCGTGAAGTACGCCTCCAGGACGTCGTTCCAGAGTTCGCCGCCGAGCCGTACGGCGAGTTCGGTCGAGCGTTCGACGTCGCAGAAGACGACCGTGACCAGCCGGATGCGTGCCTGCGCCGGCTGGGTGGCCGTGATCGCGACGCCGCAGGCCATGCAGAAGCGGGCGGCGGGCGGGCCGGTGGCGCCGCAGCGGCGGCAGACGGCGTCGTTCCTGGGCGCAAGGGTGGTGTTCACCAGCAGAACCCACCACCGTCCATGTGGCCCTCGACGTCGCCCGCCGCCTCCTCCAGCCGGCTCTTGACGTCGGCCAGCAGTTCGATCTCCTCCTGCGACAGCGACTGCAGCACCGCGCGCTGCTCGGGGGTGGCCAGCTCCAGGTCGAAGCCGAGTTCGGCGAGGCGGGACAGGCCGGTCATGGTCGGTCGCTCCTTTCTGCGCGCGCTACGAGCTCCCGGACGACGTCGCCCAGGCCGTGGACGGAGGTCAGCGCGCTGCGCGTGAGCAGGGACTCCTGACGGCGGCTGATCGGGCCGGTGTCGAGGAGGCGGGCGAGCCGGTCGCCGTGGTGGGCGTCCAGGAGCGCGTGGCCGGTGATCGTCCTGAACGCCGTGCCGGGCAGCCCGGTGCGGCCGGCCAGCGACCGGGCGAGTTCGCCGGCAGGGGGATACCACTCCAGCACGGCCATGTGGCCGAGCAGCGCAATGGGGTGTTCGTGGCGCAGCCAGTAGTACTGCGCGCCCACCAGCCGGGCGACCGCGGGGGCGGCCAGGCGTTCGCGCAGGTTCCGGGGAGTGCCGCCGGCTGCCGCGTAGTCGGACATGACCCAGCTGCTGTGCCCTGATTCGTCCTTGATCTGCGCGGTGTAGTAGGAGGCGAGGGCGGGCGCCACCGGGTCCGTGCGCCGCTCGCTCTCCTGCAGCGCGGCGCGCAGCAGCGGGACGGTCGCCCGCGTCATGCTGTAAGAGACCTCCAGCCAGGACAGATACGCCTCCCGGACGCGGTCGCCGCAGAACATCCGGCCGCTCGCCCGGGCCAGGCCGGGGGCGAGCAGGTCGAGCAGCGCGCGCAGCCGGGTGCCCGTCGTCGTCCTACCGGCCATGGCGCCCCTCGGGAATCGTCGCGGCCAGCGCCACGGCCATGCGCCGGGCCTCGGGCGCGGCCTCGGCGCTGTCGTGGGCGGCCCAGCAGGCGCGGCAGATGTCGGGGTAGCGCGTTTCCCGCAGCTCGGCGAACGGCGGGAGGGCGGCGAGCGCGCCGGGGCCGTGCGCGCCGACGATCTGCAGGACGGGCGAGGCCCGCAACGAGCGCAACGCGGCGGCGACCTGGCCGCGCTCACCCGCGAACGAGCGCAGCGCGGCGGGTCCGCCGCCCGCGATGACGGCCTCGCCGCAGCAGCCCAGGACCGTGCCGTCGTAGCGGATGGTGGGAGAACGGGTGAGCGGGCAGCGGCCGAAGTCCGCGCACCGCCTGCGGGGCGTGGGGTGGAAGACGCCGGCGCCGCGTCCGTGCCGCAGCGGCGTGATGACGTTCACCTCCGCGGTGGCGCCGGCCACGGCGGCAAGGGGTCCGGGCAGGCCCGGCTCGGGGCCCGGCTCGGGGCCCGGCTCCGCGAGGAGCTGGACGATGAGATGGCAGCCGGCGTCGATGATCGCCTGTGCGGCGGCGGCCGGCCGTGCCGCGCCGACCGGGTGAAAGCGGTCGGTGCTCAGGACGACCGTCGACACCTGGCGCAGGGTCCGCGTGATCCAGGAGTCCGGCCGGGCCGGCGCCCAGTAGCCGCTGGTGAAGACGACGACGTCCTTGCCCGCGTCGCGCAGGACGGAGACGGCGTGCGACAGCCCGCGCCGCTCGGCGAACGGCTCGCCGCCGGAGATCGCGACGGCCTGGAGTTCGGGCACGGCCGCGATCCCCGCCACGATCTCGGCGAACAGCTCCCAGTCGGTGATGCCGGCGCCGTCGGCCTCGGCGGAGACCGAGCAGTGGCGGCAGCCGACGGGGCAGCGGTCGGTGATGAACAGCAGCGCGCTGGCGCCGGGTGTGGCGCGCAGCCGCTCGGTGTCGGCCAGTGTCAGTCTGCGCACGCGTCCTCCGATCCCAGGGCGACCAGGCGGCTGTAGCGGGCCGACCCCCATCGCGCCACGAAGCGGTAGGGGTCACGATCCTCGGCCAGGGCGCGGGCCATCCGCTCCACGGCCTGGCCGGCCGCTCCGGCCAGGTACTGCTGCGCGCGCGCCGCCGTTGCCGGCTCCTCGGACAGGCCCATGCACGTCGCGCATGGGCCGCCGGCGCGCTCGCCGGAGCCGAAACGCCGCTGGGTCAGCTCGGGGCCGATCGCCCGGACCATCCGCAGCAGGGCGCGGGCCTCGCGCCGGGCCCGTAGCGCCGGCCAGCCGTCCGCGGCCTGGCCCAGGACCAGATGCGCGGGGCGATGCCGCTCGAGCAGGCTCTGGCGGGCGCAGCCGTACACGGTGCCGTCGTAGCCGACCAGCGGCCAGGTGGCGAAGTCGCAAGGCGCGGGCCCAGGGGCGGGCCCAGGGGTCGGCCCAGGGGTCGGCCCGGCAACAGGCGCAGCGGCAGGCCCAGCGACAGGCGCGGAGGGTCGGGCCAGGGCGCGGGCCCGGCCGGTCGGCTGGAGATGGGTGACCAGGACGGGCACCCGGTCGGCGAACTCGCGCCTGATGTCGGCGACGGCCTCGGCCAGGTACGGGTCGTCGTCGTCGACGCCGGTGAGCTGGAAGCTCACGGCGGGCACGAGGTCCAGCGCGGCGTGGACCGCGCGGTAGACCTCCGCCCTGGCCACCTCGCGCTCGTGGTGGGCATCCAGGCTGGCCGCCAGGTGGTCGACGGAGCCGAGCGCGCGCCGGATCGGCCCCGGCAGCCCTCGCCCGGATCGCGCGAAGTACATGCCCGACAGGACGTAGCTGCGGGTCCCGGCCTGCCTGGCCCGTCCGGCGAGCTCGGCCACGAGGCCCGCCCGCAGCAGCGGTTCCCCGCCCGACATCAGCATGACCTCGGGATGGTCGTCGCGGGTGAACGACTCCACCAGCCGTCGGAAGGGGCCGCCCGGGAACTGCGTCCCGCCCATCGAGGAGTTGGTCGAGCAGTGAGCGCACGACAGGGGGCAACGCTGCGTGAGCGCCAGCTGGATCCCGGCGGCGGGGATCGCGCGCAGTGCGGCTATCTCGGCCAGGTGCATGCCGTGCCTACCCGCGCTCGCCCAGCAGCTCGGCCAGGGCGGTGACCAGGGCGTCGGCGGCCTCGCGGCCCTTGCCGTCCCGGCGGCCCAGCGCGGCGTCCAGCCGCCGCAACGGGTCCGACTCCTGTTGCGCCCGCAGGCCCGGTCCCAGGGATCGGGCCGCGACCAGCAGGGACAGCGCCGCCGACGACTGGCGGGTGATCTCCGTGAGCAGCTCGATCGCCGCGGTGTCGCCGTAACCGTCCAGGCGGGGATCCAGCACCTCCAGCACGCCGATCGAATCGCCGTCGAGGTCCAGGGGGCCGGCCATGATCTCGTTCGGCACGAATCCGGTGCTCTCGGCGAACTCGCGGTTGAACCGCGGGTCGCGCCGCAGATCGTGCGCGATGATCGTCTCTCCGGTGTTCCAGACCCACCCGACGATGCCCTGGTCGCAGGGGACGGACACGCCCAGCAACCGGTCCTCGCCCGCGCCCGAGGAGGCCTCGAAGACGAGCTCGTCGCGCCGGCGGTCGTACAGGAACACCGAGGCCGCGCCGGATCGGAAGGCGAGGCGGGCCAGCCGTACCGACGAGCGCAGCAGCTCGTCGTGGGTGGCCGGGTCGAGGAGCCGGCCGACCGTGGGGCGCAGGGCGCCCGGGATCTCGTAACTCACGTCTCTCCTCACCTGAGATTGCCTGCCGCGCCCGCCAGCACCTGCTTGAGCTGCGCCGTCCTGAACCCCGGGTGTTTTTGCAGGATGCGCGCGCACAGTCCGGTGACGTGGGGGGCGGCGAAGCTGTTGCCGGATACGGTCAGCCTCGCGCCGGGCGGTCCCGCCGCCGGGATGCCGACTCCGGGGGCGAAGAACTCGACGGGCGGGTCGGGGCTGAGTTCGATGTGCTCGGGGTCCTGCGCATCGTGGGAGCCCACGGACAGCACGGAGGGGAAGCGCCACGGGTAGCTGTCCACCGGGCTGTTGTGCGCGGCCGACACCAGGGTCACCCCGGCGAAGTAGGCCTCGTCCGCCAGGTCGTGGAGCCGTTCCTTGAAGGCCGGTTTGCGGGTGGACAGGCTCAGGTTGACCAGGGCGAAGCGGTGCCGGATGGCCCATTGCAGGGCCGCGAGCAGTGCCTCGCCCTGGCCGTGCAGGTTGCGTCCCAGGACGCGGACGCTGACCAGGTCGCAGTCCGGCGCCAGCCGGCGGATGATCGCCGCGCACGTGGTCCCGTGTCCCGCGCTGTCGCCGTCCTGGTCCGGCTCGACCGTCCAGGAGGTCCCGCTCTCCCGTACGGCGAAGCAGTCGACGCGGCCGCGGGCGTCCTCGGCCCGGACGCCGCTGTCGATCAGGCACACGCGTACGTTCCTGCCGGTGGCCTCGCCCCAGGCCCAGTGGCGCGAGATCGCGCCGGGCAGCACCAGGCTGCGCGCGTCCACCGTGGCTCCCGTGGAGGTGTGGGCGAAGCGGATGGTCCTGCGCGGGCGCGCCGCCGTGCCGGTCATGACCGGTGACCGGCGCCGTCGTGGGCGCGCAGGCGGTAGTGCAGGCCGCCGACCGCGGGCGTCTCGACCGTCAGCGCGCCGCGCAGGGCCGAGGCGGGCGCGGGTAGCGCGTGCGCCACGACTTCGGCGGCCTCGCCGCGTGCCGAGCCCTCGCGCAGGAGGATCAGTGCCACGGGGACGAGTACCACCATGGCCGCCACGACGATCGGCTGGAAGGAGCCCATGGCGCCCAGCCAGAGCGCGCCGATCGCCAGCCCGCCCACCTGCGCGAGGTTGGTGTAGGCGTCGAGCGTGGCGAAGGAGCGCCCCAGCAGCTGTTCCGGTACGGCGTTCTGCACGACCGTGACGTAGACCACGAAGAGCACCGACGTCCCCAGGCCGACCAGCGCGATGCCCGTCACCGCCAGCGGCGCGACACCCGACAGCAGGGCGGGGCCGACCGCGCAGAAGGCGGCCGTCACGCACAGGCCCGCGCCGCGGATCCGGTGGGCGGTGGCGAACCAGGTGCCCAGGGGGCCGCCGAGCATCCCGCCGATGGCCTGGCCGGTGGCCAGGACTCCGGCGAAGTCCGGTGACGCGGCCAGCCCCGAGGTGATCATCGCGAACCAGCTGCTGGACAGGAACCCGGCCGCCAGGCCGCACCCGAGGTTGAGCAGGGTGACCGTGCGCAGTTCTGGCCGGCTGGTGATGAGCCTGGTGCCGCGCCGCAGGGACTGGATGTAGCTTTCGGGCTCCGAGCGCGTCGGCCGGTGTCTCGCCGCCCGCGCGAGGGGGGCGAGCAGTGCCAGGGACACGAGGAACGTGGCGATGTCGAAGACGATCACGGCGGTGATGCCGCCGGACATCGTGAAGATCAGCACCCCGGTCCCCGGGGCGGCGAGCCGGCCGGCCTGCATCGCCGACTGCAGCCACCCGTTCACCGACGACAGCCGGCCGGCCGGGGCGAGCTGGGGCAGCAGCGCGTCGCCCGCCACCGAGATCAGGCCGGCGTTGACGCCCTGCAGGAGCTGGACGACGTAGACGATCCAGATGTCGGAGGGGTCGTCGACGAGGAAGAAGCACGAGATCATCGCCGCTCCGGCGGCCTGGCTCACGGCGAGGGCGGCCAGCCGGTCCATTCTGTCGATCAGCTGGCCGATGAGAGGGTAGGCGAGGGTCGGCAGGGCGAACAGCAGCATCGACAGGGCGGCCGCGTCGTCGCGTCCGGTCAGGGTCCTGACCCAGATGACCACGACCATGCCGGATGCCCAGCTGCCGAAGGTCGACAGGGCGCGGGAGCCGACGAAACACACCAGGAGCGCACGGCCAGGGTTGGCGATCATGGACCTCTCTCCAGTGGGGTCAGGCCAGCGGGATCGGCGCGAGGTTGACGGGCCGCCCGCTGACCAGGGCCTCGCGGGCGGGGTGGCGACGCAGGCGGCGGGCGAGGTCGGGGCTGCCGGGTCCCAGTTCGAGCGGATACAGGTCCGGGGAGCGGGCGACGATCGTGTGGATCCCGTGGGGGCGCAGCCAGGCGGGCGTGATGTCGGCCACGTGGAGCGCGACGCCGCCGCGGGCCAGCCGCTCGGCCAGAGCGCGTACGTTCTGCTCGCTGTCGTCCTGCTTGCTGTCGTTCTGCTTGCTGTCGTCGCCGGGCGCGGCGGCCCGGGCGGTGGTGACGGGTCCCGAGTCGAGGAGGTCGAGCAACCGGGCCTTGTCCGGATCGAGGTAGTAGAAGGCGTGGTCGATGAAGTCCGCGAACGTGAGCTCCTCGTGCCGTCCCAGCCTGAGGCGTTCCGCGGCGACCTGGTGGACGCTGCCGGCCTCGACGGCGGCGCGCGCGGCCGCTCGCCGCAGCGTGCGGTCCGCGGCGCTGCCGACGGTGCGTACCTGGTGGCCGTCCACCTGCCCGCCGGCGACGCTGACGACGGTCGGCAGGTCGTGCAGGGGCGAAAGGTCGGCCAGGGTGAGGGTCAGGCCCTGCCCGCGCAGCGCTTCGACCTGGTCGGGAACGAGGTCGTCGGCGGGCAGGCGCGGCGGGCGCAGGCCGAAGCGCCACGTCGTCATGAGGGCGTCGCGTTCCAGTAGTTCAAGGAGGCCGCGCTCCACCGCGCTCCAGTAGGAGTCGCCGGCGGCCGCCCCGTTCGAGGTCGGCCGGTCGGGGCCGGCGGCCCTGGGGCAGGGTGGCGGGTGAAGGTAGAAGTCGCCCGCGGGACGCTCGAGCATGGTGCCGGAGGCGAGGTCGCGCACCGGGATGGTCCGGCCGGCGAGCGGGCAGTCCGGGCCGGCCGGCGCCGGCCCGCGGCCCGGAGGTTCCCTGAGGGCCAGGCGTTCGGCGCATTCGTAGAGCGCGTTCCTTCTGGCCCACGCCTTGTGCGGCGAGCGTCCCGCGCCGCTCGTCGGGATGTACGCGCCGTGCAGCCGATCGACCGCCACCCCTGAGGCGATCACCAGCCAGTCCGCGCCGCCGTGGGTGTGCGGGGCGTGTTCGGTGACCTCGAACACGGGTCCGGTGCGCGCCGAGACCAGGGCCTGCTCCAGGGCCTGCTCCGGGCCCGCGGGCATCACCATGACGCCTCGCCCCCGCAGGCGGGGCAGGCGGCCACCGGCACGAGGGTGTGACGGGTGATGGCGGCCCCCGGCTGCGTCGGCACCTCGAAGTACGATCCGGGCGGCGAGGGGTCCGCGCGCAGCCAGTCCAGCGCCATGCGGGCCGCCAGGCCGGCGATCATGTGGAGGTGCCACGGGCCGGCCGGTCCCGATCTGCCCGAGCGCATCAGGACGCCGTACTCGGCCGGGTGGGCGTAGGCGCTGCTGCGCCTGGACCAGTAGCACTCCAGGCACCCGGTACGGCCGGGCACGAACAGCGGGCCGACGAGCACCGGGGCCGCCGCCCGCGGGTGCACCAGCAGCCACGGGGCCCCGGCGGCCAGGAAGGCGCGGTTGACCCTCCGCAGGTCGCCCGCCCCCGCGACGACCACGGCCAGCCCGCCGGGCGGGCACGGGCCCGGGACGGGCTTGCCGTACACCTCGTGGGGTTGCCCGCGCAGCTCGGCGCGCAGCAGGTCCTCGATGAGGGCGGCGCTCGCCCCGCTCCCCTGCACGGTGATCGACCGGCCGGCGGGCGCGCCGGCCCCGGGGTCGCGCTCACGCAGGACGCCCCGCTCGGCGAGCCGGCTCAGCCGGGCGGCGGTGTCCGGGCCGGAACGGATGACCCGCTGCCGGCCGGCCAGCAGTTCGCGCACCTGCCGGCCGATCCGCCCCCGCAGGATGGCGTACCAGCCGTGTGCCGAGACGATGACACCGCCGGGCAGGTCGTGGAGGTCGGCCCAGCTCGCGTGCGGCGTCGGCTCGTACTCGATCGGCGGCGGGTCAGTCACAGCGGACCAGCCCCTTCGACTGCGCGGCCAGGTCCAGCCGCTGCCGCCAGTTGAACTTGTAGCTGGGGCAGGGCGGGGCGCCGTCGTGCCACAGCTTCGGGCAGCTGCCGCCGCACACGGGCAGGAACGGGCAGCGGGCGCAGGGCCACCGGTCCTGCTCGATCTCGTCGTACCAGGTGTCGAACATGCCGGCGGGCCGCAGGGCGGTGGTGGCGAGTTCGTCGAGCGTGGCGAGCACGCCGCTGTCGCGGTCGCGGGGCACCAGGGGGTGCTCCGAGCAGGAGTAGACGGCGCCGGACGGGTCGAGGAGCTCGCCGTTCCTGGTCGTGGCCAGGCACGTCGTGCTCCTGCGCCGGGTGGGCAGCAGCCGGAAGCGCAGCCCCAGCGAGCGGGCCAGCGCCAGCCACTCGGCCTCCCGCTCGGCGTAGCCCGCCGGGGTGAGCTCCACGTCGGAGACGTCGTTGCCCCAGGAATGCACCGGCATGAGGTCGAGGTCGACCGACGGGTGCCCGAGCCCGTGCGCCGCCAGGGTCTGCAGCAGGCCGGGGATGTCGTCCTGGTTCTCGGCATCGACGTTCACGCGGATGTCGAAACGCAGCTGCGGATGGTTGCCGGCGGCCAGCACCGATGACAGCAGAGCGACGATCTTGCCGAAGGTCCGGCGGCCGTTCTTCATCTTCCTTCTGCGGTCATGGGTGTCGGCGGCGCCGTCCAGCGTCACCTGGATGGCGCGCACCCCGCACTCCTCGTACAGGACGTCCACCCGGCGCTCGTCGAGGAGGCTGCCGTTGGTGATGATCGCCGCGGAGTAACGGGTGCCGTGCCGGGCGGCGGCGGGCAGGAACCGCCCGCTCATCTCGACGATGGTGCGAAAGCCCAGCAGCGGTTCGCCGCCGAACCAGGTGACCTCGACGTGGCCGGTGTGGGGGTCCGACATGGCCGCCAGAACGCGGGCGATCATCCGTTCCATCCGCTCGTGCCGCAGCGAGCCCTTGCGATGCTCCTGGCCGCAGTAGCTGCACGCCATGTTGCAGTAGGCCGTCGGCATGATGGTGAATCCGCGCAGCCCGGGACGGGCGGAGGTGTCCCTGATGCCGTCCAGCACCGAGCCGAGCTCGTCTTGAGGGGGCACCAGGATCTCGCGGCGGGTCAGGTCGTCGCGGACGTCCTGACCCAGCTCGGCCAGGGCGCCCGTTTCCAGCAGGCGCGCGGTCCGCGGCGAGACGGAGAAGACGCGGCCGGTCCTGGTCGAGTAGCCCAGGCACACCCGTTCGCCGGCCTGGGTCCGGTATTCGTGTGGCGACAGGAGAAGGTATCTGCTGCGTACCAGAGGTGACATCGGCGGCATCCGATCCATGGCTGGCGTGTGGTTCAACCGTGCGCGCCGGCCGATGCGCCCGAAACCCTCCTCCAGAGGGGTGTTGCGGCCGCTCCCCCGCCGTCGAGGGGCGGACCTCGGCGGCGCTTTGCTGGAACGTGATCGGCATGCGGGATTTTCGTTTCGGGTGCAACGTGTTCAGCGTCGGCACGCGCACGGAGTTCGTCGCCACGTGCCGCGAGGCGGACGCCTACGGCTTCGACGTCGTCCTCGTGCCCGACCATCTGGGCAGCGGGGCGGGCAAGCCGTCGGCGACGGCGCCCTTCCCCGCCCTGGCGCTGGCGGCCGAGACCGGCGGGCGGATGCGGGTGGGTACGTTCGTGCTCAACATCGCCTACTGGAACCCGTACCTGCTGGCCAGGGAGGCGGCCACCACTGACCGGCTCATCGGGGGCAGGCTCGAGATCGGGCTGGGAGCCGGGCATCTGCCCGGGGAGGCCGCGGAGGCCGGCATCGCGTGGGCGAGGTTCGGGGACCGGCTGGCGCGGCTGGAGTCCGCGGTCGAGCGGCTACGGCTGCTGCTGGAGCAGGACGACAGGTACGCCGGCGCCCAGCGGCCGCGCCCGCCCCTGCTGATCGCCGGCACCGGCGACCGGATCCTGCGGCTGGCGGCGCGGCGGGCCGACATCGTGGCCGTGGCGGGCGCCTACCCGTGCCCAGGGGGGCGGCCGCGGCTCGGGACCGCGCGAGAGATCGACGAGCGGGTGCGGTTCGTGACCGGCCAGGCGGGCGAGCGGGCGGGCGGGCTGGAGCTGAACCTCCTCGTCCACGAAGTGATCATCACGGGGAACAGGCGGTCGGCCGCGGCGGACCTGGTCGCCGCGCACTATCCCTACTACAGCGTCGCCGACGCCCTGGACAGTCCGTTCCTGCTGATCGGCACCAGGAAGCAGATCGCCGAGCAGATCCTCGAGCGCCGCGAGCGCTACGGCTTCAGCTACATCGCCGTCCACGACTGCGAGATGCGGAGCCTGGGCCCGGTGATCGGGGAGCTGGGGCGGGCTGGCCGATGACGGATCCGGACTCCTTGAACGTGCTGCTGTCCCCGTACGGGGTCGTCTCCCGGGTGGAGACGGCACACGAGCTGGACAGTCCCGAGCGGCTGTCGTTCGCCGTGGCCGGCATCGGCAGCGGCATGCCGGGGCGGGCCACCTCCAGTTACGGCCGGATCCAGAAGGGCGGTCTGGCGGCGGTGAACCACGTGTTCAGCGGCGGCCGGGCCTGGGACTCCCCGGCGATGGCGCGCTTCGTGGCCATCGCGGAGGGCGCGGAGCGCTACGCCGGGTTCGACATCCTCGGCGAGGAGCGGATCTGGGCCAGCGCCGACGAGCTCGGCGGCGACTGCCTGGACCCGGCGCGCTACCCGCGCTGCTCCCCCGTGGAGTACGCCGCCGCGGACTGCCCGATGCGCCCCTTCGACCCGGCGGCCCGCATCCGGTGGTCGCGGGGGCTCGACCTGGTCACCGGGCGCGAGGTCTGGGTGCCGTCCGTCATGGCCTGCCCGGGGCTGCGGGACGCGGTGCCGGCGGAGGGCTTCACCTTCCGCATGTCGACGGGCATGGCGGTGCACACCGACCCCGTGGAGGCGGTCGTCCAGGGGATCTGCGAGGTCGTGGAACGGGACGCGGCGGCGCTCGCCTGGCTGCAACGCCTGCCGCTGCCCCGGATCGCGGCCGGCGACCGCTCCGAGGCGGCACAGGTGACGATCGACTGGTGCGCGGCTCGGTCCGTCGAGACCCACCTGTTCGACGCCTCGACCGAGCTCGGCGTCCCGGTCGCCTACTGCGTCCTGGCCGACCGCCGCGACCGGCGAGCCTGCCACGCCGTGGGCGCGGGCACCGGGCGCACCCTTCGCGCGGCGGCGGACAAGGCGCTGTTCGAGGCCGTCGGCATGCGGGCCGAGCTGCGCCGGGCGACGGGCCCGGCGCCGGACTCCCCCGCGGACTTCCGCGCGATGGAGGACGGCGCGCGGTACATGGGCGCGGCAGGCCGGGCGCCGGCGTTCGCGTTCCTGCTGGGTCAGGCGGGGACGGGCGCCGGGCGGCCCGCGCTGCCGGCAGCGCTGCCGACAGTGCTGCCGGCAGCGCCCGACCTGGCGTTGCGGCACCTCGTGAGCGGCCTGGCCGCGGCGGGGATGAGGGCCGTTGTGGTCGACCGCACCCCCGACGAACTGGCCGGCGCCGGGCTGAGCGCGGTCAACGTCATCGTCCCCGACCTCCAGCCGCTCAGCCTGCATCCGCGCGCCCAGTTCAAGGGCCATCCCCGCCTGTACGAGGCGCCCGCCCGCATGGGCCACAGGGTGCTGGCAGAGGAGGAGCTGAATCCGTGGCCGCAACCGTTCGCGTGATCGCCGTGGGGCAGGGGCCGTTCGGCGCCCGGGTCGCCGACCGTCTCCAGGACCGGCCGCCCGGCGCCCGGTTCACCGTCGACAATCTCGACGCCCGGTTCACCGTCGACGATCTCGACGCCCGGTTCACCGTCGACGATCTCGACGCGGTGTTCGCCGCCGGGGCGCAGGCCGTCGTGGTGGCGCTGTGGCGGCCGGTGCCGGACCTGTGCGAACGCGCCGACGAGCTGTCGCACGCCACCGGTACGGCCTGGCTGCCGGTCGTCATGGAGGACGCCTCGATCATCGTCGGGCCACTGGTGCGGCCGGGCAGCGGTCCGTGCTTCCGCTGCTACGCCGACCGGCGCGTCCAGCACGACCCGCGCTGGCACCGGACGCGGGCCGCGTACGCGGCCTACGACTGCGACCCGGCCCTCGGCCCGGCCGGGTTCCGGCCGCGGCATGCGGACGTGGCCGCGACGGCGGCCCGCCTGCTGCTGCGCCCGGCCGGGGACGGCCAGGCAAGGGCAGCCCGGGATGCGGCGGGAGACGCGGCGGGAGCGGTGATCACCCTCTCGATTCCCGGCCTGTCCCTCTCTCGCGACCGGGTGGTGGCCTGTCACGGCTGTGACCGCTGCGGCCGTCCACGGCCGGCCCGCGACCTACGGCGCCTGCTTCGACTCGGCGAATGGCGCACCCCACAGTGAACGACGGAGGGCAGATGGCCACGTTCGGACCCGGATACTTCCAGGCTCTTCCCATCTTCGGCGTCGGGGTCGGGGTCAACCCGTCCGACCTGCACGCCGACTACCTGGCGGACTCGCCGGGACGGATCGACTACTTCGAGATCACCGCCCCGTCGGCCCGTCACCTGGGCGGGCCGACCGGCTACGCGGAGATCAGGCATCGCCGCAACGCCAGGAGCAAGGGATTCGTCGCCATGAAGATCCCGCAGGTGGCCGGCGAGAAACGGGTGCTGGTGCACAGCACGAACATCAATCCCGTCTATCCCGACCCGCCGACGGCCGAGGACCTGGCCGAGCTCGCCGAGCTGGTCGAGGTGACCCGTACCCCGTGGATCACCGAGGACCTCGGGGTCTGGCTCATGTCCGAGCGGCACGTGTACCCGCACTTCATGCCGTTCCCGCTGACCGACGCGACCCTCGTGGTCACGGCCGGCAACGTCCGCGAGGTGCAGGAGCGGCTCGGCGTACCCTTCAACGCGGAGTTCCCGCCGACCACGTTGGTCGTCGGCGACATGCACGCCTTCGACTTCTTCGCCGAGCTGACCCGGGAGACGGGCTGCGGCATGTGCTTCGACCTGGGGCACGTGCTGAGCTACCAGATCGCCCGGGGCGCCGCGCCCACGAGCGACTTCCACCGGCTGCCGTGGTCGTACATCACCGAGATCCACGTCGCGGGCGGCGGCATCGACCTGCGCGAGGACGGCTACCACTACGACGACACGCACGGCGACCAGCCCATCATCTCGGTCTGCCTGGACATGCTCGACGAGGTCGTCCGCAACGCTCCCAACCTGCGGGCGATCACTCTGGAGGTGTTCGGCGCGAAGATCCCGGCCCGCGCCCTGGCCAGGATCGACGAGATCAGGGCCAGGCCGGCGGTCGCCTCCTGGCTCGCCGGGACGCGGCCGGCGCCGCCGCCGCGCCCCTCGCGCGAGCAGGCACGTCTGAGGACCAAGAAGGCGACCGTGGGGATGTACGACCTTCTGCACGGCGGCTCCCCCGTCCGGCTCCCGGCTGCCGGCGAGGAGGTGCTGGAGGTGTTCGCGGTCGCCGAACAGCGCAGGTGGGAGTACGAACGCCTGTCCCGGATCCAGCTGCACGGCCGCTTCGCCACCAGCTATTACCCCCTCGCGACCCGCTGGCTCATGCGCCGGACCGGTCTGGACCGGGGCGCGTTCTACGACCTGCTGGTCCCGCCGCTGCTCCAGGACAGGTCGCGGGAGCTGTGGGAGAAGGCCAGGTCGGCCTACGAGGACCTCGTCGCGCAGGACCCCGGCGATGCCGTCGGGCCCGAGCTCGTCCGCGTCGAGAGCTGGATGAACCTCTGCGCGGCCGGGGCGGCCGCCCCGGACACGATCGACGTCGGGGTCGACCTGACCTATCTCAGCGACGCCTTCCGCGGCGGCTCCCTCGACCCGCAGCGGGCGCTGCTGCCGGCCCGGGTGACGGTGCGGCACCTGGGCGAGTGCCGGTTCGCCTTCGTCGCCGGGCCCGCGTGCGCAGCCGACGGGACAGCCGGCGGGGCAGCCGGTGGAGCGGAGGCCGATCTGGCCGATCTCAGCTACCACACCCTCGTCGAGCCGGGGACGGCGACCTGCTGCACGGGCCAGTGAGGCGCACGCGGGCGGTCAGGTGTTCCTGCGGATGATCTCCGGCGTCGGCGGGTGCGCCTCGGCCTCGATCAGCTGCCTCTCCTGCGCCCCGATCAGCCCCAGACGGTGGAGCAGGGCGCCCGCCGCGCGCCTGCACTCCTGGGCGGGCCCCGACTCACCCAGGTCGTCGTGGCAGCGGCCCAGCCCCCACCAGTGCTCGGCCTCGTCGTACGTGCCGGACCGGCCGGCGTCGTCGTCGGCCCGCAGCGCCTCCTGGAACAGGCGGACCGCCAGGTCGGGCCGGCCCGCGAGCCGCCGGGCCTCGGCAAGGTTGCCCAGCAGGCAACCGAGGCCGAAGGGGCTGTCGGTCTCGCGGTGGATGGCGATGGACTCGCTGTGGGCCTGGACGGCCTCGGCGAAGCGGCCGGCCTTCTGGTAGGTCAGGCCCAGGTTGCTGAGCGTGATCCCCTCGTTGAACCGGTCGCCCTGCTTGCGGTCGAGCGCCAGCGCCTGCAGGTAGCAGTCGATGGACTCGTCATAGCGGCCGAGCAGGCCGTAGGCGCCGGCCAGCCGGTCCAGCTGCGAGGACTCCCCGCGCGGATGCCGAAGGCGGCGGTAGGCGGCCAGGGAGTCCCGCAGCCGCGCGATGGCGTCGCTCAACTGGCCCAGCTGGGACTGCACGTCGCCCAGATCTCCCTGGACGACCGCGAACTGCAGCGGGTCGCCGGTGCGCCCGGCGGCGTCGGCCGCCAGCTCCTCCAGCGTGTACTGGTCCTTCCACAACCGTTGGTACCCCAGGGGGAGGTAGAGCGCCGCGGCCAGGCCGACCGCCAGCGACGGGCCGTCGTCGAGCTCGCCGATCGCCTGGCGCAGGACCACGGGGAAGTTCGCGGTCTCCGCCTTGATCCAGGTCTGGATCTGCTGGTGGCTGTCCATGACGGCCCCCGGCACGGCCAGGTCCTGCGGCCCGATGCCGGTCCGCCATGCGGCGTCCGGATTGACCCGGACGCACACGGCCCGGGCCGTCGCGAGGTACCAGTGCAGCACGTTCCGCAGGGCCGCGGCGCGCCGGCCGGCGTCGTCCTCCTCGTGCGCGCGCTCGTAGGCGAACTGGCGGAGCAGGTCGTGCATGCGGTAGCGGTGGGGGGCGTGGTTCTCCACCATATGGAGGTCGACGAGATAGTCCAGGACATCCTCCGCCTGCCGTTCGGGGATGCCGGCCAGGGCTGCGGCGACCCCCACGCCGACGTCGGCGTTGGCGAGCAGGCCCAGGAGCCGGAAGAGGCGGGCGTGGCCGGCGTCGAGCTCGTCGTAGCCGACGGCGAAGCTGGCGCGCAGCGCCCGGTCGCCGACGTGGAGTTCGGCCAGCCGGTGCCGGTCCGTCTCCAGCCGGTCGGCCAGGGCGCGAACGCTCCAGGTGGCACGGGCGTTGAGTCGGGCCGCGGCGATGCAGACCGCCAGGGGCAGGTGATCGCACTGGCGGACGACCGCCTCCGCGGCCGCGGTCTCGGCCCGGACACGGTCACGGCCGACCAAGTGCGCGAAGAGCGCCAGGGAGTCCTCTTCGGGCAGGAGCTCCAGGCGCAGGTGTGTGGCGCCGTCCAGCTCGGTGAGCACCTTGCGGCTCGTGAGCAGGACCGCGCCGGCGCCGTGGCCGGGCAGCAGGTGGCGGATCTGGGCGGCGTCCAGCGCGTTGTCCAGAACGATCAGCAGGCGTTTGCCCGCGATCAGCGACCGTAGCTGGCCCGCGGCCTCCTCGACCTCGGCCGGCACCGCCTCGTCGTCCGTCCCCAGCGAGCGCAGGAGCCGGGCCAGCGCCGCGGACGTCTCGACCGGCCTGGTGTTGGGGGTGGATCCGTGCAGGTTGAGGTACAGCTGCCCGTCGGGATAGCGGGCGGCCAGACGGTGGGCCACGTGGATCGCCAGCGCCGACTTCCCGACCCCGCCGCCGCCCGAGATCGACACGACGACCGGGCCCTCCTGGCGTGCCGCTCCGAGCAACCCGCACAGGTGCTCGACCTCTCGCCTGCGCCCCGTGAAGGTCGCCACGTCCATCGGCAGCTCGGCGGCCACCGGCCGGGCCCGCTCGGGCGGGGTCTGCGCCGCGGGCTCGGGGGCGGGCTCGGGGGCGGGCCGATGCTCGCGCAGCAGCTCCGCGTGCGTGGCGCGGAGCTCCTCGGAGGGGTCGACGCCGAGTTCGTCGGCCAGCCTGCGCCGGATCTCCTCGAAGCAGCGCAACGCCTCGGCTCTGCGGCCGGTGGCGCCGAGCAGCCTGATCAGCCGGGTCTGGAGCGGCTCCTCGTACGGCATGTCCGCGGCGACCTCCCGCACGTGCGGCAGGGCCGCCTCCGGCCGGCTGGTGTGCAGCGCCAGGTCGGCGGCCCTGGCCGCGCAGCCGGCCCGGGCGGTCTGCAGCCGGCGGATCCCCGCGTGCGCGCGGACCTCCTCCGGGGCTCCTTCCAGTACGAGCCCGCGCCACTGCCCGAGCGCCCGCAACAGCAGGTCGAGTCCGAGCGCGGGGTCCGGCTCGCGAGCGGCGGCACGGTAGCGGCCGAGGAAGCGGGCCGCGTCCACATGGCGCGCGTCCAGGTCGAGGACGTAGCCGCCGGACCTGGTGTACTTGACCGCCTCGGTCATCCCCGTGTGGTCGCGCAACCATGATCGCAGCCGCGACACGCTGGTGCGCAGAGCCCGCAGGCTGACCTCGGAGGTGCCCCAGACGTGGCTCAGGAGCTGGCCTTCGGCGACCGGCTCCCCCCTTGACAGCAGCAGCACGGCCAGGAGCCAGCGAACGTGCTGGCCGGGAAGCGGGACCTCCCGGCGGGACAGGCTGATCTCCAGCGGGCCCAGGATCCGGAAGTCGGGGAAGGGGCCATCGTCGTCGGCGGGCATCCAACCTCCACCCGAGGCGCTGTCCGGCAGGAATTCCGATATCGGGCGTATGGCTTCACCATGACACAGATCAAGATCTGCTCCAAACCGGGTGCCCCCGCAGGTCGGCCCGCCGCGACCGGGCCAGGGGTCAGATGCGGCGCTGCAGGAGCATGCCGGGCCACTCCCCCACGGTGAAGGGGGCGATGCGGGTGAAGCCGCAGCTTTCGTAGTAGGCGACCAGGCGGCCGTCGTCGCCGGCGTAGCAGTCGACGCGCAGCAGGCCGACGCCGCGTTCGGCGGCTTCGGTGGCGGCCCGGTCGAGCAGGGCGCGGCCGACGCCGTGGCCGTGGTAGCGGCGGTCGGTGACTAGGACCTGGACGTAGAGCTCGGGTTCGGTGGCGGGGGTGACGTAGTCGTGGGCGCCGCCGACGACGAGGCAGCCGGCGGGGTGGTCGTCGAGTTCGGCGATGCGCATGCCGCCGAGTTCGAGCCAGCCGGTGACCTGGCGGGTGCGGCGTGGGTTGCCGGTGAAGGGGCTGCTGCCCCATTGGCCGGTGCGTCCTTGGGCGGTGAGCCAGGCGACGGCGCTGTCGAACATGCTCAAGACGATGGGGACGTCGCCGTCGCGGCCGTCGCGGATGCGCGGGAGGGTGCTGGAGTGGGTCATGTCAGGCCTTGGTGCTCTTCAGGGCGCTGCCCTTCTTCCATTCCTTGAACGGCAGTTGCCAAAAGCCCCAGCCGTTGTTCCATTCGAGTTCGCGGGTGGTGCCGGTGATGTCGACGACGTCGCCGCGCTGGAAGTTGTCGTAGAACCATCTGGCCTGGTCGGGGCGGGCGTTGAGGCAGCCGTGGCTGACGTTGCGGACGCCTTGGGCCCAGACGTTGTCCTTGGCGTGGACGTATTCGCCAGAGTTGGAGATGCGGACGGCGTGGTCGATCATGACGTCGTAGTAGCCGGGGTCGCCCTTTTTGCGGCCTGGGGAGATCATGCGGACGGGGTTGCCGCGTTCCATGGTGAGGTGGACGCCGGAGGTGGTGGTGTATTCGCGGGTGGTGGCCATTCCGGCGCTGATACGCATGGTTTGTACGCGTTTGCCGTCTTTGTAGACGTACATCATGTGCTTTTTGGTGTCGACCTTGCTGATCTGCCGGGCGCCGATCTTGAGGGTGGCGGAGTAGTCCTTGACCCCGTACAGGCCGGCGCCGCCCTTGATGCCGGTGATGCGGGCATTGAGGGTGACCTTCTGGTGGGCGGGCCAGTATTTGGCGGTGCGGTAGATGGCGACGGTGTCGTTGATCCAGCGCCAGGCGCCGGTGACGGGCTTTTCGGCCTCGATCTCCAGGGCGCGTTCGATGGTGGCCTTGCTGGTGACGGGCTGGTTGAAGGTGACGATGATGGGGGCGCCGACGCCGATGGTCTCGCCCTTGGCGTGGGGGGTCACGTCGGCGATCTGCAGGGCGCGTTCGGGTTTGGCGGTGGTGAACGTGCTGGTGGCGGTGGTGGCGCCGGCGGTGGCGTTGACGGTGTAGTCGGTGGAGGGCTTGAGCGCGGTCTTGGAGACCCACTTGGTCTTGTCGGCGTTGTACTTGCCCTCGACCTGTTCGCCCGAGGCCTCGACGGTGACGTTGTCGAGGACGCCGCCGTCGGAGGTGACGACGACCTTCTTCTCGGGGCTGACCTTGCCGCTGCCCTGGGCGGGGCTGATCTTGACGGTGGGGGCCTGGGGGGTGGCGGTCGTGGTGGCTTCGGGCGCGCCCGCTCCCCCGCTGCCGCCGTCGGGGGTGGTGCCCGATGAACATGAGGCCGTCAGTGTGGCTGCGGTGAGCAGCGCGACTGCGGTGGCGGGCTTCCTCCAAGCGGGCGTAACGTTCAACACTGTCCTTTCCCCCATGGCATCAAACGCACCTCAAAAACCTTAATGCTGATGCATGTAAGACGAGGAATCATTTGGGAGAGTTCGGTCACATTTCAATCACTTGTGCCTGGGAAAGGGTCGCCTTAGAGGCGGTGGGTCAGGCCGGTGTGCCGCCGTCCGGCGCCCTTGGTGCGGACGGCCTGGGCCAGGGCGCGGCGGGAGCCGACGATGACGACGAGCTTCTTGGCCCTGGTGATGGCGGTGTAGAGGAGGTTGCGCTGCAGCATCATCCAGGCGCTGGTGGCCAGCGGGACGACGACGGCCGGGTATTCGCTGCCCTGGGAGCGGTGGATGGAGACGGCGTAGGCGTGGGCGAGTTCGTCGAGTTCGTCGAAGGCGTAGTCGACGGCCTCGTCCTCGTCGGTGACGACGGTGAGCTTGTGCTCGTCGGGCCGGATGTCGGTGACGATGCCGACGGTGCCGTTGAAGACCCCGGCGGCGCCTTTGTCGTAGTTGTTGCGTAGCTGGGTGATTTTGTCGCCGACGCGGAAGACGCGGCCGCCGTAGCGGCGTTCGGGCATGCCTTCGCGGGCGGGGGTGAGGGCTTCCTGCAGGGCGGTGTTGAGGGCGCCGGCGCCGGCGGCGCCGCGGTGCATGGGGGCCAGGACCTGGATGTCGCGGCGCGGGTCGAGGCCGAAGCGGCGCGGGATGCGGCGGGCGACGACGTCGACGGTCAGGGCGGCGATGTCCTCGGCCTCCTCGCAGGGGAACAGGAAGAAGTCGTTCATGCCCTGGAGGATGGGGTGGTTGCCGGTGTTGACGCGGTGGGCGTTGACGACGACGCCGGACTCCTGGGCCTGGCGGAAGATCTGCGTCAGGCGTACGCGGGGGATGTCGTCGGCGGCGAGCAGGTCTTTGAGGACCTCGCCGGCCCCGACCGAGGGCAGCTGGTCGACGTCGCCGACGAACAGCAGGTGGGCGCCCGGCGCGACGGCCTTGACGAGTTTGTTGGCCAGCAGCAGGTCGAGCATGGAGGCCTCGTCGACGACGACGAGGTCGGCGTCCAGGGGGTTGTCGCGGTCGAAGGTGGCCTCGCCGCCGGGGCGCAGCTGCAGCAGCCGGTGGACGGTGGTGGCCTCGTGCCCGGTCAGCTCGGCCAGGCGTTTGGCGGCGCGGCCGGTGGGGGCGGCCAGGATGACCTTGGCGCGTTTGGCGCGGGCCAGCAGGACGATGGAGCGTACGGTGAAGCTCTTGCCGCAGCCGGGCCCGCCGGTCAGGACGGCGACCTTCTCCGTCAGGGCCAGGCGGACGGCCTGGCGCTGCTCGGAGGCCAGGTCGGCGCCGGTCTGGCCGTGCAGCCAGGTCTCGGCGCGTTCCCAGTCGACGTCGGCGAAGGCTTTGAGCCGGTCATGGCCGGAGCGCAGGAGGGAGAGCAGGCCGGAGGCCAGGGAGTTCTCGGCGCGGTGGAAGGGCGGCAGGTAGACGGCCGGTACGACGTTGTCGCCGGCCGGGATGGGCTCGCGTACGGCGCCTTCGGCTTCGATGAGGTCTTCGAGGCAGGTGGTGACGAGGTCGGCGGGCACCTCGAGGATCTTGACGGCGTCGGCGGCGAGGTTGGGGGCGGGCAGGTAGCAGTGGCCGTCGTCGGCGGCCTGGGACAGGGTGTAGCGCAGGCCGGCTTTGACGCGTTCGGGGCTGTCGTGGGGGATGCCGACGGCCTGGGCGATGGTGTCGGCGGTCTTGAAACCGATCCCCCACACGTCGTCGGCCAGCTGGTACGGGCGGGTCTTGACGACGGAGATGGACGATTCGCCGTACTGCTTGAAGATGCGCACCGCGATCGAGGTGGACACGCCGACGCCCTGGAGGAAGATCATCACCTCTTTGATGATCTTCTGTTCCTCCCAGGCGGCGGCGATCATCTTGGTCCGCTTGGGTCCCAGGCCCGGGACTTCGACCAGGCGCTGCGGCTGCTGTTCGATGACCTCGAGGGTGTCGGTGCCGAAGTGGTCGACGATGCGCTCGGCCATCTTGGGGCCGATGCCCTTGATCAGGCCGGAGCCGAGGTAGCGGCGGATGCCCTGGACGGTGGCGGGCAGGACGGTGGTGTAGGAGCGCACCTCGAACTGGCGGCCGTAGCGGGGGTGGGAGCTCCAGCGGCCGAGCAGCCGCAAGGACTCGCCGACCTGGGCGCCGAGCAACGGGCCGACGACGGTGAGCAGGTCGGAGCCGGAGCGTTCGGTGGCGACGCGGGCGATGGTGTAGCCGGTCTCCTCGTTGGCGTAGGTGATGCGTTCGAGGACGGCGTCTAAGGCGACAACGACTGAACCGTCTGGACCATGCGCCACGTAAACTCTCACTCCCCTGCCGTTCTGGGCCCAGATTAGAGCAACTGCCCGGTGGCCACGGAGTCCCCACGCGATGCCGGGGCGGTCGCGCTTTCGAGAACTTTCCCGCTTGTACGCCTGGAAGGCTGGGATTGTGCGAGAAATCGGCGGCATCCCACTCATCGGTACGACGTCCTTCGCGACGCCGCCGACTGGGTCGCCGGCAGGAGGACGGTCACGATCAGTGCTGATCGTCCGTGGCGGGCATCCGCGAGGTTGGTCAGGCCCGCTGCTCGGCGGGATCGATGGACAATTCCCAGTCGACCAGCGCGGTCAGCCGGCCGAACGGCGGCTGGAACAGCACTTCTTGGACGAGGTCGCACACACTGAGCACCGGCTGCCAGCTCCCCGGCTGCGGCCTGAGCGGCCCCAGCCAGGCCCTTGATCACGTCCTCAACCTCGTACAGGGCCAGGCGACAGGGTCGCGAGTCCGGCCGCTCCGAGCGCCGCCACCCCCGGCAACGCCGCGGCCAGCCCAACAGGGGGAGCGAGCGCCGCCCCCAGCGAGACGACACCGTTACTAAGCACACCCCTTTTGCGGAGTCACGCGGAAAGTGATGGCGCGCACGCAAACCGTTAGTGCGAAATGTCCCGCAAATGTCCGGCTGTTGTCCTCGCCCAGGACCTTAGCGGCAGAGGACGATGTCAGTCACCCCTGCATTGGGTGGACGGAATCGGACATGATTCCGCGTCGCTAGAACAGAAGAAGGGGAAAACCATGCGTACGAAAATCATGCGGATAGGGCAAGTGGCCATCGCTACAGCCACAATGGCCGTAGCCATGACCGCCTCTCCTGCAGAAGCGCACACGGTCAGAACGGGAAACAGCTATGGCTTCGCAGAGATCAGCTCCAACCACGCGACCCTGAACGTCTGCAGGATCCTCGGAAGCTGGCCCGATTCAGACGTCTGGGGCACGGTAAGGTACAGCGGCGGCACTCTCATTCGTTATGACGCGCCAACTCGCTCCGGCCTGTGTTACCCCCACCCCCTATCGGCCAACCCCACCGATATCAGGTTCTGTTGGCGGCCTTCGGGGACGAACAATCAATGTATGGCGTGGAAGGCCGTCTGACCTCAGCGACACGTTAAGGGCCCTGCGTAGGCCGCACAACCAGGTATGCAACGCTGATCGCCCTCATCCCTCCCTCTCCCGTGGTGTCCGGAAAAGGAAAGGAGGGACGGGGGCGACGCTCAGGCGAGGCCGAGCACCGACGCGTACGGCAGACCCTTGTTGGCCGTCTTCGACGTGGGCTCGCCCACCAGGTAGTTATTCGTCACGTAGACCGTGGTGTGGTTGCCGTAGGCGCCTGGCACCATCCCGGGAGCGAGCGTCGCAACCAGCTCCGGCGTGAACGCCTTGGTGAGCTGACCGGCGATCCCCGCCGCTCGCGCGAGCACCTTGGGCGCCACCCGGGTGATGCCCTGATCAAGCCCGGCCGCCGTGTTCACGTGGACGTCGGCGAGCACCTTGAAGGGCGAGTGCGGTGTCGCAGACTGCTCGCCATCGCCGAGATCACATCCTGATGAGGATTCAGCATTCTCTCGCGCTACATCGGACCGGGATACTGCGGACGATTCCGCCAATGGCTCCGGGGGACCGAGCAGAACCCTCCAGCTCCGGAGGATCTGGCGGACCCACAGGTCATCCGAGGGGAGAGATGGGTCTGGTTCCCGGAACCAGCTATTGGCTGGGACGTGAGGGCATTGCCATTAAGCGACCCCCTCTGCGCGGGTGCGTCACTGACCGCCAAGGACGGAAAGCTCATTATTCAGCCCGAGCAGTCACGCTGAGGCACTGAACACGCCACAAAGTGCCTTCCCGCTCGTTGGCGACCGCTTATCCCCCGACCTCTTCCGAGGGATAAGCGGCCTCCCAAAACCGGCTGTGCAAAGTCGATCTCGGCGAGAGGCCATCGTCGCAACGGGCCGTTCGTCGAGTTCCCCGGCGACGATGCAGCCGAAGGCTTCCACCGACGTGCGGATGCGGTGAACGAGCAGCCCGCGCTGGCGGCCGTCCCGCTCGAGGAAGTCGATCGAGTGCCACCACATGAAAGGGGCCCTCCGGAAGGAGACCGAGCGCGTCGTCGGCGTCAGCAGGGTGATCAAGAGGTTGATCGGCGTGGATCCATGGAATGCGTGGCTGGAATGGTAGACGCATGAGCGATCCCAAGACGCCGCTGCCACCGCCAAGCCGTGAGGATGTGGCTGCTCGATGGCGAGCGCTGGCTGCGGGTGACGTGACCCGTGAGGCCGTGCATGCCTGGGCGGCTCCATGGGTGGAGGGTGAGGGGGCATCCGCCGACTGCCCTCCCCTGGTCCTCACGGCTCTGCAGTACCTGCATGGGTTCGATCTTTGCCGTGATCCAAGTCGTCCTGGTGTCGTGTGGCACGGAACGGCAGGCGAAGGCGAGTGGCTTCATTCACTCGATGACATCCGTGATGGACTCGCCCGCTGGCAGGAGAAGTGCGAGCTCTACGATGCGGATCCGCAGGGTTGGATGCAGGCGGTACGTCAGCAGGCGAGGGCCCTTGTCCAAGGCAGCGAGGGGCCTTTCGGTGCTGGTGAGGGCATGCGAAAGGCCCCTGAAGATGGGGGCTCCAGAGGCCTAGATTGTGATCATGGAATCTGAGACTTGAGGGGGTATGGGGACTCCGCGCTCGCGCCGGAGAGACGCTCTCAGCGCGTCAAGCGATTCCTCATGCCGCCTGATGCCATGGGGCATGTGCTTCATGGACGGTACTCACTTCGCCACCGCCTCGACGTCGGCGCGGAAGTCGGACTCGTGCGCGGCCTCGCCGTGCGCGAATGCCTGGCCGAGCCTGTAGGCCGGGGACCGGTTCAGTGCGGATTGCTCCTTGTCGTACCGGCGGGTGGTGCGAGGGTCCGCGTGGCCGAGGAGGTCCTGCACGACGTGGAGCTCCACACCCTCGCTGAGCAGGTATGTGGCAACCGCGTGCCGCAGCGAATGCGGCGAGATTGCATCCCAGTGCGGGATCCCGGCCTTGCGAGCGATCTCGCGGATCTTCCTGAAGATCGCGGGCTGGTCGAGCGGCCTACCGGTGTCCGTGCGGAACAGCGGGCCCTCGTCGCCGCCGCGCAGCGTGATGTACCGGTCGAGGGCAGCGCTCGCGTATGGCGGAACGGCCAGCCGCAGCGTCTTCCCGGCCGGGCCCTTCACGGGCAGGTCGATCACCCGGTGGCCGGTGTCCCACCCGAGGGACGACAGGCGGGACTCGATGACACCGCCGACCCGGCAGGCGGTCACAACGACCAGGCACAGCATCGCGTACGCCCGGGCGCTGTCCCGGACCCTGGACGCAGCGGCCCGGCCATCCTCATACGCGGCTGCGGTCTTGTCGGCCTCTGCCTTGGCCCAGGCGAGCATCCGGTCCATGTCGGCCTTCGCCAGGCCGCGCGTGGTCGACAGGGAGGAGGGCTGCGCGCGCTCCATGTCGAGGAAGGGGTTCCGGGCGGCGGCGCCGGCGCGCACGAGGTACCGGTACCACGACGACGCCGCGGAGATGCGCCGGGCTCGGGTCGAGGCGGCAAGGCCCGCGTCACGCAGGGCCGCGCCGTACAGGTCGGCCTCGATCGGCGCGATGTCCATGGGGTCGAGGCCGCGGGCCAGGATGTAGGCGAGCCAGAACGACAGGTCCTGGGAATAGCCGCGGCGCGTCTTCGGGGAGCTGCGCTTCTCGCTGGACAGCCATCCGGCCGTGGAGGTGAGCACGATGGGGTCCGTGCCGGAGGCTCGCATGAGCTCGGCCAGCTCGTACTCATCACTCGCGGGCGGAGTGCCTCGTACGACCGGGCGAGACACGGTGATGGCGACCCCCTGCTCGTCGGGGGCCGAGTCGCGAGGTAAGGGGGAAACGATCACGAAAACGATCTTACATGATAAGAGACATTGGCATGTAAGATCATTAGTCACGAGGAGTCGTTCCCGAAAGCCACAAACCGGTGCGCAGTGATGGGATCGAGAAATCCAGTCATAGGGCATCGACGCAGCGTGACGTCATGGCACAAATGGAACCAAGGAAGCCTTGTCTGTCCTGATCATCGTCTTCGCGTGCCTTGGGCTCCTCGCAGGTGGCGGTGCCCTCACAGAGGAAGGCCATACCCCTGCAAGCTGGATCGTCATCGCGGCGAGTGCAGCATTAGGCACGTTCGGTGATTGAACACAGTCGTGGGCCTCCCCTCCCTCGCCCACCGCCGAACCGAACTCACCGACACCCCGCACCGGCCCGCAGCCGAAACAAGATCCACCCACACACCACCGTCATGAAGCGGAAAGGCGACGCAGAATGCAGGCGTCCGCGCGGCCGCACGACCTGCATGAGAAGCCGCCTGCGATCTTCCTCAAGCGGCACGTCCGGCGGGAGCCCTTAGATCACCGGAACGGCGTCCCGAGCGTCCAGGGCTCCGTCCCCTACCCCTGCTGCCAGATCTGCTGAACCCTGTCGCAGTTAGCGCGAAGCCGATCCCGGGACGGGATGTACTCCTCCTCAAGAACGATGCCGCGCGAGACCAGGTCGGTCTGGCGGGCAAGGTCGGCCTCGATCCTCTTCAGCTCGCGTTCCAGCCGCGCGGACCCGGGCTCGGCCGGGCCCCATCTGTGCCCTCGGCGGCCGTCTCGATGTCATGTGCCCACTCGGCCAAGATGTCGAGGACCGCGACCGTCACCAGGGCGCGCTGGGCGAACACGCTCTTGCACTTCACCCCCTGCCGGATCCGAGCTCGGCAGATATAGCCGGGGAGGTCCCGTTCGGTCTTCATGTGCATCCCGCCGCGGCAGTGACCGCAACGGCTCACTCGTTCCCGGTCAAGCCGCAGTGCGTTCGAGAACGGCATCCAAGGATGAAACGGGTGGACTCTTCACACGAACCCCTCTCCCGCCTGCTTTGCCGCACGAGTAAACCAGCACGAGTAAACCGGCACGGGCGAGCCGCCGTGCGGGCGGCGGATCGCCGGGCACGTGAGGCATCTCGCGGTCGCCTTTCGGAGGCTCGTGCGAAAGTGGATCGATGGCAACCCGCTGTCGGTCATGCCCCCGTTGTCCGCTCGGCCCGCTGTGATGCGGTCGCGGTCGGGTGGGTGTGACCGAGGGTGCGCACACCCTTCAGGAGGGGGCTATGGCAAGGGCTGTCGTGAAGTGGGCTGGTGGGGTGGCGGCGGGGCTCGCGGTCCTGGTGGTGCTCCTGGCGTCGCCGTTCGCGCTCGGCCGGCTCGCTGGTGCGACGGGGGTTGACTGGGCCTCGCTCGCCGACGTCGGTGACGCCTATGGCTCCGTCGTTGCGCTGCTCACCGCGGTGTCACTCTTGGTGCTGGCCGTATCGGTGGCCTTTCAGGCGCGGACGGCACGCATCTCATCGGAGACCGCCGTGCGGATGCTCCATATGGAGATGATGCGTTTCACGATAGAAGACCCGTCTCTCCTGCAGATGGAGGGCGCGGAGTGGGACGGGACGGCCGAGGCATCCGAAGAGATGCGGCGGTGGGCGTTTGTCAACATGCAACTCGGGCTCTACCGGTCGTTCCACGCGCTCAAGGAGTTGCCGACAGCCGAGTTGCGGATGGCGATGGCCGCCAGGTTCAGGTCGCGGATGGGCCGGGATCATTGGGAGCATAACCAGGCCTGGTTCCGGGCGAGCGAGCGCAACCGTCACGACCGCCGGTTCAACGAGATCGTCGAGGAGGAGTATCAGAGGGCCGTCCAGGCGGGTGAGGCGGTGGCGGAACGCTCGCGGGTGTCCCGTGGCGGGCTGCCGCGGGAGCTCGTGGTGGGCGGGGTTGCGGCCGTCGTCGCAGTCGGGGTCGGGGTACTCCTCGGCAAGAGGCGCGGCAGACAAGGCTGACCATGGGCAGCCGCTCGCGCGGGCCGGTCCCGCACCCGAGGTGAAGACGTTCTCTCCCGGGTCGAACCGAGGCAGGCCTGCTCAGAAGGCCTGCGAGTGCAGGGGGTACGACGGGCCGAGTCCGCCGAGCCACTGCGGTGAGTCGGTGGCGGCGCCGTGATCCGGTCGGCGTCGTAGATCGCCTGCAGCGGTGGGCGATCATCGGTACAGCGCGTCCCCCAGGAGTCCAGCGCGCGCCCGGCGGTGCTGTGGCGGCGACTACTCCCGGCGGTGTAGTCCGGTCGGTCGCTGGTCCCGGGGCGGTAGCGGCAGATGACTTCGCTTGCAGGACGCCCCCGAGCAGCAGTTGAACGACGATTGCGGTCATGACAGCCCCAGCCCATACATCCACCGGGCTCCCCGCCCGCATCGCCGCCGCGCAACCGGGTCCGAACCGCGACGACCCCCTCCGGCTCAAAGGACTGAGCCGCGTTGACCAGTAGACAATCAGCAGGCCGAAGCGCGCTCGCCGAGCCGGATGCCCGGCCGGGGCTCACCCTCGCCGCGGTGGCCGTCGTGCAGTTCATGGTGTCGCTGGATCTGTCGGTCGTGAACGTCGGGCTTCCGCAGATCGCCGCCGGCCTCGGATTCAGCGCGGTGGGCCTGACCTGGGTGATCCACGCCTACGCGCTCACCTTCGGCGGGCTGCTCCTGCTGGGCGGCAAGGCCGCCGACCGCTACGGCCGCAAGCCGGTCCTGCTCCTCGGGCTCGCCCTGTTCGGCCTGGCCTCGCTCGCCGGCGGCTTCGCCCAGGAACCCGGTCAGCTGGTCGCCGCCCGGGCCGCGCAGGGCATCGGGGCCGCCGCCCTGGCGCCGGCCGCGCTGGCGCTGCTGACCACGACGTTCCCCGCGGGCAAGGAACGCGTGCGCGCCTTCGGGATCTGGAGCGCGACGAACGCCGCCGGGGGCGCGCTCGGCGTCCTGATCGGCGGCCTGCTCACCGAGTACGCCGGCTGGCGCTGGGTGATGTTCGTGAGCGTGCCCATGGCCGCCTGCGCGCTGGCGCTGACCTGGCGGGCCGTGACCGCCGGGCCGCCTGCGGTGCGCGCCGCCCGTCCGGATGCGCTCGGCGCGGTCCTGGCCACGGCGGGCATGATGCTGCTGGTGTTCGGCATCGTCCGCACCGACCGGTACGCGTGGACGTCGCCGGTCACCGTGGCGACGTTGGCGGTCGCCGCCGCGCTGCTGGCCGCGTTCATCCTCGTCGAGCGGACCACGGCCCGCGAACCGCTGATCCGGCTCGGCCTGTTCACCAACCGCTCGGTCGCTGGCGCGAACGCCTACAACCTCCTGGTCGGCGCGGCCATGGCCGCGGCCTTCTACTTCGCGTCCCTGTACCTGCAACGCGTGCTCGGGACGGGGCCGGCCCTGACCGGGGTCGAGTTCCTGCCGTTCGCGCTCGGCGTGGTCGCCGGGTCCGTACTGGCCGTCAAACTCGGTTATCGGCTCGCGCCGCGTACGCTTCTGGTCATCGGCGGGCTGCTGACGGCGGCCGGGTTCGCCTGGTTCGGCCTGATCAGCCCGGACGGCGCCTTCGTCACGGACGTTCTGGGGCCCTCGATCGTCGCCAGCGTCGGCTTCGGGCTCTGCCTCGGACCGGTCGTCTCCACCGCGACCGTCGGCGTCGCGGCCCACGAGAGCGGCACCGCCTCAGGCCTGCTCAACAGCTCACGTCAGATCGGCGCCTCACTCGGGCTGGCCGCCCTCGGCACCGTCGCGCACAACCGCACCGGCCGGGCCGTCACGCCCGGGTCCCTCAACGACGGTTACGCGCTCGGCCTGAGCCTCGGCGCCGTCCTCCTGCTCGGCGCCGTTCTCATCGCCCTCACGGTCCTGCGCCGGACCGGCCCGCCCGCACGGGCCGAGCGGCCCGATGACCGCGTTTCGCTCTCCGTCCGGGATTGACCGGCGATCCACCCACCGCAGAAAAGGGGCGTCTCGGCATGTCTGTGAACCCGATCGATCTCTTCGCGTCCTCCGTTCACCTGCGCCAGGGCGGCAAGATCCACGCCGGGAAGGCGATGATGGACGCCGACCAGGACGGCTGGCAGCTGACGGCCTTCCACGCCAAGACCGGCGCCGACGTCCACGCCGATCACTGGGAGGTGCATCCCGAGGCCGAGGAGGTGGTGTCGTGCCTTGTCGGGAAGATCCGCCTCTATCTGCGGCCGGAGCGGCCGGGGCAGCAGGAGGAGGAGATCAGGCTGACAGCCGGGACCGCCGCCATCGTCCCGCGCGGGCGATGGCACCGCATCGAGCTGGACATCCCCAGCAACATCATGGCCGTCACCCTGCCGCGGGGCAGCCGGCTGGAGAAGCGCACCGAAGCCTAGGCCCGCATCATCGCCGGGGTGGCGAAGTCACCGAAGGCGGCGCCGGTGCAGGCGCTGGCCTCTGGCTCGGGCGCTGTGCTTCAGGTCTCCCACGGCGAGGACCTTCGTCGGGCTCATCCAGCCCTGCGAGGGTTTGTGAAGTGCCCAGCCGTCCCCGAGGGTGACCGCGGCGTGCTGCGCGGCTCCGTCGGCACTCCGCCAGACCAGGACGGTCCCCGGCTCGTCGTCGTACCCTCCCTTCGCGGTGTGCTCCGCGAGCCAGTCCTCGAACGGCTCGCGGAGCATCCACTTCTCTTCCGCGCCCTCGGCGCCGCAGGCCGCCATCACCGTGCCGAAGCAGTTCGGGCCGCTCCGGGTGGGGAAGGTCCCGGCGAGGTGCCGCGCTCCGGGCAGCGTGGAGGCGATGGCGTCCCATGTGGCGGGGGCGACGTCGCCGTGGCGGCTGGGGCGGCGCCCCTTCTCGACGTACGCGACGACCGTCTCGACCTCACGCCCGGCGATCGAGCCGGGCCAGCGGTGCGGCGCGGGCTGGCTGCGCCTGACCGAGGCCGGCAGCCGGCGCGCGCCGGCCTCGGTCAGCCACACGAGCGCCGACGAACCCAGACCGTAGAGGTAGAAGGTGTCCCTGACCTCGGGCGTGAGCCGGCCCCGGTCATCCTCGAGATCGAGGGAGCCGGCGAGATCGGACGGGATCACGAAGGGCTGCACCGGCGGCGCGAACCACCCGAGCCACCGTTGGAGCAGGTCGTCCGGCACCTCGGTCCCCAGTACGAGCATGACGCCACCCTAAAACGATCACGTGCTCATCACCGCCGCCCGCCGAACTCCCAGTCGTGCACCTCGATGTCGGCGTAGCGGTCCTGGGTCAGGAGGGCGCGGGCCGCGTCCGGGTCCGGCGCGCGGACCAGCAGCGCCGTACCCAGCCAGGTGGCGCCGTCGTCGGACAGCAGCGGCCCGTACGCGATCAGCTCGTCCCGGTCGGCCGGCGGGACGAGGTCGGCCGCCTGACCGGAACCGAGGCCCAGCACCAGATACCGGTTGCCGCCCTCCCTGCCGCCGGGGAAATCCCACATGGTGCGGCCCAGCACGTTCCGCCATCGCCGCAACATCACATCCCGGTACACACCGGCCTGGTAGTTGGGCTCATCGAACGCGAACGCCCGCGCGGTGGCCGGATCCGGCAGGTCGACGATGTGCACGCTGCCGGTGGCCCGCTCGCTGCCGCGGCCGAAGGTCGGGCCACGGGCGATCATCTCCGCCGCGTACCCGTCCATATAGGACCAATGCTCTTCCACCAGCTCGACGCGCAGCGCCGCGGTGTCAGACCGGTCACGGTGATAACAGAAGAATTCCATGCCAAGAGTGCCTACCACGGACCGCGCCGGTGGCTCCATTCCGGCAGGCGCGGCTACCAGGTTCGGTCGCCGGCGCGGACCGGCATCTCGTTGACGGCGACCCGCCGCTCTCGCGTGACGTCCTCCGGCCGCAACGCTTGGGCGCGTGGCGCACCACCATCAGTGGCACACGCGGCTGTCTCGGTCCGTCACGGCGACAACTACCTGCCGCCGCTGGACCAGTGCTGCCGCCCGCACCGGTCAGCGTTGTTCACCCTGGTGACGGCGGCGGCGCCTTCACCGGTGGGGCCGCGGCGCCTCACGCGCTGTGACCTCGCGCCGCAGTTCCTCGACCCGCTCGACCAGTTCCCGCGCCGCCTGCAGGAGCTCCTCCTCACCGCCACGGTCCCAGTCGTCCATCTCGCGCTCCGTCTCGCGCAGTTCTTCGAGGTGAAGGTCCTCCAGCACCGCCAGCAGGGAGTCGCCCCGCCGCTTCACCTTGTCGCGGCGGGTGGTCTTCTCCCGCAGCCTGAAGACCGTCGGCCGGCCTGCGGCGAGCTCGGACAACCGGTAGCAGAGCACCTCCTTGTTCTCCCACGATGGGCTTTTCGCGCCGAGCGTGTAGGCGAGGGGCAGGAGATCGGGGTCGAGGGCGAGGAGCTTTCGCTCCACCCCGTCGGACGGATCCGCGGCGGCCACGGGGCCGCCCCGGGCCGGCGGAAGTGATCATGCCAGCCGTGAGGGCTCCGTGAGCGGGGTGCTGTCGGCTGCATACGAAGCTCGGGAACGACGGCTTTGCGTGCCTATTTCGGTCTTGCTGTTGTCTTTGAGGCCATGTGCTTGACTGGGCCGATGAAGAAGATCGTCTACATCGCGGCCAGGGCGGCGCTGGTCGGTCTTGGGGTGGGGTTGGTCGCGTCCGCTGTCTTCATCGGCGCGTTCGTGGGCGACGAGGAGAACCCTGGAAACCCCGCCCTCACCTTGAGCGTGCTGGTCTCCTTCCCGCTGGGCGCCGGTCTGTCCTGGCTGACCCCGCTGCCGCGCTGGTGGCTCGTGGCGATGGCCGGCCCGATCGCCGCTGTGGCCTTGTGCGTGGTGCTGGTGCCCGTGGCTCCGTTCTTCGGTCTCGGCGAGCTCGGGCAGATCGCCGGGATCTTCACACTCAGCGGCACCCTTGGCTACGGCGCGGTGGCCCTGGTGGGCAGCACGATGGCTCGCTGAAGCCCCCACTCACCGATAAGACGGGGAGCGCGGGCCGATTCCCGGTCTCGCCGGGGCTGGCGTGGCCGGGGCCCTGCGCGAGGCCTGTGGGTCAGGAGGCGTAGGCGGCGACCTTCGCGATGACGGCCGGTTCGGCGTCACATCTCCCGCACTGCTGGACACCGTCTACGGTTCCTGACCCGGCCGTTCATCGCGCGACCGCCCGGGAGCCGCGCAGCAGGGCCAGCACCAGCGTGACGCAGCACAACGCCAGGGTCACGGCGACGGCCCGGGGATGGTCGGCGGCCCCGTTCTGCACGATGAGCGCCGCGGGCGGGGCGACCAGCGTGGGCGGCGTCCAGTCGGCGATGGCGGGAAAGTTCCGCAGGATCGGGGCGAGCAGCAGGACGATCAGGGTGGTGCCCACCGTGCCGAGCACCCCGCGGACGAGGGTGGCCGCTAGAGCGGTCACGCACACGGCGAAGACGAGGTAGAGCGACTGCAGGGCGGCGGCCTGGAGCAGGCCGGGCAGGCTCGGCGCGCCGATGAGCGAGACGGTCTCGGCCCAGGCGGCGAGCATGCCGCACAGGTAGGCGGCGATGACACCGGCGGCGATGACCGTGACCCGGGGCAGGAGCAGGTCGGCGAAGCGGGCGCGACTGCGGTAGTAGACGGCCAGGGCGGGTTTCGCGTCGATCGCGCAGGCGAGCGCGGTGACGATGACCGCCGCGATCATGCCCAGCTGGGTGGCGTTGCTGGTGTAGCTGATGATGCCGTCGGCGGGCGTGGGCGGCGTCATGATGATCCGCATGCGCGAGTCGGCCGCGGTGGCCAGGATCTCGCCCATGTACCGGGTCACCGCAGGGCCGGTGATCCCGAAGAACACGAATGTGCCGACCAGGACGATCAGCCGCCCGGTGCGGGTCAGCCGCAGGCATTCGGCCCACCAGGTGCTCAGGGGCATCACACACGCTCCTTGGTGAGGGTGAGAAAGGCGGACTCCAGATCCGCGTCCAGCGGGGTGAGGCTGATCAGGCGGACCTGGGCGGCGGCGAGCGCGGCGGCGAGTTCCCGTTCGGCCGCCTCGGTGCTGGTCGCGGTCAGCTTGACCGACCCCGCGCCGGCGGTGGCGTCGGTGACCCAGGGCTGGGAACGCAGCTGCGCGGCGAGCGCGTCGGCGTCGCCCCGCACCCTGATCTCCCAGAGCGGCCGGACGAACCGGTCGACCAGCGCGCCGACGGGCCCCTGGAACAGCAGCCTCCCTCGGTGCAGCACGGCGACCGTGTCGGCGACCCGCTGCACGTCGTCGAGGATGTGGCTGGAGAACAGGACGGTGCGCGTTGTGCCGATATGGGAGATGAGCTCCAGTTGCTCGGCCCGCCCTGCGGGGTCCAGCGCGCTGGCGGGTTCGTCCAGAATGAGCAGCGGTGGGTCGATCGCCAGCGCCACCGCGATGCCCAGGCGCTGGGTCTGGCCTCGGGAGAAGCCGCCGACTCGCCGCCGGGCCTGGTCCGCGAGTCCCACCATGGCCAGGAGTTCGGCGGCCGATTCCGGGCCGTGACGCCGGGCCAGCCCGCGGGACTGCCGCACGACCTCCTCCCCGGTCAGCCAGGGCTCGAACTCGGGGGCGTCCGGGCAGATCGCGACCGGACCGTCCACGGAGATGTCCGCCCGCCCGGAGTCGGCCCGGCGCAGGCCCGCCAGGATGGACAGCAGGGTCGTCTTGCCCGCGCCGTTCGGGCCGACCAGCCCGTACACGCCTCCGCGCGGCACGGCCAGGTCCACGCCGTGCAGGCCGGCGCCGTCGCCGTAGTCCTTGACCAGCCCTTCGGTGACGATCGCGAGGTCGCCGCTCACCGGTCGTGGCTCCGCCCCGCCAGGATGTAGGCGATCGCGCCGAACGGGTTGGCGAACAGCGTCAGCAGCACCCAGGCCCACCGTGGCAGGTTCCGCACCCGCGGGTGGCGGATCGCGTCCACGATGACGTACGCGTCGAGCGCCAGCTCGATCGCCAGGACCGGTATCAGCGCGCCCCAGGGGAAGGTGGACGGATCAATGAGGTACGTCTTCATCGGGCTTCCTTCTGCGTGAGCCTTGTGCGACATAGTGATAGTACAATTAGCACCATAACGTGGCTACGCGCCCCTGAAATGCAAAGGAGGCCCCGTAGGGCCTCCTGAGCTGCGCTTTCAGGTCACAGGCTGCGAGCGGTGATGTCGCCGTTGGAGGTGGTGGCGTGGATGTCCAGGACGGTGTCGCCGTCGTTCTTGAGGGCGTTGGTGATCCGGCCGTGGGTGGTGCCGGCGTCCAGCGCGGCCGAGACGCCCGCGGCGGCGGTGATCGAGATGTCGCCGGACTGGGTGCGGAGCAGGACCTTGCCGCCGGTGGCCTCGGCGATCCGGATGTCCCCGCGGGCGGTGCTGATCTCGGCGGGGCCGCCCAACCGGCCGACCTCCACGTCACCGTCGGCCGCGGTGAGCCGCAGACCCGCGACGTCCTCCAGCGTGATCCGGCTGTAGGCGCCGTCGAAGACGACCTCGCCGAGCCGGCCGGTGGTCTGGAGCTCGGCACTGGCCGCCTTGGCCTCGACACGAGAGCCGGCGGGCAGGTGGACCGTCACCTCCAGGGAGCCGGTCGGGCCGAGGTACTGGTTCTTCACCGGCGTCTCGATCCGCAGCACCCCGTCGGCGTAGGCGACCGTGGTCTGCTCGGCCGCCTTCACGTCGCGGCTCCTCGACGCGTTCGCGGGCCGGACCTCGACCGTGGTGTCCGCCCGGTCGGCGGCGACGAAACGGACGCTGCCGGCCGGGATGTCCAGAACAGCGGAGATCGGGGCGGAGGTGGCGAACTTCTGCATGACATGCTCCCTTAGGGCGATTCAGGTGGTGGTCCGGCTCGCGGCCGAACCGTTCATGACCGCTACGATCGCCGACCCCTCTGATACCGCGCCGTCACCGCCCTGACGCCGCCACTGACATCACGCCATGGCACGACACATCCGCCAAATGCCCGGTGGCCGCCCTGTTCCGAAACGCCCTCAATCGAACATTGATCGCATGTGCGTGAGGAGCCCGCGATGACAGGTCACAACCGCGTCGCCATCCCGGCCGTAGGGCCCAGAACGCGCCCAGGAGGCGAGACGTCCGGCATCCAGGTGCCGCCCCGGCCCACGGCGACGGCCACCTCCCGTTCCCGTTCGCTGAGCAGGCTCAGCACGCGTACGGCGTGCTGCCGCCGGGCGGCGGCGCCGGTGTCGGCGACGTGGGCGATCAACTGGCGGGTCACCGTCGGCGACAAGATGGGCTCCCCGGCCGACACCCGTACGATCGCGCGCAGGATCTCGGCGGGCGGCGTGTGCTTGAGCAGGAAGCCGCCGACCCCGGCACGCAGGGCGCGCAGCACGTACTCGTCGGCGTCGAAGGTCGTCAGCACGACGACCTCGGGCGGGTCGGGCCGGGCACGCAGCAGCTCGGTGGCGGCCAGGCCGTCCAGCACGGGCATGCGGATGTCCATCAGCACCACGTCCGGGGCGCAGGCCTCCACCGCGGCGGGCACCTCGGCTCCGCAGGCCGCCTCGCCCACCACGCTCAGCTCGGGCGAACCACCGATGATCATCGCCAGGCCGGCCCGTACCAGCGGGTCGTCATCCACGATGAGAACCCGGATCGCGGCCTTCACCTCGGCCACGGCAGCCATGCCCACAGCCGGAACTCACCCGCGGCGGTCGGGCCGTATTCCAGCCGTCCACCGGCCAGGCCGGCCCGCTCGGCCAGGCCGATCAGGCCACTGCCGCCGCCCGGGATCCCGGCGACGGCGGTGGCGCCGATCGGGATCCCGGCGACGGCGGTGGCGCCGATCGGGTTGCGCACCTCGACCGTCAGCCCCTCCCCCGCCGCCCCGCCGGCGGCCACCGACACCTGGCCGTCGCGGCCGTGCTTGCGGGCATTGGTCAGCCCTTCCTGCACGATCCGGTACGCGCCGCGCCCGATCGCCGCGGGCGCGGCCGCCGGTTCCCCCACCCGGCAGTCGAGCAGCACCCGCATGCCCGCGCGCCGTGACTCATCGACCAGGTCGGGAAGATCAGCCAGGGTGGGCTGGGGCCGCTCCGGCCCCTCATCGGACCGGTCGAGGCCGACGCGGAGCATGCCGATGACCTCGCGCAGATCCTCCAGCGCCCGGTACGCGCTGTCGCGGATCACCCCGACGGCCCGGGCGACCTCCTCGGGCGCGGCGTCGGGACGAAGCTCCAGCGCCCCGGCGTGCAGGCTGAGCAGGGACAGGCGGTGGGCGAGCACATCGTGCATCTCCCGGGCGATCCGGTCGCGTTCGGACTGGCGGACCTGGGCGAGGCGCAGTTCCCGCTCGGATTCGACCCGCCGGGCCCGTTCGCGCAGGGACTGCCGCCGGGCTCGTACGAACATCCCCCAGGCGAGCACCGCGGCGATGCAGGCGAAGCCCAGCAGGACCTCCCACCAGGGTGGCACCGGGACGTCCGGCCGGACCAGCGGCGTCAGGAACGGCACCAGCACGCACCCGGCCACGATCGGGCCGGCCACCGCCGCGCGCCGGTGCGCCGCGACGGTGAACAGCGCGATCAGCGCCACCCCCGCGGCCGACATCGAATAGACGCTGAACGCCACCGCGACCGCCGTGAAGCCGACTGGCCAGCGCCGGCGCAGCCACACCCCCAGGCAACTCAGCCCGCCGAGGGCGGCACCGGCGCGGGATGTTGGCCGAGGCCTTCCACCACGCTGAGCGCCGTAAGGCCGATGGCCAGCAGGAACAACGCCACATCGGCCGCCCAGTCGCGCCTGGTGCGTCCGGCAGGGCGGGCCGGGGCGGGCTCGGGGTCGCTGAGCGCGCTGGCGGGGAGGTCAAGCAACCCCGCGCCCATGGTTGCTCAGAGTCACTAACGCCGGATTTCGCTCCGCGGCGACGCCGCTCGTTTGGGCCGTGTGGCGCGATCCTTACCGGCAGGCCTACCCGGCCCCCGTCCTGCGCGAGACGGCCGCGGCCGTCGAGGACCTCGGATACCCGGCGCTGTGGTTCCCCGAGACGACCGGCCGCGAGGCCATGGCACAGGCGGCTCTGCTGCTGTCGCTCACCCGGCGGACCGTCGTCGCCACCGGCGCCGCCGGCATCTCCGCCCGCGACGCCGTCACCACCGAGGCCGCGCAGCGGACCCTCGCCGAGGCGTTCCCCGGGCGGTTCCTGCTCGGCCTCGGCGTCGGCCACCCCGCCCTGGTCACCGATGTACGCGGCCACCGCTTCGGCTCGCCGGTCGCGACCATGCGTGCCTACCTGGACGCGATGGACGCCGCCCCGTTCGGCCCGGCGGGGCCCAGGGTCCTGGCCGCGCTGGGCCCGAAGATGCTCAAGCTCGCCGCCGAACGGGCCGCGGGCACCCACCCGCTGGGCATGCCGGTCGCGCACACCCGCCACGCCCGCGGCCTGCTCGGGCTGCGGGCGCTGCTCGCGGTCACCCAGCTCGCCGTCCTCGACCCGTCTCGTCCCCACGCGGCCGCCGCCCTGCCCAACCCGCTCACGCCGCTGCGCGATCTGGGCTTCGACGACCCCGAGTCACTGGACGAGGGGCTGGTGGCGACCGGCGGCGCCGAGGACGTCGCCCGCCACGTCGGCGAGCACCTCGAGGCCGGCGCGGACCACGTCAGCCTGCACGTGCTCACGGCCACACCGGACCGGCCGCCACTGCGTCAATGGGAAGATCTCGCCGCGCTGCTGCTGTGAACGGAGGTCCCGGTAGCGGAGCGGTCGGGACCCTTATGGATGCGGCGAAAGGAGGTGCCGGACGGATCAGCGGTGTGCGCGCAGCGCGGCCAGCACCCATGCGAAGGCCGGTACCGCCGGTGGGGACGGCTTCTGGCCCTTGAGGATGCTCAGGAGCTGCCAGTACCGCTCCACTCGGGGCTCGGCGACCATGTCCAGCCACATGATCAGGGCGGCGGTCTCCTCGGCGGGAAGGTCGTCGGGGACGATCCGCTTCAGGATCGGTCGCGCCCCGGCCGATTCCGGTGCGATGCCGCGCGACAGAGCGGCGCCCGCGTGCTCCAGGACCGAGGGCCGGAGGCTGAGGCCGTACTCCAGGCGGTTGTCGTCCTCGCCGCTGAGAACCATTCCTCGGACCGTCTGCCGGAAGCCGTCGTCGCCCACCAGTTCGGCCAGTTCCACCCACGCGTTGATCTGTTCGGAGGTGGGGTCCTCGGGGAGGTCCGGCGGCAGGTCGCGCATCCAGCCCGCGACCAGCGCGGCATCCTCGTCGACGACGCCGGCGAACGCGCGGTCGACGAAATCGTCGAGGATCTGCTGACGTTCCCGTGCCGACAGCCGGGCCAGCGCGTTGATCAATGCGATCTCCTTGGTAGAGCTGTCACGGTTGGCTAGCACGCGCAGGACGGACCGGCGTACCTTCAGGGTGCGGATCTCGGCGTCGAGCGCTTTGACGTGCAGGTCCGCCACCTCACTCAGCGTGGCCCGCTGCTCCAGCACCTGCTGGACGGCGTCGAGACCGAGCCCGAGATCGCGAAGCGTCCGGACCAGGTCCAGCCGCGCGACCGCCTCCGCGTCATAGAGCCGGTAGCCGCCCCCCGACCTCTGGACCGGGGGGACGACGCCGCAATCGGACCAGAAGCGGATCGTGCGCGCCTGCAACCCCGTACGCCGGGCCAGCTGCCCGATCGTGTAAAGACCCGTCGCGTCGTTCATGGCTCGAATCTGCACCTTCCACCCGGTGGAACCTCAAGCGATTTGTCGGAGATTCTCGCCGCGGACGCGGCCCGGAGGAGAAGCGCTACGGATGTCATCGGGTAAGAACGCCGCCCACGGCAGCGTCAATCGCGATCGGCGGCGAGCGCGCGGTCCGTCCGGTTCGCCGCGTGTGCGGTCAGGGCGCCGAGTGCGCACAGGAGCGCGAGCCCGAACAACACGTACCGCGCCGAGTCGAGCATCGACCCGCCGCCCAGGTTGACCAGGACTCCCGCCACCGCCGTGCCGAACGCGATCGACAGACTCGTCACCGTGGCGATCCCCGCGGCCGCCCGCCTGCCCTCCTCCGGATCCCGCGTACTGGACATCGCGGCCACCGACAGGTGCGGATAGGCCAGCCCGATGCCCGCCCCGGCCACGAACAGCACCGGCACCCACACCGCCACCAGCCACAGCGGCGTCTCCTCGCGCTGCAGCAGCCCCTGGACGAGCAGGCCCGCGGCCAGCAGCACCGGGCCGAGCACGCGCAGCCGGCGCACCGCGCGCCCGCCCGTCACCGACGAGCTGCCGATCTGGGTGAGCGACCAGCCCAACGAGATCGCCGCGGCGAAGAACCCCGCCACCAGCGGCGCCAGCCCGGCCAGCCGCTGACCGAACAGCGGCAGGAACGACTCGGCCGCGACCCCGCAGGCCAGCAGCCCCAGCGTCAGATAGACCCACTTCAACGACGAATCGCTCCGGTACGTCGCCTGCGGGAAGACCCGCAGCTCACTGCCCCGCTCATGGACGACGAACCCGGCCACCAGCAGCACCGCCGCCCCGATGCCGGCCGCCTTCGCCGGCGTGCCCGCCAGCACCCCCGCCACGCTCACGGCCCCGGCGGCCGCCGTGACCAGCAGCAGGGACACGACCGGAACCGGCGGGCGCAGGTCCCGGTCGTGCGACAGGCCGCCCGGCAGCACGCGGGGCACGAGCGCGCCGCACACCGCCGAGACCACCGCCATCACCGCGAACGCCAGCCGCCACGAGCCCAGCTGGGCGAACAGGCCGCCCAGCGCCGGACCGGCGAAGTTGCCGACGCCGTACATCGCCGACATCAGCGCGGTGCCGCGCGTCCAGAGCCGGGGCGGCAGCGCCGACCGGATGACGGCGAACCCCAGCCCCGACAGCAGCCCCGCCCCGAACCCCTGGACGCCGCGCGAGGCCAGCAGCACCGCCATCGCCGGGCTCAGCGCGCAGGCCAGCGAACCCGCCGTGAAGACGGCGAAGCCCAGCAGGTACGCGCCGACGTTCCCCCACCGGGACAGGAACCGGCCGGCGAGCATCGTCGCGATCACCATGGCGACGAGGTAGATGGTCATGTTCCAGGCGTAGAAGCCCGCCCCGCCGAGGTCGGCCACCGCGGTCGGCAGCAGGCTCGCCGCGAGGTAGATGTTGATCGCACCGACGAGCACCCCGCCGGCCAGCACGATCATCGGACCCGGCAGCCCCGCCTCGGCGTGGGTTTGCCCGGATATCGGGTCGTAGTCGTCAGCACTCATGGCTTCAAGGCTGTCGTTGAACCGGTTCCGGAGAGTTTGCGCCGCCTGCCGGGCGACGGCGCTGGGCCGGGCTGCGGGAGAGTTTCAACCCGCGGTGGAACCCCGGCCCGCGCGGGCCGTCAGCCGAGGGCGTCGAGCAGTTCGCGCTCGCGCCGGCCGCTGAGGCCGGCGCGCCGGACGCGCTCCAGCCCCTGCTCGCGCTCCCATTCCAGCGTGTCGGCCAGCATTTCCGCCCGGGGCCGATGGCGCAGCCCCGCGGCATGCGCCGCGGCCCCGGTCCGGGACGCGAACCCTTCCCAACCCGGCTCGACCAGCCACATCGGCAGCGACTCGGGCCCCATCCACTCGGTCACGCCGTTGGCCAGCAGCCATGCCGACTCGGCGGTGACCACCGGGCCGGTGTGCCCGCCGGCGGCTCGGGACAACTCGATCCATTCCCCGAACGAAACGACCGGCCCGACGGCGTCGAAGGTGCCGGCGACGCCCTTCTCGCCGGCGTCCAGCAGCCAGGCGGCCAGGTCTCGTACGTCGATCGCCTGGGTCGGCAGGTGTGGCGCGTCGGGCACCAGCATCGGCCCCTGCGGGTCGCGGGCGGCACGGGCCGCCCAGTAGCCGGTGCGTCCGCTGTGATCGCCCGGGCCGCCGATGAGGCCGGCGCGGGCGATGAGCAGGCGCTCGCCCACGGCGGCCGTGGACGCCAGCTCGCAGGTGGCCTTCGCCTCGCCGTACAGGTCGCGCTCGACCTCGTCGCGATCGGTCGCGGGGAGCAGGGCCGTGGACTCGTCGGCGTCCGGTGCGGCATGGGAGGCGTAGGCGCTGACGGAGGAGACGTAGGCCCAGTGCCGGGTGCGGCCGCCCAGCGCGTGCAGGGCCTCGCGGACGAAGCCCGGCTGCCATGACACCTCGATGACGGCGTCCCATTCCCGGTCGAGCAGCGGCTCGTACGCCGAAGGATCGCGCCGGTCGGCGGCCACCAGCCTCGCTCCGTCCGCCACCTGGCCGCTCTCGCCGCGCGCCAGGCACGTCACCTGATGGCCGCGCTCGATCGCCTGCCGCGACAGCTCCCGGCCCAGCCAGGCCGTTCCCCCCAAAACCAAGATCTCCATCCCGACACCCAATCACCGCGAACGCCGAGCACCCAGCCGGGTTCACTGACAGCGCACCGGATTCGCCGAGAGCGGAGCGGGGCCTGCCCGGGACGCGGTTCGTCCCGGGCGGGCCTGTTGAGCGTCAGACGCCGAAGGGCGCGGGGTAGACGATGGTGCCGCTGGGCACCGCGATGGTGTCGTCGAAGACGAGTGCCATCATCGCCTCGTCGGGCACCTCGAAGGAGGGGCGGATCCCGTACGCCGAGGCCGGGGTGAAGCCGAAGCGCGGGTAGTACTCGGGGTGGCCGAGCACGAGGACGAGGTTCTCGCCCTTGTCGCGTGCGGCCTGGAGACCGGCGCGGACGGCGGCCGAGCCGGCGCCGGTCTTCTGGTACTCCGGCAGGACCGCGCACGGGCCCAGCGCCAGGGCCGGAGCGGCGTCGACGTGGCAGCGGGTGAGCAGCGCGTAGCCGGCCACGGTGCCGTCGGGGGCCTGGGCGACGATGGACAGCTCGGGCGACCAGGCCTCATCGACGCGCAGCGCCTCGATGAGGTCGGCCTCCAGCGGCGTGGGGAAGGCGCCGAGGGCGACCGTGCGGATCGCGGGGATGTCCTGCGGGGTCTCGGCGCGGGTGATCCAGGTGTGCAACATGGTGTTCTCGTCTCTCGTCATGGGAGGGGTCGTGGGGCTGGTGGGGGCGGTACGCAGGACGTAGCCGGTGTAGGCGTAGTCGGCGGCCTTCGCGGCGGCGAGGTTCTGCTCGGTGCTGCGCAGCGGGTAGCTCTGATCCCAGTAGGCGCGCAGGTCCGGGGCGGGGTCGGGGGTGGTCCATTCGCATTCGGTGACCACCAGGACGCCGCCGGGGGCCAGCAGGCGCCGCCAGCTACGCAGCGCGTGGTCGAACCCGAGGTGATACACCGAGCCCTCGGCCCAGATCAGGTCGAAGCTGTGATCGGGGTAGGGCAGTTCGGCCATGGACACGTTCACCGGTCGGATGGCATGCTCCAGCCGCCGCTGGATGGCGGACCGCCGGAGCTGGTCGAGATAGGGCTGATGGGTGTCGACCGCGGTGACCTCCGCGCCGGCCACGTCGGCCAGCAGCAGTGCGGCGCGGCCTGGGCCGCAGCCCAGATCCAGCGTCCTGGGCCGGTCGGGCAGCGGGCCGGCCAGGGTCAGCAGCCGCTGCGTGGTGGCATCCGAGCCGGGCCCCTGGCGGGGCAGGTCGCGGTGCAGGTCATAGAACGCGTTGATGATCGCGTCATCGATGAAATCGGGCACTGTGCCAGATGTTCCTTGAGTAGAAGAGAGGTCGCGGGCCGCGACCTGGTCACGACCGGCGCTGCCGGTCCCGGAAGGCGTAGGTCTCACGCAGCGAGCGGGTGATCGCCTTCTTGCGATCGTCGTGCTGGGCGCGCAGGCGCGCGTCGCTGCGGGAGCTGGCCCAGGCGTTCTCGCGCTGGAGCTTGCGGTAGCTGTCGAGGCGGCGTTCGCTCAGATCACCTGAGGCGATGGCCGCCTGGACCGCGCAGCCGGGCTCGGAGTCGTGCTCGCAGTCGCCGAAGCGACACTGCTCGGCGAACTCCTCGATGTCGGCGAAGACCTGCTGCAGGCCCTCGTCGGCGTCCAGGAGGCCGACGCCGCGCAGACCGGGAGTGTCGATCAGCACGCCGCCGCCGGGAAGCGGGACCAGACTGCGGCGGACCGTGGTGTGGCGGCCCTTGCCGTCCTGCGCGCGTACGTCGCCGGTCTCCAGGACCTCGGTGCCCAGCAGCGCGTTGCCCAGGGTGGACTTGCCCGCTCCGGACGGGCCGAGCAGGACCACGGTGCCGGTGAGCGCCGCGGTGAGCGCGTCCATGCCCTGGCCGGTGGCGGCGCTGGTGGCGATGATCTCCACACCCGGGGCGAGCTCGGTGATGGCGGTCACCGCCTGGCCGGGATCGGCCGACTGGTCGGCCTTGGTCAGGACGATCACGGGCTGGGCGCCGCTCTCCCACGCCAGCGCCAGCAGCCGCTCGATCCGGCTCGGATTCAGCGGGCCGCCGAGGGAGACGGCCACGACCGCCGTGTCGACGTTGGCGGCCAGGGCCTGGCCGTAGGAGGTACGCGACGCCGACGACCGGACGATGACGCCGCGCCGCGGCAGCAGCGCGACCAGCTCGGGCGTGGGGCCGGGCCGCAGCGCCGCCCAGTCGCCCGTGCACGGGGACTCGACCGGATCCGCCACCGCCGGGAGCGAAAGGCGGGCCCGGAGCGGGCCGGTTTCGGTGATGACGTCGCAGGCGCCGCGATCGACGCCGACCACGCGGGCGGGAATGAGCCTCGCGGAGCGGTAGGAGGCGAAGGACTGTTCGAGCCCTGCGTCCCAGCCGTACGCGGACAGGCCATCGTCAAAGGAATGCTCGAATGACAACGGAATGGAACCCTTTGCAGAAAAGGGGCCTTGGCGGATGGGACATGCCGCATCCGTGCCAGGAAAGGCGCCTCGAAAGGTCAGCCAAGGCCCGGGGACGTGAGGATGGACCGAGTGCCGCAGATGGCAGCCATCACCACGACGGTCATTTAACCTCACCCCCCTCGAAGAGTTCCTGTTGTCACGAACGTGTCTTGCGCTGGACAAGATAGCAGCATGAGCGGCCCCCCGCAAAGATCAGGGGGTGGCGAGGTTGATGGTGGCGGGGATGCCCTGGCGGGTCATCTTGGCGTACGGGCACAGCGCGGTGGCCTGGGCGAGCAGCGGGGTGACCTGGTCGGGGTCGGCTCCGGGCCAGGTCACGACGAGGTCGGCGCTCAGCCGGTAGCCGCCGTCGGCCGGATCGCGGCCGAAGGCCACGCTCGCCTCCACGGTGATGGACGCGGGGTCGAGGAGGTGCCGGCGGGCCAGCAGACTGAGGGCGCCGTGGAAGCAGGCGGCGTATCCCGCGGCGAAGAGCTGCTCGGGGTTCGGGCCGGGGTTGTCGCCGCCGAGCTCCTCGGGCATCCGCAGCTGCAGGTCGAGGGTGCCGTCGGCGGAGCGGGCCCGGCCGGTGGCGCGGCCGTGGGAGGAGCTGCCGCCGCTGACGGCGACGCGCGTGACATAGAGGGGTTTGAACGTGGAGCCGCTGTAGTCGTGCTCCGTGGACAGCATCGATTCGTTCACCGGTCCGCCTTTCAGCGGCGCATGAGGCGCCTGGGGTGAGGGCACGCTGGTCATGGGCGGTGCCAGTGCTGCAACTTGTCGGGGTTCAGGACGATCCACACCGCGGTGATCTCGGCTTCGGCGACGCTCACGCCGACCACGGCCACGGCCCGGCCCGCCTGGCGCAGCACCAGGCCCGTCCGGCCGTTCACGGACTCGACGGCCACCTCGGTGCCGGGCCGGCCGGCCAGCAAGGACGTGACGAACCGGGCGACCGCGTCCGCGCCGTAGGTGGGGCGTACGGGGGCGCGCAGTTTGCCGCCACCGTCGCTGACGACGATCGCGTCCGCGGCCAGGACCGCCCGCAGCGCTGCCGCGTCCCCCAGGTCGCAGGCCGCGGCGAAGCGGCGCGCGACCCGGTCGTGCCGGACGAGCATCCCCTGGTCCGGCCTGGCCTGCTGGTGTGCCGGCAGCATGGCGGGCCGGGGGCGGGGCGCCGGGGCTCCGGCCGAGCCCGGTACGGGCAGGGGGCCGGGGGCGGCGAGCAGTTCCAGGCAGATGCCTCCGGCGACCCGCGTCAGCCACGCGCGCGGCACCACGATGCCGGCGCGTTCCTCGTCGTCGAGGGCGTACCAGCGGCGATAGGTCTCCTGGACGATCCGGTCGGCCGTGCTCTCCGAGCCGAACATCCACAAGGCGATCTCGAGCAGGTGCTGCCGCTCGTCGAGCATCTCCGCCAGCGTCCCGGCGCTCACGTCGGTCATGTCCGGCCACCCTCACGGCCAGGAGAGCAGGCCTGTTTCCATGCTGTGGAGGTGCCGGCGTGGCCGCCGGGCAACGAGGTCGTCCGCACGATGTCCTCTGTTCTTTCGGAGTCGGCAGTTAAGACAGGACAGCCGCTCAAGTTGTGACACCCCACACAAGCCGAACCGTCTAACTCCCTCGTGAGCGGTCGTACGCGCCGAGTTTGGCCGGGTTGACGATCCACATGACGTGGTGGATGCCCTCCGGCGAGGCCTCGATGGTGAGCAGGGTGACCTCGGTCCGGTTGCGGGGGACGAGCACACCCGCGCGCCCGTTCACCTCGACCCAGGTCAGCTTGGCGCCCGGCCAGAACCGCGGCGCGTACGCGGCCAGGAACTTCGCCACGCGCGCGCTGCCCAGCAGGGGGAAGCGCGCCGCCCCTCGGATGCCGTTGCCGTCGGAGGAGCTGACGACGTCCTCGGCGAAGAGGTCTTCGAGGGCGGCGATGTTCCCCGTCTGGGCGGCGTCGAGGAAGACCGCCAGGAGGCGCCGATGCTCCGTCTTGTCGATGGGCTCGCGCCGTGCGGCGGTCAGCCGTTTACGGGCGCGGCTCACGAGCTGGCGCGCGTTGACCGTGCTGACCTGCAGGATCTCCGCAATCTGCGGATAGGGATAGACGAAGGCCTCACGCAGCACGTACGCGGCCCTCTCGGTGGGGGTGAGCCTCTCGAGCAGCAGCAGGAAGGCGAGTTCGAGCGCTTCACCCCGTTCGGCGCCCAGCGTCGGGTCCATGCTGGTGTCCACCGGTTCGGGGAGCCAGGGCCCGATGTAGGCCTCGCGCCGCGAACGGGCGGACTGGGCGACGTTGATGGCCAGGCGGGTCGTGATCAACGCCAGGAAGGCCGAAGGGTTCTCGACGGTCGAGCGGTCGGTGTTCTGCCAGCGCAACCAGACTTCCTGAAGGACGTCCTCGGCTTCCACCGCGCTGCCGAGCATCCGATAAGCGATGCCGAACAGCCGCGGGCGCAGCTCGACGAAGGCGGACGCGGCCCGTTCGAGTGCGTTTGCCTGTTTCAGTGATCCCACATGCATGATTCCCCCACGCCTTCAGCTCTCCACATCGATCCGTCCCCCGGCCGGGCGAGCCCCGTTCAGCCCCGTACGTGGCCGACGGCGTCGAGCACGGCGGCGGTCACGGCGTCAGGCTGGGGCGCCGCGATCGCGTGCGAGGCCCCGGCGTCCACGTCGGCGCAGAACTGGTGGTGGAACTTGTCCGCGGCCACGTAGACCAGGGCCCGCACGGCCGGGTGGCCGGCCGCCGCCTCCGTGATCACCATGCCGCCGTAGGAGTGACCGACCAGGACGATGACGGGCTGCTCGCTCATGAGTGTGCCTTCCCTGCGTTAACTTCGGTGGGCTCGGGTTCCTCGCGGAAGCCGATCTCCCGGTGGGTGCCGTCGCACAACGGCTTGTTGCCGGAATGGCCGCAGCGGCACAGCGTCATCCGGTTGCGGGCCTCCAGCGGCCGGCCGTCCGACCGCACGACCGGCACCTTGCCGGTGACCCACAGCGCGCTCGCCAGCCCGTCCTCTTCCTCCAGGACCGAGATCGCCTGTGGCAGGTCCGGCTCGATCGTCTCGCCGCCGCGCTCCAGGGCGTAGCTGTAGGAGCCGGAGGGGCAGTGGTCGATGCGGCCCATGACGGTGGAGCGCACGTCGCTGTCGCCGGTGTCGGCGAGCATCGCGGCGATCGGCCTGCTGCGCCCGATGCAGAAGGCGGCGTGAACGCACAGCTCCCCCACCCGCTGGGCCGAGATGCCCACCCCGTCGTGCACGTGCTGCAGCTCCTTGTACGGCCGCATGCCCGCGCTCTCCGAGCCGTCGAACCCGATCACGACGTGGGTCCCGTCGCAGAACGGCTTCGACGACGAGTGGCCGCAGCGGCACAGCGCGTAGGTGTCCTCGGCCTCCAGGGGCTCGCCGGTCTTCCAGGTCAGCGCGTCGTTGTTCTCGGCAGAGACGATCTTGCGTTTGCGTCTGAGGGGGACGCCGCCGTACACGACGTACGGGCCGTCGCGCAGCACGACGATCCGCTGCCGGTCGCCGACGCTCCACCGGCGCGCCTCGGGCGGCACGTACTCGAAGGTCGGGCCGGCCGTGGTGCCGTCTCCGTCGGACATTCCCATCAGGGCCCGGGCCTGGTCCTTGAGCGCGTACATGGTGCCGGTGGCGGCCCCGAGCAGCTTCGGGCTGCCGTTGAACGCCCGTTCAAGCAGGTGCAGGACCGCGCAGTAGGTGTGGTTGAACTCTTCCTGCGCGGTCCTGATCGCGCTGCCCGGCTCGTGGTCGGACAGCCGCGGATTGTGGCGCATCGGACGTACGCCGGTCGGGTCCACCGAGATCGTCTCGCCGGTGGGCCCGGACTGGGGGGTGTCGCCCCGCTGGTAGCGGCGGCCGAGTCTGAGCTCCTGGAAGCGGTAGTAGTGTCCGACTTCTTGGCGTTCGGGGTGGAAGACGTCCTGGTCGCCGTCCCAGACGCCGCCGCGGGCGGTGCCCTCGCCCTGCTCGACGATCTCCTCCAGCGCCGCCAGCGCCGAGGTGAGATCACCGACCTGGACCAGGTTCCCGGCGGTGTGGCGGAAGTGGTCGGCGCTCACCTGGCGGTCCGGGTCGCCGGTGAAGACCGCCTGCTCGCCGAGCCGTTCGCACAGGTGGCGCAGGCCTTCTTCGATGGCGGCGTAGAACTGGCCGATCGTCTCGTAGCCGTCGGCTTCGGCCGGGGCGCCGGGCGGTGCCGGCTGTTCGATCCGCAGGAACATCTCGAGGGCTTCCGGTCCGAAAGGCACCAGGGACAGTTCCAGCGAGCCGTGGGGCAGGGGACGGGGGTGCGGCGGCAGCATCCCCGGCGTGTCCAGTCGCGGCCGGCCGCCTACGGCGTTGAGCAGGTTGGCGGCCAGCGCCAGGTGCAGCATCTCCTCGACGAAGACGCTGCCCACGACCTCGACGGCTTCGGGGTTACGCTCCGGGTCGAGCGAGTACAGCGCGCACAGGTACGGCGGCAGGGTCGCGTGTTCCAGCTCGATCGCCCACTGCAGGTGCTCGCGCAGGCTGTCGAGGGTGTCGATCTTCATCAATGTCCTGTCTCGGTTGCCGGAAGGGGGCGTGTCACGCGACGTGATCGCCGGGCCGGGAGCCGTCCTCCAGTGCCTCGACCGCGTCGAGCAGGCCCCGCAGGCCGATCTCCTCGCGCTCGGCGTCCGTCGGGTCGAACAGCCACTCGGTGACCGGCAGCTCGGCGACCTCCTCCGGATGGCTCGCCTCGATCAGGGTCACTTCGGTCTCGACCTCGATCTGGAGCTCGTACAGGAAGTCGTCCTCGCCGCTGGGAACGCTCATCTTTCCTCCATGCGTGGCTTGAGTGGATGTCCGGAAGACCGGCTGACCGCGTGGATCAGCCGTACAACGATCTGGCCGGAGGCGAACAGGCGGGTGAAGCGCTCACCCTGGTGAGCCGCCAGCGCGTACGCGGGCTCGGCCCGGTGGCGGGTCGCGATCACCGCGGCGACCTGCTCGGCGCGGCGCGACCAGGACCGCGGCGCACCGCCGGGCTGGTCGACCTGCTCGACGATCTCGAACCCGGCGCCGGCGAGCAGTTCGAGAAGCTCCCCCTGGGTGGGGAAGTGGTTGCCGTCCGGCACCGGAAGGAGCTGCGGGCCCCGGGCGACGACCACCAGCAGCCCCAGTGAGGCGCCGGGCTTCAGCACCCGGTGGATCTCACCGAGCACCGCGGCCTTGTCCTGTACGGTGCACAGCACCCCCAGGCACCAGGCGGCGTCGGCCGACCCCGTACGGAGCGGAATCCGTCGCCCGTCCCCCGCGACGACCGGCAGCCCGAACAGCCGGGCGGCGGCCCGGCGCGCGGCCGGCATCGGCTCCAGCAGGATCGGCCGGACCCCGAACCGCTCCGCGGCCCAGGCCGCCGGCCCGCCGGCGCCCGCGCCCACGTCCAGCAGCGTGATGCCGGCCGACAGCTCGCACGCCTCGGCCAGCCAGGCCAGTGCCGCCGGACTCGCGCTGCCGCGGCAGGCGGCCGGTATGGCGTGCCGCTCCCCCAGTTGCTCGACGGCGTCCGCGGTCCAGCCGGCGACATCATCGAACTCGGCGACCATCGCCGATGCGGTCACTGCGTAACTCCTGTTCCGTCGCGGGCGCGTGCGTCGCCCGCCGGCCGTCCGGTCGCCGTCATGGCAGTCGCCGGCGCTCGGGCATGACGGCCGGGCCCGTTGGTCGCCGCGTCGCCGCCGCACCTGGAACAACCTCTCCCGCGCTACTTGCCGGCGGCGTTCCGGCCGGCCCAGTCGAGATAGTGGATGGTGCCGAGGATCGCGTCCTCACCGGGCACCAGCGTCCGCTCGCCCGGCACGCTGCCGTAGTAGCGGGCCTGCGGGTCGGCGACCACCGTGCGCGCATCACCCCACGCGGCCAGGGCGTCGCGGAAGAACTCGTCCATCCGGACGTTGTCGGGGCCGCCCACCTCGACCCGGCCGTTCAGCGGCTGCCCCACCGCGACCCGGCCGACCGCCTGCGCGACCTCCTCGCCCGCGATGGGCTGGAACCGCACCGGCGCGATCCGCACCGTGTCGCCGTCCGCGGCCTCCTCCGCGATGGCCCGTACGAACTCGAAGAACTGCGTCGCGTGCACGATCGAGAACGGGATCCCCGACTTCTCGATCAGCTGCTCCTGAGCGATCTTCGCCGCGAAATATCCGTTCTCGGGCATCCGCTCCGTGCCCACCACCGACAGCGCGACATGATGACCGACTCCGGCCGCCGCCTCCGCGGCCAGCAGGTTGCCCGTGGAGGTCTCGAAGAACTCCATCACCGCCGCGGGCTCGAACGACGGCGAGTTCGACACGTCGACCACCACCTGCGCACCCGCCAGCACCTCCGCCAGCCCCTCACCGGTCAGCGTGTTGACACCGGTGCTCGGCGCCGCCGCCACCGCCTCGTGACCGTGCTCCCCCAGCATGGCCACCACCTTCGACCCGATCAGGCCCGTCCCGCCGACCACGACGACCTTCATTGATGCCCCTCTCTGCCTGCCGGGGCACCCGTGTGCCAGCCGGTCGTCAGCTAAGACAGGGCAGCCTTGAGGCTTGTGACAGCAGCCGCGAAATCTTTTCCTCTTTTCTGGATGAAGACCTCGTCAAGGCCGGCGGCTATTCGACGAGTTTTCCGGCGGTTGAGACCTCGCGCATGAGCGCCGCGATCTCGGCGGGAATGGGCGGGATGGCCTCCCTGGCCACCGATCCGGGGCCGGACCACACCAGGTTGACCTGCAGCGCGGGGTCGAGTTCGGGGTAGTCGGAGCGGTTGTGGCAGCCGCGGGTCTCGCGACGCTCAAGGGCGGTCTCGATCGTCGCGCGGGCGGCCAGCGCCGCGGACTTCAGGTCGAAGGCGTGGGCCAGGTCCTGGAAGCCGGCCAGGTCCGGATGCACGCCGACGTCGGCGATGCGCGCCTCCGCCGCGGCCAGTTCGGCCAGGCCCTTGCGCAGGCCGCCCTCGTCGCGCACCACGCCGGCGTGCTCCGTCATGATGTCGCGCAGGGCCCGCTGCAGCGCGCGTACGTTCTCGGGGCCGTCCGCGGCCAGGAGGTCGTCCACCTCCGCCTGTGCCGCGTCGAGCGCGTCGGCCGAGCGGCGCTGGGCGTCGAGGCCCGCGGAGTACTCGGCCGCCGCCTGACCGACGATGCGGCCGAAGACGAGGAGCTCGATGAGCGAGTTGCCGCCCAGGCGGTTGGCGCCGTGCAGGCCGCTGGCCGCCTCCCCGATCGCGTACAGGCCGTCGACCCCGGTGCCGTGGTCCTCGGGCCGCACCCAGACGCCCCCCATCGAGTAGTGCGCGGTCGGCGCGATCTCGATCGGGTCCTTGGTGATGTCGAGCATCTGCAGTTCCAGGAGCGTCTGATAGACGCGCGGCAACCGCGTCATGATCGTCTTGCGCGGCAGCTGCGACACATCCAGCCAGACGCCGCCGTTCGGGGTCCCGCGGCCTTCTTTGATCTCCGTGTACGCGGCCAGGGCGATACGGTCGCGCGTGGACAGCTCCATCCGCTCCGGGTCGTACCTGGACATGAACCGCTCGCCGAGCTGGTTGCGCAGGATTCCGCCCTCGCCCCGGGCGGCTTCGGAGACGAGGGTGCCGGCCGCGTTCTCGGGCGCGATGAGACCGGAGGGGTGAAACTGCACCAGCTCGGCGTCGCGGATCCGGCAGCCGGCCAGGACGGCGAGGCGGAAGGAGTCGCCGGTGTTCTCGTCCCTGCGCGAGGAGGTACGCCGCCAGATCCGGGTGTGGCCGCCGGCGGCCAGGATCACCGCGTCGGCATGGATGACGTAACGGCTGCCATCGGTCAGATCGAACCCGTACGCGCCGAAGACCGCGTTGTCGCGGACGAGAAGGCGCGTGATGTACACGGTGTCGAGGATCGGGACATCGAGCTGCGCCGCGCGGTTGATCAGGGTGCGCTGGATCTCCAGCCCGGTGTAGTCGCCGGCGTAGGCGGTGCGCCGGTAGGTGTGGGCGCCGAAGAAGCGCTGCGAGATGCGCCCGTCCTGTTCGCGGGCGAACGGCATGCCCCAGCGTTCGAGGTCCTCGATGCCCCGCGCCGCCCCCTCGGTGACGATCTGCACCGTCTGCGGATGGGCGAGGAGATAGCTCTCCTTGAGGGTGTCGGCCGCGTGCTGCTGCCAGCTGTCCTCGGGGTCCATCGTGGCCAGCGCCGCGTTGATGCCGCCTGCCGCGAGGGAGGTGTGCGCGTCGGCCTTCGGCCGTTTGCCCACCGCGAGGACGCCGACCCCGCGTTCGGCGAGCTCGATGGCAGCCCGCAGCCCGGCTCCTCCCGTGCCGATGACCAGGACGGACGTGGCGATCCGGTGCTCTGGCGAGTGCATGGTGCTCCTTTGACAGCGTCTATGGAAAGCCGTTACGGGAGCAAGACCGGATAGTGCCGCGATTTGTGACAGGAAGAATCTTCCTGGCCTGTACCTGGCCACCGGCCTGGCCCCGCTGTCCGGGGGGTAGCTGTCGAGGAATCGCACTTCCGGCGAGGGGGACGCCGGAGCGGGGGGCGATGGCGGTGGCCGATCTGGAGCAGGCGGCGGCGGTGTTCGCCGGTGTGCGACCACGCCTGTTCGGGATCGCGTACCGGATGCTGGCCAGCGTCACCGAAGCCGAAGACCTGGTCCAGGACGTCTGGCTGCGCTGGCAGGCCTACGACCGCGCCACGGTCGACGACCCCGCCGCGTTCCTGGCCACCACGACCACCCGGCTGGCGATCAACGCCACCCAGTCCGCCCGCGTCCGCCGCGAGACCTACCTCGGCTCCTGGCTGCCCGAACCCGTCGACACCACCGGCGACCCCTACCTCGGCGCCGAACGCGCCGAAGCCCTGGAGTTCGCCGTCCTGCTCCTCCTGGAACGGCTCTCCCCCACCGAACGCGCCGCCTACGTGCTACGAGAGGCGTTCGACTACCCCTACCGGCAGATCGCCGACATCCTCGAACTCAACGAACCCGCCATACGCCAACTCGTCAGCCGAGCCCGCAAACGCGTCCTCGTCGCCCGCCCCACCCCCGTCACCCAAGCCGAACAACGCCGCCTCCTCACCGCCTTCGTCGCCGCCGCCCGCTCCGGCGACATGACCGCGCTGGAAGAGCTCTTCGCCGCCGACGTGATCGGCTACTCCGACGGCGCCGTACGGGCCTCCCGGCTCTGGAGCGAACTCGGCGTGGCCTGGTCGAGCACGAAGCGCCGAACCTGCGCACCGCTGAAACGCGTCATCTCGCCCGGTTGGCGAGGGCTACGTAGGCGTGCGCCACCTTGGCGTCGATCTCAGGGGGCACAGGGACCACGCACTGCCCGGCCGGCACGAGCCCGCGCGCGATGGCCTCCAGGCAGCGGGCCTGGAGGGTGAACCCGAGATCCATCGACTCCACCGAGTTGCCCAGCGGGCGCGGCCCGGACAGGTTCACCATGTGCCCGCCGGCGAGCACGTGAACGCGTCTGCCGTCGCCGAGGATCAGGCTCGTGACGCCTTCGGTCGGCTCGACGGTGCCGACCACGTCGGGCTGCCCCAGGAGGTCGGCCAGGTCGATCTCCCAGGGGACGTGACCGGCGTTCGCCAGGATCGTGCCGTCGGCCAGCAGGCGGAGATCGGCCCCGGTGAGGACGCGCGCGGCCCCGGTGACGGTCACGATGAGGTCGGAGGACGAGATCGCCTGCTCCCGCTCCGGTACCGCGAAACCGTCGAGCAGCGCGTTGAGCCGCCGCACCGGATCCGTGTCGAGCACGGAAACGCGGGCGCGCGCCCGGCCGAAGTTGCCGGCGACCCCGCGTCCGCAGGCTCCGTAGCCGATGACGGTGACCCGGAGCCCGTTCGTGGCCCGGTTGGTGATGCGCATGAACGACTCGAGCACGCTCTGGCCCACCGCGTGCTCGTTCTCGGCGAACTGCTTGATCGGGCTGTCGTTGATGACCAGGAGCGGCCGCGCGATCCGCTCGCGCAGCGGCAGCAGCCTCGCCCGCCCTGAGGTGGTCTCCTCGGTCCCGCCCACCAGCGACTCGTACGGCGCCTCCAGGAACCGGGCGAACAGCTCCCCGCCGTTGTCGAGGATGAGATCCGGCCGGCAGGCGAGCACGTCGCGCAGGTGGGCCGCGTGAACCTCCGGATCGCCGGTGCGCTCGCCGATCACGTTCACCCCCCGATCCCGCAGCACGGCCACCGTCTCCTGCTGGGTGGTCATCAGGTTGCCGGTGGCCACGATCGCCGCCCCGCCCCGTCGCAGCGCGAGGAGGAGGGTGGCGGTCTTGGGTTCCAGATGGATGGCCGCGCCGATCGTCAGGCCGGCGAACGGACGAGTACCGGCGAACTCCTCGGCGGTCTCGGCCAGCAGCCGGCAACTCCCGAGCACCCATTCCAGCTGCGGCATCGGCGTCTCCAGAAGCGGTCAGCGCAGGATGGCGTGGATCAGCGAGGCCACGCCGTCGTCGTCGTTGCTGGGCAGCAGGATACGGGCGGCCGCCTTGACCTCGGGGTGCGCGTTGGCGACGGCCGCGGGCAGGCCGGCCTCGCGGAGCATGGGAAGGTCGTTGGGCATGTCCCCGACGGCGGCCGTGGCGGTGAGGGGGATGCGCCGGTGCGCGGCCGCCCAGCGCAGGGCCTCGCCCTTGTTGGCGTGCTCCGGCGAGATCTCCAGGAAGTGCGCGGTCGAGAAGGTGGCCCGCAGGCCGGTGACCGCCTCGCCGGCGAACGCGTCGGCGAGTTGGGGCGCCGACAGCTCGGGGTGGGCCAGGAGCACCTTGACCGCGCGGTTGCCGCGAGTGGCGCGGCCGATCAGGTCTGCCGAGACGGTGTGGGGCCAGCAGTCGGGCACCAGGTCGGCGAAGCCGGGTTGCAGCACCAGCTCGTGCTCGGTGTCGAGGCCCAGGACACCGCCTCGCACCGACCGTTCGGCCCAGGCGAAGACCTGCCTGAGCCGGTCGGCGGTGAAGCAGTGGTCGAACAGCACCCGCTCGGTGCGGGTGTCCCAGATCACCGCGCCGTTGCTGCAGGCGAGCAGGCCCTGGAGGCCGGCCTCCAGGGCCCAGTCCAGAGCGTCCCGGGTGGGCCGCCCGGTGGCGACCATGACCTGGAGGCCGGCGGCGCGGGCGTCGGCCAGCGCCTTCCTGGTGTCGTGGCTGAGGCCGCCGGCGCTGGTGAGCAGCACCCCGTCCAGATCCGTGCAGACCAGCTGGATCCGTGTCATACGGCGGCGCCCGCGGGGTCGTCGGCGGTGTCGGCGCTCCCGACCGCGAGGCACCGCTGCCCGGCCGCCAGGACGACGACGCCCACGGCCACGCCCAGCACCCCGACGGACGCGGCCCAGGACTCCGTGGCGTGTTCCAGGACGAGGCCCGCCGCGGTCGATCCCAGGGCGATTCCCGTCGTCATCAGCGTGACCAGCCAGGCGAAGGCCTCGGTGACCGTACCGGCCGGTGCGAGCTTCCCGACCAGGACGAACGCGGCCGTCAGCACGGGCGCGAGGAAGAGCCCGGTGAGGATCATGAGCCCGGCCATGTACGGCGGGGACGGCACCAGGCACAGCAACGCGTACGCGGCGGCCAGCCCGACGGTCAGCAGCAGCGTCCGCCGCGGCGGCGAGGACGACCAGCGCACGGCGCCGTAGCCCAGACCCCCGACCAGGGCGCCGAAGGCGTTCAACGCCAGCAGAGTGGCCGCCCCGCCCACCACGTAGCGGTGCTCGGTGTAGAAGACCACCAGGACGTTGAGGCCACCGATGGCGGCGCCGACCCCGGTCAGGCTCACCAGCAGCACGGTCAGACCGCGGCTGCGCAGCGGACCGAGCCAGTCCGGCGAGCGGACCGGCGCCTTCCAGCCGCGGGTCGGCGACGCGGTGGCGACCACGAACACGCCCAGCAGACCCAGCAGCGCCCCCACCCACAGAGCGCCCGCCGCGGACCCGGCCGCCACGCAACCGGCCACGACCAGAGGACCGCCGACGAAGACCAGCTCCTGGGAGGCCGAGTCCATGGCGTAGGCCGACTCCAGCCGGGCGGGCGGAACAAGATCAGGCCACAGCACCCGGAGGCAGGGCTCCAGCGGCGGGGTCGCCGCCCCCGCCAGGAGGGCGCCCGCGACCACGGCCACAGGATCGGAGGGAGCCACCGCGATCGCGATCAGGCCCGCGCCGGCCGCGACGGCGGCCGGCACCAGGACCCGGACCTGGCCGACCCGATCCACCAGCCGGCCGAGCACCGGACCGCCGCCGGCGGCGGCGATGGCGAACGCTCCGGCGGCCAGGCCGACGAAGTCGTAGCTCGCGCCCGCCTGCCGCAGGACCAGCGGGATCGCCAGCGCCGCCATCGCGCTGGGCAGCCTCCCGACCAGGGTTCCCAGCAGCAGCCGGGTCACGTACGGGGCCCGGAGCAGGCTGAAATAGCCCATCACTCGCCCCGCAGGTGCAGATGGAGCGCCACCGGTTGGTTCTTGCGCAGTTGCAGCTCGATGTCCCCGATCCCCTCGATGCGGTGGTGCGGCCGGTCCTGGGACAGGACGATCCGCCCGTCGGTGGCCAGCAGGTCCGGCACCTCCAGCAGGTGGACCGCCGTCGGCCGCCCCTGCCCGTCGAAGGTCAGCGAGACCGGCCCGCGGAAGCCGACCCGGACGACCGGCTCCTCGGCCTCACCGCGGGGCTCCTCCACCGACAGGAAGCGGGTGCGCGAATCCCACCGGACCCGCGAGCCGGCGGCCTGCCCCCTGTCCCACTCGGATCGGAACCCGGCGGCGAACCGGTGCAGCAGCAGCGCCCGGTCGGCCGCCATCCGGCGCGCGGGCTCGGTGAGCATGTCCTGCTCCAGCCGGATCAGCTTCTCGTAGAGGTGGGCCAGCACCGACGAGGTCTCGCCCTCCTGGTAGACCTCCTTGAGAGCGGCCCCGGGGTCCCACAGCGGCTCGCCGAGCAGCCCGCCGTAGGCGAAGGCCCGGCCGATGCCGATGGCCCCCATCGCGTCGAGGTTGTCGGCGTCGTGCACCGCCGCGGCGATCGCGCACCCGTCGTCGAGCTCCTCGTCGGCGAAGCGGTAGCGGCCCGTCAGCTCGACCGCGCGCAGGATCGGCGGATGCCAGTCCTGCGGCACTCCGCACCCCTCCAGCACGTCCAGCACGGCCGCGCAGGCGTCCTCGGGCCGGATGGGCCGCCGGCTCTGCCTTGCCTCCTCCACCCGGTGGTAGTCATGAACGTACGCGGCCACCTGCGCGATGCACGGGTCGGCGCCCGTCCGGACCGCGATCTCCCCCGCCAGGGCGGCGACCCGGTCGACGTGGCCGATGTCGTGGGCCGAATCGGCGGTCGCGAAGTCGACCACAACGCGGGCCCGCACCTTCTCGAGAATCGCATTCACCGCTGTCCGTACTCCTCACGCCAGCGCTGCGCCAGCTCCTGCTGCAGCCGCGGGTCGAGGCGGTGCAGCCCCGGCGCCCAGGTCTGCCTGGCCAGCTCACGCGTGCACAGATACAGCTCGGTGTAGACCAGGTCAAGGACCGACCCGAGGATGCTGTGCTCCATGAAGTTCACGGGCTTGCCGTCGTTGAGCAGATAGACCGTGCGGTCGGCCACCCGCAGTTCGAGCACCTCGTCGACCTCGGCCGACGTCGACGCCGCGCGGCGCAGGCCCTTGACGTCGAACTCGACCTGCTTGGAGCTCCCGCTGGCCAGCACGACGCCGTCACGCAGGTGCGGCAGGTCGGCCGTGGTGAGGGCGCGGTGGCCGGAGACGCCGATGATCACCTCGGCCCAGGAGAGCAGGTCCTGGCGCGGGCCCACGCGGAATCCGTGCACCAGGGCGGCGGACATCCGGATGTCGTCGGGATCGTAGACGGCGACCTGGACTCCGGTGCGTCGCAGGTGCTCGGCAAGGGCCGTGCCTATCCCGCCGTAGCCGAGCACGAGGACGCGGCGTTCGCTGAGGAGCCGGTAGAAGCGCAGCCGCAGGAGGCGTTCGACGCTGTAGGCCACCGACCGCCCGACCTGGACGTCCTCGAGGGCCTTCAGCGGGCTGTCGGCGATGGTGAACACCGGTAGGGGAAGCGGCGCGGCGCGCTCGTACTGCCACTGCCCTTGCTTGGTGTCCTCCACGATGCCGCGAAAGCCCGGCACCCCGGCCAGGTCCCGCACCGCCCCGGCGCAGTATCCGCCGACCTCCTGGATCATCACGGGCGACCCGCCCTGCCGCGCGGCCCGCTGGGCGGCGGCGACCGCCATGGGCCCGACCTCCTCGATCGCGGCCGGCATGCTCACCGGAAGGTCTCCCAGCAGCGACAGCGCCTCCGGCTGGGCGCTGTAGGGCACCGGCACGATCTGGACGAGCTCGGTGGATCGGCTCAGCGACCGCACGTAGGGCACCGCGGTGTCGAGCAGGTGCGCGATCAGGATCGTGCGGGCGGGCGGCATCGGCCAGTCGGCCTGGGCGCTGCGCAGCACGGGCAGGTCGCAGGCACGCGACGCGTGCCCGGCGCGTGACGGCAGGGGTTGGCGCTCGAGAATCGATGTCATGGGAGGTCCCCCTCGGAGAGATGGAGAGATTGCGGCGCGGCTCGACGCCGGGCGGCTTCAGACCGCCTGGAGCCGGTTCAGGCCGGTCACGGCCATGGCGGGCAGGTGCGCCGGGCGCAGTTCGATCTCGCCGATCGCGGTGTCGGCGGGTGCTTCGACGACCCACCGCACGGCTTGGGCGACAGAGGACGTCGACAGCTTGAACGGTGAGTCGTCACCGATCTCGTTGGCGATCGCGCCGGGATTGATCAGCGTGGTGCGGACCCCGTTCGGTCGCTCTTCCAGCAGGAGCACCTCGGCCAGCGCCTTCAGGGCCGCCTTGCTCGCGCAGTAGGCGCCGCCGCCCTCGAAGTAGCGGCTCCCGGCGTGGCTGCCCATCAGGACGATGCTGCCCCTGCGCGGGCGCAGGTACGGCAGGGCCGCCTGGAGCAGCGGCAGCACGGAGACGATGTTGACGTCGAACGCGGCCCGCCAGTCGGGCAGGCTGAGCGCGCCGATCCTGCCCAGTGACCGCGCCACCGCGTTGACGACGAGCGCGTCGATGCGCCCCCGCCGGCGCGCGACCGTCTCGACGGCGGCTGTCACCGCGTCGGCCGACTGCAGGTCGCACCGGGCTTCGGGGAGCCAGGACTGTCCCGCCGAGGTGCGGTTGAGCCCCCATACGTCCCAGCCGCTCGCGTGGAGCTCCGTGGCGATGGCCAGACCGGTGCCCCGGTTCGCCCCGGTCACGATGGCGACCGGGCGGTGCGCCTCGGTCATGCCGGGAGCCTGCCGACCAGCTCGGACCAGACGGAGACGATGTGCTCGTGGCCGGCCCCCTGCCGGAACAGGTCCTTGTCCAGAGAGTTGCCCTGGCCGTCGCGCAACCGCATGCAGTCGGGCGATATTTCGGAGTTGATGATGAGATCGCCTTCGGACCCCGGGCCGATGATCAGGCAGAAATCCCAGAGTTCAAGCGGCTCCAGCCACTTGCGGAGGCAGTCATTGCATTCTCGGGCAATGCGGCGGAACTCCTCGACATCCACTCCGTAGGCCCACAGATAGTCTTCGCCGATGGGCTGATCCTCGGGATCGATCCGGAAGTCGAACTTCACCACCGGGGGATGGAAGACATGGCCTTCGGGGAAGAGGCCGGGATACTTGCGGACGGTCGATCCGACGGACCGGTTTTTGACGATGACCTCGAAGGGCGGAGCCGGCACGTAGTCGGCGAGATAGGTGGTCTCGCCGAGCCGCTCCCTGAACACCGTGCGAATGCCGGCGGCGTGCAGCGCGCGGGCCGCACGCTCGTAGAAGTCGAGGCGCAGGCGCGCGGTCGCCGGCACGAGCTCGTCGCGGTCGAAGGTGTGGCTGCGCAGGCTGGGGATCAGTTCGACCGTGCAGGTGCCGTCGTCGTGCCGCCAGATCCGTTTGCTGCGACCTTCGACGGCAGGCGGCCCGGTCATGCCATTCTTTGGAGGGGTCACAGAACAGCATGGTCATTCTTCTGACTGGCGATGTCAAGCACAATTCAGCCGGGGAATCTTCGGCCCTTTCCGGAGATATTCACAGATCAGGCTATTTGTATTCTCGCCCGCCTTCACCTGGCCGGACAAGCGAAATACGCGTCGATATCCTCTTTAAGCGGTAGGGCCGCATGAGCCTCAGGATCGCCGCGGCGGGCTAACGTCGCGGCGTCTCGGCCCGATAACGCACCAGCGGCCCTTGCCGACCAGCCGTGCCGAGGAGACAGCCCATGAGCGACGATGTACGCGTCACGATCGAAGCGGTTCCCCGCGCGGGCCTGACAGCGCAGCAGCTGCGCCAGGCGGTCGCCGAGCACCCGGACGCGCTGGCCGCGCTCGAGGTCGCCGACCCCGACCGGCTCACCGTGGCCTTCGCGCCCGGCCTCGGCCACGACCCCGGAGAGAACGCCCCGTTCCATGCCACCGTGTTCGACCCGGTCGGCAACCGCGCCGTCGAGCTGCGCGGCACCCTCGACCGGCCCGAACGCGCCGAGCTGCGCCCCAGCGCCTACCGGCCGCAGCCCAGCCGCGAGGAGCTGGCGGCCGCCGCCGAGATCCTGCGCGCCGACCCGGGCTTCCCGGCCGGCGAGGACGTGGTCGTCTACCGGCCCATGCCGCCGCTGGCCGACCTGGAGAACCCCGACGGCACCACCGTGCGCCGCCCCACCCTCGGCGTCTACACCCCCGGCGAGCCCACCGGGCTGCGCCACCGCGTCGTCGCCGTCGACCTGGTCAACCGCGCCGTCGACTGGACCCCGTCAGGGATCAACGTGCGCATGCACCACGACTGCGAGCACAGCGTGCCCGAGGGCGTCGACGCGCTGACCGACCACGGCGGCCCCGACCAGGTACGGGTGCGCGTGCACCGCGGCTCCACCGAGCTGTGGAACCTGCTGGTGGTGCGCCCGCGCGCCTCGGCCCCGCAGAACCCCGGCGTGGGCGGCGGCGTCGAGCTGCGCGACGTGCGCTACCGCGGCCGGCTCGTGCTCCGGCAGGCCCACGTGCCCGTCCTGAACGTCGAGTACGAGGAGGGCACGACCTTCCGCGACGACGCCAGCTTCGAGACCCGCTTCAACGCGACCGGCACGGACCCGGTCGGCTGGGGGTGGCGGTTGTGCGACAGCCCGCCCCGTACCATCCTGGAACGCCCCTCGACCGACGCCGGCAACTTCCAGGGCGTGGCCTTCCACTACGACGGCGAGCAGCTGCGGATCGTCAGCGAGCTGGCCGCCGGCTGGTACCGCTACGCCAGCGACTGGCGCCTGGCCGACAACGGCGACATCAGCCCCCGCTTCGGGTTCGCCGCCACCGCCAACCCGATGACGTGCATGGTGCACCGCCACCACGCCTACTGGCGGCTGGACTTCGACATCGAGGGCGCCGGCAACGACGTGGTCGAGCAGATCGACGACACCGGCTCGATCATCCCCGAACCCGTGCCGATCATCCGCGAGACCTCCCGCAAACGCCTCCACCCCGCCCTGTACTGGCAGGTGCGCGACAAGTCCTCGGGCCGCGGCTACCAGATCCACCCCGGCGAGTTCGACGGCACCGCCGACGCCTACGGCGTGTCCGACCTGTGGTTCCTGCGCCACCACCCCCGCGAGCTCGACGACGGCAATCCCGGCCCGCGCGACCGCGCCGCGCTCAACCGCTTCCTCAACGGCGAGAGCCTGGACGGCACCAACGTCGTGGTCTGGTACGCCGGGCACTACTACCACGACCAGGCCCACCCGCAGCCGCACCAAGGTGAGCTGATAGGCCCGCGGCTGGTGCTCATCTAGCGGCTAATCTTGTCGCTCATGAGCCAGGTGGGACAGGCGACGGCGCGCGCTCTGCTGCGCAGACTGGCCGTCGAACAGGCCGAATGCAGGGTGCCGTCGCTGGCGGCGGCGATCGTGCGGGACGGGAGGCCGGCGTGGTTCGGCGGTCGCGGCCGGGTGGACGGCGCGCCGCCGACCCAGGCCACCCAGTACCGGATCGGGTCGATCACCAAGAGCATGGTCGCCGTCGTGGTCATGCGGCTGCGCGACGAGGGAGCGCTGCGGCTGTCCGACCCGCTGGAGGCGCACCTGCCGGGCACCCCGCTGGGCCACCTGACCATCGCCCAGCTGCTGTCGCACACCGCCGGCCTGACCGCCGAGCCGCCCACCGCCTGGTGGGAGCGCACCCCCGGCGTCCCCGTCGCCGAGCTGCTGGAGCGCCTCGGGCCCGACGAGCTCAAGCACCGGCCCGGGCGGCGCTTCCACTACTCCAACGTCGGCTTCGCCCTGCTGGGCGAGCTGGTGGGCAGGCTGCGCGGCACCACCTGGCTCAAGGCGCTGCAGTCGGAGGTGCTCGACCCGCTCGGCATGAACGACACCACCGCCCGGCCGCGCATCCCGCACGCCACCGGATACGCCGTCCATCCGTACGCCGACGTGGTGCTCGCCGAGCCGGAGCACGACGCCGAGGCGATGGGGCCGGCCGGGCAGCTGTGGTCCACGCCGCACGACCTGGCGCGATGGGCCGCGTTCCTGGGCGGCGACACCGCGGGGGTGCTGTGCGGCGACACGCTGGCCGAGATGCGCGAGCCGGTCGGGGTGGACGACGGGGACTCCTGGACCGTCGGGTTCGGGCTGGGCCTGCAGCTGTCGCGCCCCGGCGGGCGGCGGCTGGCGGGGCACTCCGGGTCGATGCCGGGGTTCCTGGCCACGGTGTGGGCCGACCCCGCCGACGGGGTGGGGGTGCTGTTCATGGCCAACACCACCTCGGGGATGAACGGCTCGCTGCTGACCGATCTGCTGGACATCCTGGAGGAGTACGAGCCGCGCCTGCCGGACGAATGGCAGCCGGTCGCCGCCGATCCCGGGCTGCTGGCGCTGACGGGGCTGTGGCATTGGGGGCCCAAGCCGTACACGCTGCGGTTGCTGCCCGAGCGCGGGCTGTCGCTGGAGCCGGTCGGGGGCGGCGGGCGGGCCTCGCGGTTCGTGCCGCAGGCCGACGGGACGTGGCTGGGGCTGGACGGCTACTACGCCGGGGAGAGGCTGCGGGTGGCCGCCGACCACCTCGACCTCAACACGTTCATCTTCACCCGCACCCCGTACGACCCGCAGGCGCCGGTGCCGGGCGGGCCCGGCGACTGGCACGCCTGAGGGGCGGGCACGCCGCCGCGGAGGTGGCAGCATGGTCGTGTGCGTGTGGCGATCCTGGGGCCGCTGGAGGTCGAGTCCGCCGCGGTCGGGGGTGCCCGGCTGCGCCGGCTGCTGGTGCGCCTGGCGCTGGCGGCCGGCCGCGCCGTCACCGTCGAGGAGCTGGCCGCCGACCTGTGGCCCGAGGAGCCGCCCGCCGCCCCGGACAACGCCCTGCAGTCGCTGGTCTCCCGCCTGCGCCGTGCGCTGCCGGAGGCCGGCGCGCTGGTGTCGGTGCCGGGCGGCTACCGGCTGGAGGCCGACACCGACGTGGGCGAGTTCGACCGTCTCACCGCCCGGGCCAGGCAGCATGGCGACCCGGCGGTCAGGGCCGAGCTGCTGAAGCAGGCCCTGCGCCTGTGGCGGGGGGCCGCGCTGGGCGAGGTGGCGGCGGCCCCGTTCGCGCTGGGGTACGCCACGCGCCTGGAGGAGGCCCGCCTGACGGCCGTCGAGGACCGCGCGGAGGCCGAGCTGGCCCTGCTCACCCGGCCGGAACCGCGAGAACCGCCAGGAGGGCTGGCGGCGCTGGCGAGCGAGCTCGGCGAGCTGGCCGCCCGCCACCCCCTGCGCGAGCGCCTGCACGCGCTGCGCGTCCAAGCGCTGCACGCCGACGGCCGGCGGGCCGAGGCGCTGGCCGCCTACGAGGAGTGCCGCCGCCACCTGGCCGACCAGCTCGGCGCCGACCCCGGCGCCGAGCTGCGCGAGATCCACCTGGCCGTGCTGCGCTCCGAGCCGCCCCGCCCGCCGCGGACCAACCTGCGCGCCCCGCTGACCAGCTTCGTCGGCCGCGACGCCGAGCTGGCCCGCGTCCGCCGGCAACTGCGCACCGGCCGGCTGGTCACCCTGGTGGGCCCCGGCGGCGCGGGCAAGACGCGGCTGGCCACCACCGTCGCCGCCGAGCTCCTGGGCGAGTGCGGCGCGGCCTGGCTGGTCGAGCTGGCCCCCGTCACCGACCCCGGCGACCTGCCCCAGGCCGTGCTGGCGGCTCTGGGCAACCACCCGGTGATCGGCCACCCCATCCGCCCGGTCGACACCACCGCCGCCCTGGTCGAAGCCCTGTCGGCCGGGCAGGTGCTGCTGGTGCTCGACAACTGCGAGCACCTCGTCGAGGCCGCCGCCCACCTGGCCGAGGACCTGCTGGGCCGCTGCCCCGCACTGCGCGTCCTGACCACCAGCCGCGAACCCCTGGGCATCCTCGGCGAAACCCTCAGCCCCGTGCCGCCCCTGCCGCCCGAACCGGCCGTGCGGCTGCTGGCCGAACGCGCCGCCGCCATCAACCCCGGCCTGACCATCGAACCCGCCGTGGCCGCCGAGATCTGCCGCCGCCTCGACGGGCTGCCGCTGGCGATCGAGCTGGCCGCCGCCCGGCTGCGCACCCTGACGCCCCGGCAGCTGGCCGCCCGGCTCGACGACCGCTTCCTGCTCCTGACCGGCGGCAGCCGTACGGCGCTGCCCCGCCACCAGACGCTGCGCGCGGTCGTCGCCTGGAGCTGGGACCTGCTGAACGGCCCCGAGCGCCGGCTGGCCGAGCGGCTGGCGGTCTTCGCCGGCGGGTTCGACCTGGCCGCGGCCGAACACGTCGGCGGCAGCCTCGACCTCGTCGCCGCGCTGGTGGACAAATCCCTCGTCCAGCCCGCCGACGACGGCCGCTACCGCATGCTCGAGACCATCAGGGAGTACGGGCTCGAACGCCTGGCCGCCGACGGCCGCATCGCCGCCGTCCGCGCCCGGCACGCCGCCTACTTCCGCGACCTGGCCGAACACGCCGAGCCGCGGCTTCGCGGCCGTGACCAGCTCGCCTGGATCGCCCGCCTGCTGGCCGACCACGACAACATCCTGGCCGCGCTGCACCACGCCGTCGGCAGCGCCGACGCCGCCACCGCGATCCGCCTGGCCGCCGCCATGGGCATCTTCTGGACCATCCGCGGCACCCGCGCCGAGTCGGCCGGCTGGATCGGGCGGGCGCTGGACGTACCCGGTGAGACGCCCGCGCGGGAGCGGCTGATCGCCGGCGCCGTCTACGTCATCAACGCCAGCCTTGACGGCGGCCACACCATGGTCGCCTCGGCGGCGCGCGAGCTGCGCCGGGCCGCGAGCCTGCAGGAAGAGGAGGAGGCCGGGCATCCGGTGCTGGCGATGCTGCAGCCGGCGCTGGCGCTGTTCACCGACGACGCCGAGCTCGGCTTCGCCGTGATCGAGCGGCGGCTGGCGCACCCCGACCCGTGGACGCGCGGCATGCTCCACGTGACCAGGGCCGCGCTGAAGGAGAACGGCGGCGACATGGCCGGCTCGCGGGCCGACCTGCTGGCCGGCTGCGCCGAGCTGCGGCAGGCCGGCGAGCGGTGGGGGTTGTCGATGGCGCTGACGTCGCTGGCCGAGACGCACGCCGTGTTCGGGGACTTCGGCCAGGGGCTGGAGGCGATGGACGAGGCCGTACGGCTGCTGCTCGAGCTCAACCCCGAGGCCGACGTCACCCACCAGCGGGTCTGGCAGGCCTCCATCCTGGTGCGCCAAGGGGATGTGGAGCGGGCCAGGGCCGTGCTGCGGGGCCTGATCGACGCGCCGGAGGGCCGGGAGACGCCCGCCCGCAATGTCGCGTTCGCGCAGGTCGAGCTGGGCCATCTGGCCCGCCAGGAGGGAGACCTGCGGGCCGCCGAGCGCTACTACGCCGCGGCCGGGCACGCGATGGAGGACGGGAGGGCGATCGCGCCGCAGTTCCGGGCGCTGCTGCTGGTCGGGCAGGCCCACCTGGCGGTGGCCACGCACGACCACCAGGCGGCGGCCCGCCACGTGGAGCGGGCGGGCGAGCTGGTCGTGGCGGCGGCCGACATGCCGGTCCTGGCGCGGGTCGCGGTGGCCGTGGCCGAGCTGTGCGCGGCGCGCGGGGACCTGCTGCCGGGGGCCGCCGCGCTGGGCGCCGCCGAACAGCTGCGCGGCGCGCCCGACGCCGCCAACCCCGACGTGGCCCGCGTGGCGGCACGCCTGCGCGACGACCTCGGCGAGGAGGCTTTCGCCGCGGCCTTCGCCCGCGGCCGCGCCCTCGACCGCGCCCGTGCCGTTGAGCTGACCACCGGAGGTCCATGGTGAGGTACGTCTACGCGGGCGCCGCCGTGAACGTCCCGGCGCCGCCGGAGCAGGTGTTCGCGCTGATCACCGACTGGCCGCGGCACCGGGAGTGGATGTTCATGACCGACGCCCGCCAGGTCGGCGAGCACGCGGTCGAGGCCTACACCGGAGTGCGGCCGTTCGGATTCCTGGACACCATGACGATCACGACCTGGCAGCCCCCGTTCCTCGTGCTGGTCACCCACACCGGCCGGTTCGTACGCGGCCACGGCGCCATCCGGATCCGGCCCCAGGACGGCGGCAGCCGCGTGATCTGGGCCGAGCGGCTGCGGCTGCCGTTCGGGCCGCTGGGCCGGGCCCTGTGGCCGCTCGCCCGCCCCGTCGGCGTCGCCCTCCTGCGCCACTCGCTGCGCAATCTGTCCGGCCTGCTGGCCCCGGGAACCCAGGCGCCGCACCTGAACCCGTGAAGGTCAGGTGTGAACCGCCTGGCGGGCCACCGCGGCGGCGAAGGCGGAGATCACCGGGTGCGCGCGCCGCCCGTCCCCCGACAGCTCCGGCTGGAACAGCGTGCCCACGAAGAACGGGTGACCGGGCAGCTCGGCGGCCCGCACCGCCCCGTCGTCGGCGTGCCCGGAGAACACCAGCCCGTGCTCGGCCAGCGTCCGGGTGTAGGTCTCGTTGAGCCCGTAGGAGCAGACGTAGGACTCCATCGTGACGGACTCGCCCATGATCTGCTCCATCAGCGTCCCGGGCGCGATCCGCACCCGCCCCTCGTGCCCGGCCAGCGAGCACGCCAGCGGCGTCAGCAGGAAGTCCCGCGCGTCCGGCTCGTTCTCGGCGTGCGCCACGTCCAGCCGGCACACGTGCCGCGCGTACTCCAGCAGCATGTGCTGGAACCCGGCGCACGTGCCCAGGAGCGGGATCCGGTGCTCGCGGGCGACGCGCGCCGCCTCCACCGCGCCTTCCTCGTCCCGATACGGGCTGCCGGGCACGATCCAGATGCCGTCGAAGCGCTCCAGGCCGGACACGTCGGTGGTGGCGATCCAGTACGGGTCGAGCGCGATGCCGTCGCGCTCCCGCAGCGCCTCGACGACCAGCGGGATCCGGGCATGCGAACGAACACTGGGGGACCGATCCCCCACAACGGCGATTTTCATGCCCTCATCCTGACCGCCTCCTCTGGTTAAGCGCCAACGATGATTTCTGGACCTGCTATAAGCAACACTGATGGATCCTCATTTGCTGACCACGTTCGTGACCGTCGCCCGGCACGGCTCGTTCTCCGCGGCCGCCGCCGAGCTCGGCTACACCCAGTCGGCCGTCTCCCAGCAGATCGCCGCGCTGGAGGCCGACCTCGGCCTGCCGCTGCTGCTGCGCCGCCCGGTCGAGCCCACCGAGGCTGGCCGGCGGCTGCTGGAGCACGCCGGGCCGCTGCTGCTGCGCCACCGCGCGGCCCGCGCCGACGTGCTGCGCGCCGCCGCCCGGCCCGGGCACCGGCTGCGGCTGGCCGCCACCCCGCTGGCCGTCAACCCCGTCGTGGCCGCCCGGCTGGCGCGGGCGCGTGCCGGGAACCCGCGCCTGGAGGTGAGCCTGCACACCTGCGGGCGCGACCAGGCCGTCGCGATGGTCGCCGAAGGGCGGGCCGACCTGGGCCTGGCCGACGGGCTGGCCGCCCCGTCCGACCCGCTGCGCCTGCTGGACGCCGGGCCGATGACGGCCGTCGGGGTGAGCGAGGAGGAGCTGGTCGTGGCCCTGCCCGCCGGTCATCCCCTGGCCGGGCGGGCGGCGCTGGCGCTGGCCGACCTGGTGGACGCGCGCTGGCTGCAGACCCCGCTGTGCCCGTTGGCCCGGCTGCGCGACCTGGTGGGCGACGGGTTCCCGGTGGGGCTGGACTATCACGGGGACAACGTGCACACCGTGCTCAACCTGGTAGCCGCCGACCACGGCCTGACCCTGCTGCCCGCCTCCGCCCTGTCCGGCGCCGCGTGCGGGGTGCCGCTGGCCGCGCCCCGGCTGGTGCACCGCGTCGAGCTGCTGCACGGCGCCCTGCCCCCGGGCCCGGCGGCCGACCTGGCCGCGGTCCTGTCCGGCTGACGGAGATCTGTGCGTGCGATGACAGCGGCGCCTTCGAGGATGGTTCACATGAACGCCTTCGAAGCCGAGGGGCTGGTCAAACGCTTCGGCGCGACCACAGCCCTGGACGGCATCACCCTTTCGGCCCCGCCCGGCACGGTGCTGGGAGTGCTCGGGCCCAACGGCGCCGGCAAGACCACCGCCGTGCGCATCCTGGCCACGCTGCTGCGCCCCGACGCCGGCCACGCCACCGTCAGCGGCCTGGACGTCGTCCGCCACGCCGCCCGCGTGCGCCGCCTCATCGGCCTGACCGGCCAGTACGCTCCGTCGACGAGGACCTGACCGGCACCGAGAACCTCGTCCTCATCGGCCGCCTCCTGGACCTGCGCATCGTGGACGCCAAGGCCACGGCCGCCCGGCTGCTGGCGGACTTCGGCCTGGCCGAGGCCGCCGACCGGCGCGCGAGCACGTACTCCGGCGGCATGCGGCGCCGCCTTGACCTGGCCGCCAGCCTCGTCGGCCGCCCCGACGTGATCTTCCTCGACGAGCCCACCACCGGCCTGGACCCGGCCAAGCGCGAAGACGTGTGGGCCATCGTCCGCCGCCTGGTCGCCGACGGCGTCACCGTCCTGCTCACCACCCAGTACCTGGAGGAGGCCGACGCGCTGGCCGACGCCATCTCGGTCGTCGACCACGGCAAGGTGATCGGCGATCTGATCCGGTATCTGGTGGCGGTGGTGGTGCTGCTCGGGTTCGGCTTCGCGCTGGGGTTCCGCGCGCGGACCGGGCCGCTGGAGGTGCTGGCGGCCTGCCTGCTGACGGTGTTCTTCGCCTTCTGCGTGAGCTGGGTGGGCCGGCGGGGGCGTCGGTGTGGTGGACGCCGGCCTCCGGCGCGCTGTTCCTGGCCGTCTTCGCCCCGCTGGCCGTGGCCGCCTACCGCCGCCGCGCCTGACGGCTCACCCGCTGACCAGCGCCGCCGGGTCGCGCTCCGGCGGGCCGGCGGGCCACCACTCCCCCTCGACCCGGGTGAAGGGGTACCAGCGGCCGTCGCGGCCGTAGCGCAGTTGCAGCGGGCCGAGGGTCCAGCGGTTGCGCCAGGCCTCCAGCGGCGGCGGCTGCTCGCCCTCCCAACCGGCCTCCAGCAGGGCCTGCGACCTGGCCAGGTCCTGGCGGGGCGGCGTCCAGGCGTGCTCGAGCACCTCCAGGCCGTGCGCGCCGCCGTACCGCCACGCCCGCACGGGCGCCTCCAGCCCGAGGTCCAGGTCGTGCTCGGCGGCCAGGCGGACGCGGTCCTGGTATTCGGACAGCTCCGGTAGCCGCCCGTGCAGCAGCACCTCGCGCGCCCGCCCGGCGGCCGAGGCGATGAGCACCCCCAGGGCGGCCACGTCCACGCCCGGTGCCGGGTCCAGCACGGGCGGCGCGAAGGCGGCCCCGAACGGCGGGGGCTCGGGCAGCGCGGTTACGTCCGCCGCGAACGCCTCCACCGCCGGCACCCCCGCGGCCGCGGCCGGCTTCTTCGGGGCCTCGCGCCCCTGCAGCGCCTCCAGCAGCTCCTGCTCGCCGCGCCCGCGCATCAGCAGCAGCACGAACGGGTCCGCGTCCAGCAGCCACGACGCCTGGTAGCACAGGGCGGCCGCGTGCTTGCACGGATGCCCCCAGTCCGGGCAGGAGCACTCCGGCTCCAGGTCCCCGACGGCCGGCAGCAGCGGCACGGCGGCGTCCTCGGCGGCCTCCACCAGGTCGTGCGGCATGTCGCGGTCGAGCAGGGCCGCGATGTGCCCGCTCTTGGCGGCCACCTGGTCGAGGAAACGTTCCCAGGCGGCGTCGGTAAGCTGCTCGACGCGTACGACGGTGTCGTACTCGCTCTCGGTCACGGCGGCGATGCGGCCGGGGCTGACGGTGATGGGGCCGACCTGGCCGGTCTTGGCGTACGCGCGGCCCTTGCGCAGCAGCCCCTGGTCCAGCGAGGTGTCCTCCATGGCCTTGACCCAGGCCAGCCCCCACCAGGAGGTGGCGAAACGGGCTCCGGCGCGTTGCGGAGGGAAGGCGGCGAAGCCGCGGGCGGCGGTCATCTGAGCTCCACGAGGGCGGCGAGTTCGGCGTCGGTCAGCTCGGTCAGGGCGGCTTCCCCGGAGGACAGCACGGCCTCGGCCAGCGCGCGTTTGGCGCCGAGCATCTCGGCGATGCGGTCCTCGATCGTGCCCTCGGCGATCAGCCGGTGCACCTGGACGGGCCGGGTCTGGCCGATGCGGTAGGCACGGTCGGTGGCCTGGTCCTCGACGGCGGGGTTCCACCAGCGGTCGTAGTGGATGACGTGGTCGGCGCGGGTGAGGTTGAGGCCGGTGCCGGCGGCCTTGAGCGACAGCAGGAACACCGGCACCCGGCCCTCCTGGAAGCGCTCGACCATCTCCTCGCGGCGGGCGACCGGGGTGCCGCCGTGCAGCAGCTGGATGGCCACGCCCCTGGCGGTCAGGTGCCGTTCCAGCAGGCGGGCCATGGTGACGTACTGGGTGAACACCAGCACCGCGCCGTCCTCGGCCACGATGGTGTCGACCAGCTCGTCCAGCAGCTCCAGCTTGCCCGAGCGGCCGGCCAGGCGCGGCGCGGCCTCGTGCAGGTACTGGGCGGGGTGGTTGCAGATCTGCTTGAGGCCCGTCAGCAGCTTGACGATCAGGCCGCGCCTGGCCATGCCGCTCGCGTCGGCGATCTGGGCCATGCTCTCGCGGACGACGGCCTCGTACAGGCCGGCCTGCTCGGTGGTGAGCGCGACCGGGCGGTCGGTCTCGGTCTTGGGCGGCAGCTCCGGCGCGATGCCGGGATCGCTCTTACGGCGCCGCAGCAGGAACGGCCCCACCAGCCGCGACAGGCGTTCGGCCGCCTCGCCGTCGCCGGACTCGACCGGTTTGGCCCACCGCGCCCTGAACCTGCTCAGCGGGCCCAGCAGCCCCGGCGTGGTCCAGTCGAGGATGGCCCACAGCTCCGACAGGTTGTTCTCCACGGGGGTGCCGGTCAGCGCGACGCGCGCCGCGGCCGGGATCTCGCGCAGCGCCTTGGCGGTGCCGGAGGCGGGGTTCTTGACGTGCTGGGCCTCGTCGGCCACCACCAGGCCCCACGGGTGCGCGGCCAGGCGGGCCGCGTCCAGGCGCATGGTGCCGTACGTGGTCAGCAGGAACCCCTCATCGGGCAGCGTGCGCTGCGCCCCGTGGAAGCGGCGCACCGGCACGCCCGGCGCGAACTTGGCGATCTCCCGCTCCCAGTTGCCCAGCAGCGAGGCCGGGCAGACCACGAGCGTGGGCCCGGCCCCGTTGCCGGCCCTGTCGCCGGCCCTGTCGCCGGCGCGGTGCAGGTGCAGGGCGATCAGCGTGATCGTCTTGCCCAGGCCCATGTCGTCGGCCAGGCAGCCGCCCAGCCCGAGCGAGGTCATCTGGGCCAGCCAGCGCAGCCCGGCCAGCTGGTAGTCGCGCAGTGTCGCCGCCAGCCCTTCGGGAGGGCCGGCGTCGGCGGGTTCGGCCAGGCGTTCGCGCAGCTCTCGCAGCCAGGCGGTGGGCTCCACGGCGACCTGCTCGCCCTCGACCTGGACCGCGCCGGTCAGGGCCGCGCCCAGCGCCTCGATGCCGGTCAGGGGCTTGAGGTCGCGCTGGCGGGCCTTGCGGGCCAGGTCGGGGTCGATGAGGACCCACTGGTCGCGCAGCCGCACCACCGGGCGGTGGGCCTCGGCGAGCCGGTCCATCTCGGCCGCGCTCAGGCGCTCGCCGCCGAGTGCGAGCTGCCAGTTGAAGCTGGTCAGGTGCTGCCCGCCGAGGAACGACGGCAGGTCGGACGGCTTGGTGTCGCGCTCGCCGATGACGGCTCGCGCGCTCAGCCCGCGTACCAGGGCCTTGGGCCAGTGCACCTCGACGCCGGCGGCGGCCAGGCGTTCGGCGGCGCCGGCGAGCAGTTGCTCGACGTCGCCGTCGGTGAGCGCGAGCTCGTCGGGGACGGCGCTGTCGAGCAGCCGTTCCAGGCGCGGCCAGGTACGGGCGGCCCGGCGCACGGCCAGCGTGGCCTCGATCCTGGCGCGCGGGCCGAAGCCCGCCTCGCGGTCCTGCCACAGGTCGGCCGCGTCGACGACGAGCGAGGGGTCGGCCAGGCTGTGCAGCTGGACGATCGCGCGGAAGTCGGCGGCGGCCAGGTCGTCGGCCTCCAGGCGCAGCGACAGCCGTACGCCGGAGTCGAGGCCGGCCGCGACCTCCTCGGCCCAGGGGCGCAGGTGCGGCACCTTGACGGGCTTGGCGGCGGCGAAGGCGGTGGCGCCGGTGGCCCGTACGGCGCCGGGCGAGCGCGGCATGGCGTCGGCGACGGCGTCGAGGAACGCGCGTACGAGCGGCTCCGCCTCCGGCAGCCACGGCTCCGCCTGCTGACCGGGCTGCAGGGGGATGGCGCGGGCCGCGGCGGGCATGGCGGCGGCCAGCTCGCGTACCCGCTGGATGTCGGCGGCGTCGAGCGGGCCCGCGCGCCACGAGTCGTGCTCCCCCGCCGACACCCCCGGCAGGATGCGGCCACGGGTGACCAGCTGGAGCGCCACCAGCGCGGCCGCCCCCCAGAAGCGCGTCGCCGGGTGGGCCCGCGGGTCCATGCGCGCCCTGGCCAGCCCCGCCACCGCCTCCCCGACCGGGACGAGGGTGGCCGCGACCTCGCGCGTGCGCATCGTGCCGTCGTGCTCGTCGGCCACCGTCACCGCGGACGGCCCGTCCGGGTCGAGGAAGGTGACATGACCGGACCTGGGTGGGTCGCCGGGTTGGAACACTGCCGCGTGCTGGGCCAGATCCGTCGGGAAGCTCACGACCGTACAGTGTACGGTACGTAGGGGTGTGGTTTACCGCACCCCGCGATCAGAAGTCCGCCTCATTCCGGGCATATCCGATCATCCCTAGGCTTGAGCCCATGACTGATTGGCTGGTTGGACTGATGGAGACTCTCGGCGCGCCCGGGGCCGGGCTCGCGATCGCGCTGGAGAACCTCTTCCCTCCCCTGCCCAGCGAGGTGATCCTGCCGCTGTCGGGCTTCACCGCGTCCAGAGGCGAGATGGACCTGCTGGACGTGCTGGTGTGCACGACGCTCGGCTCCGTGGTCGGGGCGCTGGCGCTGTACTGGGTGGGGGCGCTGCTGGGCCGCGAGCGCACGCTCGCCATCGCCGCCAAGCTGCCGCTGGTCAAGACGTCCGACATCGAGAAGACCGAGGCGTGGTTCCTCAGGCACGGCCGCAAGACGGTGCTCTTCGGGCGGATGATCCCCATCTTCCGCAGCCTCATCTCCGTGCCGGCGGGCGTCGAGCGGATGCCGCTGGTGCCGTTCACGCTCCTGACGGCCACCGGCAGCCTGATCTGGAACACCATCTTCGTGATGGCCGGCTATCTGCTGGGCGAGAACTGGTCGCTGGTGGAGGCGTACGTCGGCATCGGCTCCAAGGTGGTGCTCGCGCTGGTGGTGCTGGCGTTCGTGGTGTTCGTCGGGGTGCGGCTGGCCGAGCGGCGCAAGGGCAGGCATGCGAGTCGCCGCTGAGGGGCTGCGGCTGCTGGGCGCGGTGACGCTGGGCGCCGTCACCGCGCTGGCCGAGCTGGTCTTCCTGCTGCTGACGCTGCCGTTGCTGGGCAATCCGAACGTCGCCGCAGCGGCCCGCCGGCTGGCCCGCCTCGAGGCGCGCCGCCTGCGCCTGGACCCCGACGCCCTCCAGGACGGCAGGCCCGTGCCCTACCTGGCCGCCCGCGTCCCGGTCGGGGTGCTGGGCGGGCTGGTGATCACGCTGCTCGTGTACGGGGCCCGCACCTACGTCCTCCTCCTCACCGCCTGGGCGCGCGGTGAGCGGTTCGACGGGATGGCGCCCTCGCTCCCGCTGGTCGCCTACCTCCTGGTCGGCGGGATCGTCCTGCTGTTCCTCGCCCTGTCGGGCGTGGTGGGCGTGCACGCGCTGGAACGCCGGCTGGCGGTGCGCATGCTCGCCCCCGACCCGACCCGGGCCCTCGAACGCAGGATCGCCGAACTGGCCGAGAGCCGCGCCGGCATCGTGACCGCCGTGGACTCCGAACGCCGCCGGATCGAACGCGACCTGCACGACGGGCTGCAGCAGCGGCTGGTGGCGCTGTCGATGCTGGTCGGACGGGCCAGGCGGGGCCGGCCGGAGCTGCTGGAGCAGGCGCACCAGGAGGCGCAGCAGGCGCTGGCCGAGCTGCGCGAGGTGGCCTGGCGGGTCTACCCCAGCGGCCTGGACACCCTTGGGCTGGGCGAGGCGCTGGCGGGGGTGGCCGAACGGTCGAGCGTTCCGGTCAGGGTAGCCTGCGACCTGCGGCGTCGGCCGCCGATGGCGGTGGAGACGGCGGCGTACTTCGTGGTGTGCGAGGCCGTCACCAACGCCGCCAAGCACGCCGGCGCCACGCTCATCACGGTCGAGGTGCACGAGGAGGACGCCGCGGTGCTCGTACGGGTGCGAGACGACGGAGCGGGCGGTGCCCAGGCGGCGGGCGGCGGCCTGTCGGGGCTGGCCAGACGGGTGGCCGCGCTGGACGGCGGCTTCGAGGTGAGCAGCCCGATCGGCGGGCCGACCACGATCACGGCGGTGCTGCCGTGCGGGTGATCCTGGCCGAGGACTCCACGCTGCTGCGCGAGGGCCTGGTACGGCTGCTGCTGGAGGAGGGCCACGAGGTGCCGGCCGCGGTCAGCGACGGCGACGCGCTGGTCACCGCGGTGGCCGAGCACCGGCCGGACATCGTGGTCGTGGACGTCCGCATGCCGCCGACCCACACCGACGAGGGCCTGCGGGCGGCGCTGGAGATCAGGCGGCGCTGGCCCGCCGTGAAGGTGCTGGTGCTGTCGCAGTACGTGGAGAAGCGGTACGCCACCGAGCTGATGAGCGCGGATGTCGAGGGCGTCGGCTACCTGCTCAAGGACCGGGTGGCGCAGGTCGGCGACTTCCTGGACGCGCTGGAGCGGGTGGGCGCGGGCGGGGCGGCCTTCGACCCGGAGGTGGTGCGTCAGCTGCTGGCCCGTACGACGCAGGTGGATCCCCTGGCCCGGCTGACGGCGCGGGAGCGGGAGGTGCTGGAACGGATGGCGCAGGGGTTGACCAACGCCTCGATCGCCCAGGCGCTCCACGTGTCGCAGAGCGCGGTGGAGAAGCACGTGAACTCGCTGTTCGACAAGCTCCAGCTGTCGCACACGACGGGCTACAGCCGCCGGGTGCTGGCCGTGCTGCACTTCCTGGAGTCCTGACCTGCTGTCTCCGCCCGCCTGCCGCTCATCTACGCCGCCGCCAGTCAGATCGCCGGACTACCGAACCAATGGCCGGCGGCCCGCTCGAACGCTTCACGATCAGGGGCCCGATCGCCTGCCCAGGCGACCACGCCGTCAGGCCGGACGAGCACGGCACCCAGTCCGAGGTCGTCTCTCGCCGGCCCGGCCGCATACCGCATCCGGCTCTCCCACCCCATCGCCGAACCATGCAGGCGTCGGCCGTCGCTGAAATCGAGCGCGACGCCTCGTCCGTCCTGCATCAGGTCGCCGAGGCGGGTGCCGTCCTCAAGGCAGAAGTCCGGGGCGCTGCGGCCGACCAGCGGGTGCTCGCCGCCGAGGTCGTGGCGGAGCGACGATCCCGAGATCCTGTCGAACACGTAGGTCGTTCCGTCGCGGGTCCCGAGCAGGTCGCGCATCAGTCCTTGGATCGCCTGGGCATGCGGGTCCGGCCTCATGACCGCCGTCTGGGCGCGCGTCCAGCCGAGCACCCGGGCGCCGATCGGATGGCGCTCGCGGGTGTAGGTGTCGATCAGCCCGTCCGGCGCGTGCCCGTGCACGGTCGCCGCGAGCTTCCAGCCCAGGTTCATGGCGTCGCCGAGGCCGAGGTTGAGGCCCTGCGCCCCGAGGGGAGAGTGGATGTGCGCGGCGTCGCCCGCGAGCAGGACGCGTCCCTGCCGGTACGTCGTCGTCTGCATCGCCCGATCGGTGAAGCTCGAAGCGAGATGGACGTCGTTCAGCGTCACGTCGGTGCCGGACACACGGCGCAGAACCGCCTGGAGGTGTTCGCGGGTCGGCCGCCGCGAGCGATCGAACGCGCCGCCGTCGAACTCCAGCATGCCGACGTACCCTTCCGCGGGCGTGCGCAGGTACATGCCCGTCGGCGTCAGATTGAACCCGGGGCGCAGCTTCCCGGGATCGGCGATGCTGGCGAGCACGACGTAGCCGGTGAACTGCGGCTCGGTGCCGGCGAAGCCGAAGCCCGCGAGCCCGCGCACCGCGCTGCGCCCGCCGTCGCAGCCGACGACCCAGCGCGCCGCGTACTCGTGCTCTCCGGCCCGCGCGACCGCGATCTCGTCGTCCTGCGCGACGGCCGAGACCTCGACGCCGCGCCTGATCTCCACGCCGAGCGCGGATGCCCGCTCGGACAGCACCGTCTCGACCGCTTCGAGGCTCGTCATCACGCCCTCCGTCGCCGGGCTGGGAAGCCGGAAGGGCAGGGCGGCGACGTCCACCTTGGCCGGATCGAGCATCATGCCGGCGAAGTGGCCCGCGCCGCGAGGGGGTCCCGGCTCGTCCGCGCCGGGATAGTCGGCGACGCCCGACGCCTTCAGCAGCGGGTCCAGCATCCCGCGGCGGTAGAACGCCTCGACCGACGTGGCGGACAGGCCCCGCATCCCCAGCGGGTCCGCCTTCCACGGGGAGCGCAGCTCCGGCTCCCGCTCCAGCACCAGGACAGAGCAGCCCGCCAGGCCAAGCTCGCAGGCGAGGAAAAGACCGACCGGGCCGGCGCCCACGATCACTACATCATGCACGAGAACTCCCTTCACAAGCCTCTTCTCCGAGGCAGGTGAAGGCTGACGCGGGCCGCTCACACGGGGCACACACGGCGCTGACACGGATTTGGGGACTCGAGGGTGCGTGCGCGAGGATCGAGCGATGGACGGGGATGCGCGGCTTCGCGTCACGCTGCTCGGCGCCTTTCAGGCGTCTCGCGGTGACGCCGCCGTGCCCGTTCAGGGTGCGCGGTTGCAGGGCCTGCTCGTACGGCTGGCGCTCGCCGGCGGGCGCGCGGTCGAGCCGGGCGTCCTGGTCGACGCGATCTGGGCCGAGGACCCGCCGGCCGGCCCCGCCCACGCCCTTCAGGCCCTCGTCTCGCGACTGCGCCGGACCCTCGGCTCGGCCGACGACGTCGCGCAGGTCGCGGGCGGCTACCGGCTGGAGGTGGACGCGGCCGACGTGGACGCGCTGCGGTTCGAACAGCTCACCGCGGCCGGCCGTGACCGCCTGCGCGCCGGCGACCCGCATGCCGCGGCGGCCGTGCTCGGCGAGGCCGTGGCGCTGTGGGGCGACCGTCCCGGCGCCGAGCCCGCGGTCGTCGCCGCGGTGGCGCCCGCCGTCGCGACCCGGCTGGCCCACGCCTCGGTCGAGGCCGTCGCCGACCTCGCCGACGCCGAGCTGTCCCTGGGCCGTGCCGACGCGGCCGCCGCCCGCCTGACCGCCCTGCTCGCCGAGCACCCCGTCCACGAGCGGGCGGCCGCGCTGCTCATGGACGCGCTCGCCGCCCAGGGGCGCCAGGCCGAGGCCCTGGCCCTGTACGAGCGGGTCCGCGAGAGCCTGGCCGACGCCCTCGGCGCCGACCCGGGCACCGCCCTGCACGAGCGCCACCTGCGCCTGCTGCGCGCCGAGCGGCCTGCCCCGGAAGCCTCGCGAACCAGGTCGGGCAACCTGCCCGCGCCGCTGACCAGCTTCATCGGGCGCGACGACGACCTGGCCCGGATCGACACGCTGCTCGCCGCCGGGCGCCTGGTCACCGTGCTCGGCCCCGGCGGCGCCGGGAAGACCCGGCTCGCGCTGGAGGCCGCCCGTCGCCACCGCCACGAGTACCGCGACGGCGCCTGGATGATCGACCTCGCCTCGGTCACCGAGCCGGTCAAGGTCGGCGCGGCCGTGCTCGCCGGGATCGGGCTGCGCGGCGGCGCGGTGTTCGAGGCCAGGATGCGGGTCGAGGGCGACGACCTGGACGTGCTCGCCGACCGGCTCGGCGGCCGGGAGAGCCTGCTGCTGGTCGACAACTGCGAGCACCTGATCGACGCCGTGGCCCACCTGGTCGCGGCGCTGCTGTCCCGCTGCGCCGGGCTGCGCGTGCTCGCCACCAGCCGCGAACCTCTCGCGGTCGACGGCGAGGCGCTGGTGCCGCTCGGCCCGCTCGCGCTGCCCGGGCCGGACGACGGCGTCGAGCAGGCCCGGCGGGCGGCGTCGGTACGCCTGTTCACCGAGCGGGCCGCGGCCGTGCGCCCGGGCTTCGAGGTGGACGAGACGACGCTGCCCGAGGTCCGGCGGGTGGTCCGCGGCCTCGACGGGATGCCGCTGGCGCTGGAGCTGGCCGCGGCCCGGCTGCGGACGCTGTCGCTGCCCGAGCTGGCCGACGGGCTGTCCGACCGGTTCCGGCTCCTCACCACCGGCAGCCGCACCGCGCTGCCCCGGCACCGCACGCTGCGCGCGGTCATCGCCTGGAGCTGGCAGCTGCTGAGCGAGCACGAGCGTACGGTCGCCGAACGCGTCTCGATCCTGCCCGGCGGCATCACGCCTGCCTCGGCCACCGCGCTCTGCGCCGGCACCGCGGTGCCGGCCGCCGAGATCCCCGAGCTGCTCGCGGGCCTGGTCGACCGGTCGCTGCTGCAGCTCGCGCCCGACCCGGGCCGCTACCGCATGCTGGAGACGCTGCGCGCGTACGGCACCGACCGCCTGGCCGAGACGGGCGACCTCGACGCCGTCCGCGACCTGGCCGCCCGCTACTTCGCCGACCTGATGGCCCGCCACGACCCGCAGCTGCGCGGCCCCGGCCAGCTGGCGGCCATGCGCGTCATCAGCGCCGAGTACGACAACGCGCTGGCCGCCCTGCGCAGGCGCTGCGACACCGGCGACGCCTCCGGCGCGGTCGCTCTCGCCCTGAACCTGACCTGGTACTGGCAGATGTTCGGCCGGCAACCCGACGCGGCCTACTGGCTGGGCGAGGCCCTGGCGGTGCCCGGCGGCGGGCCGACGCCCGCCCGCGACTGCGCCCACGCGATCTACCTGATCGACCGGGTCGAGACCCGGCCGGGGATGACCGCCGAGGAGGTCGCCGACGACCAGGCGCAGATGCGCGAGCTGGCCGACCGGCTGCTTGCGTACCCGGAGCTGCCGGGACCGTACGGCGTGATCACCGCGCTCCTGCAGGAGGAGCGGACCAGGCTCGCGATCATCGGGCAGCTGGCCGAGGGCGACGACGTCTGGCTGTCCGGGCTGGCCCGCCTGTTCCGGGCCCGGTTCGCCGAGAACGCGGGCGAGCTCGACACGATGCGCACCGACGTGGAGGCGGCCCTGGCCTGCTTCCGGCAGGCCGGCGACCGCTGGGGCCAGGCCGGCGCGCTGCCGATGCGCGCCCAGCTGCGGCAGTACGACGACGACCTCGACGGCGCGCTGGCCGACCTGCACGAGGCCCGGACGCTGGCCGGCGAGTTCGGCTCGCTCAGCCTGCGCGACGAGGTGTACAGGGACCTGCGCTGGATTGACCTGCACCTGCGGCGCGGCGACACCGACGTGGCGATCGCGATGATCGACTCGACCCGGGAGCGGGCCCGGCGCGCGGCCTCCGACGAGATGCTGATCCTGGTCGACGCGCGGGAGGCCGGCTTCTGGCTGCGGCACGGCGACCTGGACCGGGCGCGGCAACTGCTCGACGACGCCGAACGGGGGCTGCACGGCGACACCACGTTCCCCAGTGACCACGTGCGGACGCTGGTCGGCAACGTACGGGCCGCGCTCTGCCTGGAGCTGGGCGACCTGGCCGGCGCGGAGGAGATGCTGGCGAAGGCGTACGCGGCGGCGCTGGGGACCCGGGACCTGCCGATCCTGTCGCTGGTGGCGGTGAACGCGGCCGCGCTCGCGGAGGCGCACGGGCGCCATGACGAGTCGGCCGTCCTGCTCGGCGCCGCCTCCCGGCTGCGCGGCACGCACGACCGCACCGATCAGCAGGTTCGCGAGCTCACCCGCCGGGGGCGGGTTGCGCTGGGCGAGGAGGCCTTCGCGGCGGCGTACGAGAAGGGTCGCGGGAGTAGAGACGTCTTGGACCGGCATTTCCTCGCTGGTCAGTGAGCCGTCTCTTTCGCCTCGTCTCCAAGATGGTCAACGCCGGATTCTGTGCCCGCTCGCGCGTGCCGGCGAAGGACCCGCGGTGGCCCCGGTGGCTCCCATTAGCGGAGGTCCGTGGACAGGGTGATCTCTTTGTTCTGCTCGATCCCGGCCGCCAGGTTCTCGATCTTCTGGGTCGCCAGTCGCAGCGCGTCCGATCCGAGCAGGAGTCGCAGCGGGGCGGGAGTGCGTGAGGCTACGTCGATGATGGCTCCGGCCGCACGTACGGGGTCGCCGAGCTGATTTCCTTCCATCTTGTTGTGCTCCTCGGTCATGTCGCGAACCGCGGTGTAGGCATCGATGGCGTTCTCGGGCAGCGCGAGGGATCCGCCGCCGAGGAAGCTGGTCCGGAAGTATCCGGGCTCGATGAGAGTGACCGAGATGCCGAACGGCTCGACTTCCTGCGCCAGCGCTTCGGAGAGGCCTTCGACGGCGAATTTGGTCGCGTTGTACAGACCCCATCCGGCCCCGGAGACCAGACCGAAGATGGAGGACATGTTGATGATGCGCCCCCCGCGCTGGGCGCGCATCTGCGGGAGTACGGCACGTGTCACGTTCCAGAGCCCGAAGAAGTTGATGTCGAACATCGCGCGGGCCTCGGCGTCGCTCGTCTCCTCCACGGAGCCGAGCAGGCCGTACCCGGCGTTGTTGACGAGGACGTCGATGGAGCCGAAGTGCTCGACGGCTCGATGCACGGCACTGTCGATGCTGCTCGCATCGGCGAGGTCGACCTGCAGGGGAAGGAACAAGTCGCTTGAGGCGTCCTCGCCGAGGTTCTCACGCAGACGGGCGGTGTCGCGGGCGGTGGCCGCCACGCGGCGCCCGCCGGCCAAGAGCTGCTTGACCAGCTCCAGCCCGAAGCCTTGCGAGGTGCCGGTGATGAACCACGTCGTTCCTGCTGAATTGGCGTCCGTCGTGGGCATGTCGACGCACCCCTTCGAACATAGAGATGGCTGGTCTGGTGGATCCGTTCGCTTCGTACGCTAATCGCCCTGAGGGAAAGTCAAAGTAACGCGCGCCTTATCACCGGGTCGTCCAAGGAGGTGGATGGTGGGGTCTGCCCTGCCCGTAGGAGTTGCGTGCTTTTCCGGGTCGGTGAATTCCGACGAAGGACATCGCCTCGGGATCCTCCTTCCTCGAATGTTGCGGCAGATGGAGGTCGTGGTCGCGGTTGCCGAGGAGGGCGGGTTCACGGCGGCGGCGCGGCGCCTGCACCTGGAGCAGTCGGCGGCGTCCGGCACGGTGCGGCGCGGATCGTGCGAGCGGTCCCCTGCGTCGTAAGTCCCTTATCGGTACAGGTCAGGCAAAATCGGTTCGAAGTTTTCCCACGGCCTATCGAGGACCCTTCGAGCTGACATGTACCGTCGAATCGGGACTAGCTTGCTTTGTGAGTCAATGATCCACGCCGACACGGCGGGTCGGATACGGATATTCGATTCTTATTCACGTCGAGAAATAAAATCTGGCCAACCGTGGAACACGGGCGGAGCGGAGGTCTCGGTTGTGGAGCATTGGTCGAGGCGTGAGGACGAACGACTGCTCACCGGCGCGGGCCGCTATGTCGCCGATATGCACGTGCCGGGCTGTTTGGACGCCGCTTTCGTGAGAAGCGATGTCGCGCACGGCATATTGCGCGAGGTGGACTGCTCCGTCGCCTGTGAGGTGCCGGGTGTGGTGGGGGCCTGGTCTGCCGCGGAGCTCGCGGATCTGCCCGAGTGTCCGCGGTCGGCCGCCACGTTGCAGGATCTGCCTCCGGTTCCGCACACGCTGCTCGCCAGGCTGTCCACGGAAGAGGCCGTGGCCGGCCGGGAGTGGCCGGTGCTGGCCAAGGATCGGGTGCGGTACCCCGGTGAGGCGCTGGCGGTGGTCGTGGGCGAGGACCGCTACCGGGCCGAGGACGGGGCGGCCGAGGTCGTCGTCCGGATCGATCCCCTGCCGGCGGTGGTGTCGCCGTCGGCTGCGGCGGCTGACTCCGTTCGCCTGTTCGACGGTCTGAGCAACATCGCGTTTCTAGGGGAGGCCGGGGAGCCGATCGAGGAGTCGGTGTGGCGGGAGGCGGCGGTCGTGGTGGAGGCACGGTATCGCCAGCAACTGCTGATGCCCACGCCGATGGAATGCCGGGCCATTCTGTGCGTGCCCGAACACGACCGGCTGACCGGGTGGTCGGGGCACCAGATGCCGCACCGGTTGCGGCGGGAGCTGGCCGCGTTGCTGGGCTGGCCGGCCGAGCGGATACGGGTGGTGGTGCCGGACACCGGGGGCGCGTTCGGGTCGAAGAGCGCGGCGTTCCCCGAGTTCGTCGCAGTCGCCTTCCTGGCGGTGCGGCTCAACCGTCCCGTTCGATGGGTGGAGGACCGGCTGGAGTCCATGCTGGTCGCCAGCCGGGGCCGGGGGCAGGATCAGCGGGTCCGGCTCGCCGCGGACGCCGACGGGCGCCTGCTCGCCTACGAGTTGACCATCGACGCCGACGTGGGCGCCTACCCCCACCTCGGGGTCGGCCTGCCCATGCAGACGGCCTGGATGGCGACCGGGCCGTACGCCACGCCCCGGGTTCATGCCGGCGTGCGCTCGGTGCTCACCAACACCATGGTGACCTACCCGTATCGAGGTGCGGGCCGGCCGGAGGCCGCGATCGCGCTGGAGCGGTCGATGGACGTGCTGGCCCGGTGGCTGGGGATCGACCCTGCGGAGCTGCGGCGGCGCAACTTCATCTCGCCCGACGACTTCCCGTACCAGACGCCCACCGGCCGGCGCTACGACAGCGGGAACTATGCCGCCGCGCTCGACCTGGCGCTGCAGACCCTCGATTACGACGGGTGGCGGGCCGAACAGGACCGCCGCCGGACGGATCCGGACGCCCTGCCGGTGGGGATCGGCCTGTCCTGTTATGTGGAGCGCTCCGGAGGCGAACCCGGGGGGCTGCACGAGTTCGTCAGCGTCGAGGCGGGCGAGGACGGCACGTTCACCGCCCGATGCGGCGCCTCCCCCAGCGGCCAGAGCCACGAGACGGTCTTCCCCGCGCTGGTGGCCGAGACCTTCGGCGTGGACGCTGCACGGGTGCGGCTGGTCGAGGGCGACACCGACGCCCAGCCCGACGGGCTTGGCTCCTTCGCCAGCCGTTCGGCGCAGGTCGACGGAGCGGCGCTGCAGCACGCCGCCACCCTGCTCATCGAGCAGGCGCGCGAGCGGGCCGCAGTCCTTTGGGGGGTGCCGGCGCAGGAGGTGGCGTGGTCCCACGGCACCGTGCACCCCGTCCGGGACGGCTCGGCGGCCATGGACCTGGCCGAACTGGTGAAGGCGACCGGGCCGATGCGCGTGGACGACCGGTTCGAGGCGGGCATGGCGTTCCCGTTCGGCGCCCACGCGGCCGTGATCGAGGTCGATCCGGAGCTGGGCACCGTACGCGTGCTGCGGGTGGTGGCCGTGGACGACTGCGGCCGGGTGCTCAACCCCATGGTGGTGCACGGGCAGGCCTTCGGCTCGGTCGTGCAGGGCATCGGCCAGGCACTGTACGAGGGCATCCCGTTCGACCAGGACGGCGTTCCCCTGCTGGCCAACGGCCTGCTGGACTACCTGCTGCCGACGTTCACCGAGATCCCGCCCATCGAGATCAAGGGCACCTGCACGCCGAGCCCCAGCACACCGCTGGGCGCCAAAGGGGCGGGTGAGTCGGGCTGCATCGGCACGCCGGCGGCGATCGTCAACGCCGTGGCGGACGCGCTGCGCGTCGCCGACCCCGACCTGCTGCAGATGCCGCTCACCCCGGACGTGGTGTGGCGAGCGGCCCGCGCCCCGAAACTGGAGGAGATCCAGTGAAGCCTGCCTCCTTCGACTACGTCGCGCCGCGCACCGTGCGCGAGGCCGTCGACGCGCTCGCCGGCAACGGGCGCAAGACCCAGGTCCTGGCCGGCGGGCAGAGCCTCATCCTGGAGATGCACCTGCAACGCATCCGCCCTGAACTGGTCGTCGACATCAACCGCGTCGCCGAGCTCGACCACATGGACGTGCAAATGGACGGGGACGACAGCACCTTGCGGGTCGGCGCCCTGATCCGCCACGACGCCTTCGAGTCGGAGCAGGCCGTGCCGGGGCCGCTCGGCACGCTGTTCGCATGCGCTGTCGCCAACATCGCCCACCCGCCCATCCGCTCCCGCGGAACCATGGTCGGCAGCCTCGCCTGGGCGCACCCCGCCTCGGAATGGTGCGCCATCGCCCTCGCGCTCGACGCCGACCTCGAACTGCACGGCACCGGCGGCCCACGCGAGATTCCGGCCCGCGGCTACTTCCATGGGCCGTTCCAGACCGCCCGCAGGCCGGACGAGCTCATCACCGCCGTACGGTTCCCGCTGCTCACCGGCGACACCGGGGTCGGCTTCATCGAGCACCGGCGCACGCACTTCTGCTTCGCCCAGGTGGCCGTGGCGGCGACACTCACCGCACGCGACGGGGTGATCACCGAGGCCAGGATCGGGCTCGTCAACTGCGCCGACAGGCCGGTGCGGGCCAGGGCCGCCGAGCGGGCGTTGATCGGCGCCGACCTCGCGCCCCCGGCAGGACGCCGGGTGCCCGGCGACCACCCGTTCGCCCGGGCGGGCCGCATCGCCGCCGAGCAGGATGCTGCTCCCGTGGCCGAGCCGTACGCGGACGTGGAGTACCGGCGACAGGCCATCGCCGTCCTGGTCGGCAGGACCCTGCGCGAGGCCGCGAAGGACCAGCGCTCCCGGGCCGCCGCGAGCGAGGGAGACCACCGATGAAGATCACCCTCACGGTGAACGGCGAGCAGTATCCACTCGACGTGGAGCCCCGCCGGGTGCTGGCCGACGTGCTGCGCGAGGACTGCCGCCTCACCGGCACGCATCTGGGCTGCGAGCACGGCGTCTGCGGGGCGTGCACGGTGCTGGTCGACGGCCGGGCCGTGCGATCGTGCCTCATGCTGGCCGTGCAGTGCGACGGCGGCTCGGTGCGTACCGTGGAAGGGCTGGCCGGTCCCGACGGCGAGCCCCATCCCCTGCAACGGGCCTTCTCCGCCGAGCATGCCCTGCAGTGCGGCTTCTGCACGCCGGGCTTCTTGATGGTGGCCGCCGGGGCGCTGGAGCGCGATCCCGGCATCGGTGACGACCCGGAGCGCGTCGCCGCCCTGGTCGGCTCCAACATCTGCCGGTGTACCGGCTACGAACCCATCCGACGCGCGATCATGCGCGCCGCACGCGAGTGGCCGGGCAGGCCAACCTGAGACAACCCGCGCGAACGCGACGGCTGCCCTAGAGGCCAGGAGCGGAAGATGGCGATCACAGGAGACCTCCGCGCGGCGATCATCGACGTCCACGCACACTGGCTGCCGCACGACCTCGGGGTTGAGGAAACCTGCGGACAGCCGTTATCGATGAGAACGATCTTCCTTGGGATCCGAAGAGCAGGAGCGGGGATGCGGGTGGGATAGCTGCTGGTCAGCGTCCCGCGAGTGCCGCGTAGGCGGTGGAGCGGCCGATTTTGAGGGTGCGGGCAGCCTCGGTGACCGAGACACCGTCGTCGACCAGGCGACGTAGTGTGGCCAGTTCGGCGGGGCCGATGACGCGCGGCCGGCCGGTTTTCCTCTTGCCGGGCAGCATGGCACCGGTGGCTTCGCGGCGCCGGGGCACCGTCGATGCCTCGATGCGGATCTGCCTCCGGGCCGCCGTCACATGATCACGGTAGGTGGCGTATCTGATAACTGCCGAGGTCATCGTCCGTGGTACGGGCGACCCTCATAAGATCGTGCTTGACGCGGGGTGCTCATTCCTTGATCTGCTCGGCGATCGTCTCGTCGATGCAGTCGGCAAGATGTAGCTCGTAGACCTGCACAAGCTCGCCGTTTTCCTCGTAAGTGCTGGGGCCGTCGCCAAAGCGGCGCCGCACCGCCTCCAGCGCCGGTCCGACCTCACGGGAGGCCGCCAGAGCCGCGGGCGGCATGCCCAGCAGCACATCGAGCAGGAGGCTGAAGCCTTCCGACTCGTCATCCTCGCCGTTCTCGTCGTGGACGAGGAGGTCGGCTCGCCGCCGGACCTCGGCGGCGATCGTGTCGGCCGTCTCCGGGAGGCCGATCGCCTGCAAGGCCACCTTCGCATAGTGTCGGGTGTCCCGGTAGATCTCGTCGTCGTACAGTACCGCCAGCAGGGTCGGCGTCGCGGGGGCCGCGTCGGCACCGGCCTGACGGAGGGCGTACAGCAGCCAGTACTTGGTCGTCTCGTCACGCCACCAGTGGTTGGTGTCGTCCCGGGTCGGGAAGGGGAAAGCGCGGAGCGCCGCGTGCACCGCCGGAACCGCGGTGGTGCCTCGTTCGCCCAAGGTGGCCGAGGTGAGCACACCGAGGAAGCTGCCATTCCCAATCCCGGGCAGGCTCGCGATGAGTTGCTCCGTCGTGGGCGCGTCCTCGCCGGTGAAGTACCCCAGCAACCGCCCTGCGGAACCGTGACCGTCGTGACGATCGAACATCTGATAAAGGGCGGTGGTGACCCTGTCCTTGGCGATTCCCGCCAGTGCGATTACCGCCGTCTCCCGGGCCGCGGGGTCCGCACCGTTCACAATCAGGTCCGCCAGTGCGTCAGCCACCGTCTCGTGCCAGGCCTCGTCGAGGTCGCCTGTAGCCAACTCACGGGCCGCTGTCGTGCTCGCCGTGCCATCGTCCCAGTGGTGGCGGATGTCGTCGAGCAGGGTTTCCACGTCACCACCGTCCATCGTCCAGGAGGGGCGGCCGACGCGTTGCGGCACGAGCCCGGCATGGCCAGACCAGTGGAGAACGTGGACCTGGCCGCCGCGCCCGCCGATCAGCCAGCACCGCCCGTCCGGCGTACCGGCCGCCTGAGTCAGCTCCCGGGAGGCGGCGGGCGTGGGGGGTGCGAAGCGGCCGACGGGCCCACGGCCGTGCAGTCGCCAGAGCGCGGCCGTTCCGTCCTGGGACACCGACATCACCAGGTCCGTGGCGGTGGCGAGTGCCAACGCCCGGACGCGGCCGTCATGCGCCTGAACCCGTCCGAGGCAGTGGCCCGAGCGGGCATCCCACCACGACAGCGAGCCGTCCCGCCCGCCGAGCACCACCAGCGGCCGGTCCGGATGCGCCGCGATCGCCGTGGGCCGGGCGGGCGGAGTGAACGCGGTCACGACTATCCCGGTCTCCGCATCGAGAACGACCACCCGGCCACGCCGCGGGGACACCACGAGCCGCCATAGGTCGCAACAGCGCGTCAGCCGCTGATCCGCCGCGTCATCTTTGCCGCCGAAGGCCCACACGACCTCGGCATCGGCGTACGGCCTCTCCCTGGGAGGCCGTCGCCAGGCCTCGATCAGTCCTCTGTCACCGCTCACGACGATCAGTCCGGAGCCGGTGCGTCCCAGCGCCGCCGGATCATGCCGATCGCTCAAGCCGAAGACGCCCAGCCAGCGAAAGTCTCCGCACTGCCTGAGCACCGCCTCCCGGTCCGCGGATGTGAGGAGCCGCCCGCCGTCCCGAGGAAGCCGCCGCCATTCCAGGGTCTCGGCCGCCACCGTCCACAGCGAGGCCGACCCGTCCGTGGTCAGCAGTTGGGGCCGCCTGGCGTTGCCGATGAAGGCGGCGTTCTCCACAGGTCCGTCCTGGAGCCCTCCCACATACGCGGTGAGCAGGCCATGGCGGAGATCCCACAGCCGGATCTCACCGGAGCGCGCGCCGGTCGCCCCCATCCGTCCGTCTGCGGAGACCGCGACCGCGGTGACGGCGTCGCCATGGTCCTCAGACGGCCCTGAACAAAAATGATCGTCGCCGGGCATCCCCGAGAGGTAGCACGTTTCCGGCATTTCTGGCGACTCAAAATCCGGCCGGCCCCGCGGATGCCGTAAGGGTTCAGACGCCGTCCTTGTCCACGACGGCCGACCACGCGTCCTGAGCCTGACCGCCGGCACCGGAGCGGTCGCCACCACCCCAGCGCCGAGCCGGGCGATCTCGGCCACCCGGCGCAATTCCCCGGCCAGCACCCGGCCCGAGGCCTTCCTCGGCGGCGTACGCAGCCGCTCCAGCTCCGAACGACGCCTGCCGTCCGGAGCCGCCGGCAGCCCCACCAACGCGGCCCGCATCTCGGCCGACAACCGGCCCGGCAACAGCGCGTGCAGCCGCTCGTTCTCCGCCCGCCGGACCTCCCCGGCCAGCCGCACCAGCACCGTGATGCCCGGCAGCGGGATCCGCTCCTTGAGCAGGTACACCCGCGCCCGGTCGAACAACGCCCGCGGCCCCTCCACCGACGCCCGCACCCGCGCCGCCACGTACCGTCGGAACGCTGGCCCTGGCCGCCGCGCTGGCCGGCTACACGATGCGCCGCCGACGGCCGGCGCTGCACATCGCCGGCCTGGGAGCCTCCTACATCGCCCTGCCGACCGGCTTCTACCTCGACAACGGCCCGCACCTGCCGCTGTGGGAACGGCTGCCGGGCTGGAGCCACGGGGCGTTGCCAAGCCTGGTGGGCGTGCCGTTGATCACCCTTGCCCTGTGGCGCAGACGTCCCACGCGGACCCCGAAGAAGGTGACGTCGTGAGCATTCCCCTGATCGAAGCGACCGAGCAAGGCCCGGCCCACGCGGGCGGGAAGGCCGCAGTACCCGCGGAGTCGTGGAGGCACCTACCCAGATCGGCTCCCACCGCCGACCGCTGAGCTACGGCGCTCCACCATCAGCACGTCCCGCCAGACGCCGTGATGGCAGCCGATGCGCTCACGCGTGCCCAACACGCGGAAGCCGACCGCCTGATGCAGGGCCAGGCTCGCGGTGTTCTCACCGAAGATGCCGGACTGGATCGTCCACACCCCGGCGTCCTCGCTCGCCGCGATGAACGCCTCCAGCAGCGCCCGTCCGACGCCCTGCGCCTGGCAGCCAGGGTGAACGTACACGCTGTGCTCCACCACACCCGCGTAGACCGGCCTGGCCGACACCTGTGAAGCGGCCACCCAGCCCAGCACCTGACCGGTCGCGGTATCGGCGGCCACGTAACGCAGGCGCGGCATCTTGACCGCGGTGAAGCCCTCCCAACTCGGCACCGTGGTCTCGAAGCTAGCCTGCCCGGTGTCCAGCCCGGCCTGGTAGATGGCCAGCACCTGCTCGGCGTCGTCTTCCCGCATCGGCCGGATCTCCACCCCGGGACCAACCGCGGGCTTGACGGCCTGGACGATCGCCGAGTGCACACCGTCTCCATGGCCAGCGGTCAACGTGATGCGGACGCCCACGAACCCGGCCGCCGCCAGCAACTCCCGGTACTCGCCCGCTGGCAGCGCCCCGGCCACGCACCCGATCCGCTGCTCGGCAGCCCGGCGACGGGCCGGGTCAACGTCGCCGTCGACCACCACGTCGCTCACCCCGAACCGACCGCCCGGCCGCAACACCCGGAACGCCTCCGCCAGCACCGCCGCCTTGTCGTCGGACAGATTGATCACACAGTTGGAGATGACCACGTCCACCGACCGATCCGGCAGCGGCACCCCTTCGATGCCGCCCTGCAAGAACTCGACGTTGCCCACCCCCGCCTGCTCGGCGTTGCGGCGAGCCAGCGCCAGCATGTCCGAACTGGCATCCAGCCCATACGCCTTGCCGGACGGACCGACCCGCCGAGCCGACAGCAGCACGTCGATGCCCCCACCCGAGCCGAGATCGAGCACGGTTTCGCCCGGACACAGATCGGCAACCGCAACGGGATTGCCGCACCCCAGGCTGGCCCGCACCGCGCCTTCGGGCAGGACGCTGGTGTCGTCATAACCGGCAGCGCCGAAACAGCCCTCCTCGAACGCCTCCTGCCCGCAGTCGGCGACCATCCGGCCGTCGGCCGCGGCCCGGGCCAGAGCAGAGTAGTGGTCGATGATCTCGTCACTCGCCATGACAACGCTCCTTCACTCACAGATGGGCGCGCCTGGGGCGGGATTGCCCATGACCACGTCGGCGGCGGTCGGGAAGCAGCTCACACAGTTCTCGTTGATCCGGTACAGGCTGGAGGTGCCCTGCTTCTCGACCACCACGAACCGCACCTCGGCCAGGATCTTGAGGTGGTGCGAGACGGTGGACTGGCCCACCCCGGACGCGGTCACGATCTCGCCCACGCTCATCGGCGCGCGCCGCCGGGCCAGCAGCGACACGATCTGGATCCGCGTCGCGTCCGCCAGGGCCTTGAACCAGCTCGCGTACTCTTCGGCCTCTGCCCGCGGCAGCGGCCCCTTTTCCTCATTCATCGACAATCGACGATAGTCGATGGAATGGGCGAGCGGAAGGCCTCGGGTGACACGCCGACGTCGCATGCCTACTCCCGGAATTGCTCAATTCCGGAAGTAGGCTCCAGGAGTGACTTCCGGAAACACAACTCCAGAGACATCGCAGAGTCCCGTCAGTCGCGGAGTTCGCCTTCAAGGAGGCCCATAAGGATCATGTCGTGCCACTTGCCATCACGACGGAAGCACTCGCGGACGCGGCCCTCCTCGACGAAGCCCACCTTCTCGTAAACGCGGCGCGCGGCAGTGTTCTCTGCTGCGAAGTCCAGAGTGATCCGGTGCAGGCGCATTTCATTGAAGCCGTACCTGCACATCAGGCGCATCGCCTCAGTGGCGTAGCCACGACCCCAGACATCCTTTTCGCCAAGCTGGATATCCAGCTCAGCATTCCCGACCTCCGGCTTGGCGTCCCTGAGCCGGACGAACCCGACGGCACGCTGATCGTGAAGCGGCTCGATGATGAACCGGCAGTTCTCGTAGCCGTTGCGCGGCGCCGCTGCCAACCGCTCCTGCGCCTGCACGAACGACTCGGGATAGCCGCTGCTCATCCAGCGCATCACCTCGGGGTCGTGACTCCAGCGCCATATGCTCTCGAAATCCGTGGGTTCGACGGCGCGTAGGCGGACAAGCTTTCCAGTCAGCATCGCCGAGTTCTACCAGCGTGCGATCCGGACAATCAACTCGATTCACTCTCCCTTATGGGGATCAGTTCAGACGCAGGCGCTGAGGCATCCATGTAGATGCCCCACATCGATAAGACAGTCCGCAGTATGGCCAGGTACGACGGATCGACCACGCCGGGAGAACGCGGAGATGCCTCATGATCGGTGAGACGGGCACCTTGTGGACCGTCTCACCGAACTTGAGGCACCGCAGGCCAGAGGCGCTCCATGCCTCAGATTGAACGAGACGGAACACGAACCGTCGTGCTCCCCGGCCCGTACCCCGCGCCCTCGACACCCGCCGCGCCCGCCGATTCGTCCGCCACGTCCAGCTCACCGCCGCCCCGCGCGACAAGGCGCTGGCCTTGCTGCCCTACTTCGCCGGGCTGCGCATCTCCGAAGTCGTCGGCCTCGACCTGGCCGACATCCGCCTCTCGGCTCGCAAGGGCGAACTACGCGTCCGTGGCAAGGGCCGCGACGGCGACAAAAGCCGCCACCTGCCCGTCCACCCCAACCTTATCGACTGGCTGGCGGACCGGGCCGGCTGGAAAGGCACCCGCACCGCTGCGGTGTTCCTCAACCAACGTGGAGGCCGCCTGACCGACCGCGCCGCCCGCGACATCATCACCAACCTCGGCGAAGCCTGCGGCATCAACGACGACCCCGCCGAACCCTTCGGTCCCCACGTCCTGCGCCACACCTTCGCCACCCAACTCATCCGCGACGGCAAGGACCCCATCCTGGTCGCAGAACTCCTCGGCCGCGGCTCCCTCGACACCACCCGCCGCTACGCCCAACCCACCGAAGCCGACAAAGCCGCTGCCCTGGAAGCCCTCATCACCGATCACTAACCAGGTGAAGAAGCCGCAGGTCGCTACCGCTAATTTCGGCACTCAGCCTCCGAAGGCCTATTTGGCGGTTGGTGACACGCTGGTTAGCGGCACCCCATCAACCACCGTGACATCCGGCCAGGACATCGGCCCACCTTTGACGCTCAACGAACCGGCAACCGCGAACGGCGTTCCGCCGATAGCCGGACCTGGCCGCAACGGCCGACCGAACGCGTCCCGGAGCGTACCGTCCTGCCTCAGCCGGTGCCGTCCTGCACCGGATAGTGGATGATGACCGCACCGCCGGTGGCGTAGTTGGCGACATCGGCGGCCGCCCGCTGGCCTTGCGGCGACGCCCGCGACGCGGCCATGGCGGCGGCGTCAGCGAAGTCGCCTTCGAAGACCGCGAAATACGGCGCTTCTCCCTTGGTCGCCGCCACGTCGAAGCTGTAGCGCCACGCAAGCAGGCCAGGCATATTCATGACCAGTGGAAGGTGGTTGGTCACGTAGTAGTCGCGGAAGTGGTCAGGGTCGGCGGGCTTGGAATATAGGACCACCAACTTATGCATGACGACCTCCGTCCAGAGACGAGACCATAACACTCCGGGTGACCTGGGAGCTCCTGCCAAGAACTGCCGCCGACCTCGCTAGGTGCGGAGCATCGGGATCTGGGTGAGGACGGAGGTGGTTTCGAGGAGCGCGTGGGAGTCGGTGGCCAGCCACAGCGGGAGGTCGCCGCCGAAGGCTACGACATCGGGGAGAGTCCGGGTGGGTCGGGTCGCGCCAGAATCCATAGTCGCGCACACCGGGCTCGGTGGCCGCGGCCTTCGCGAGAGCCGTGAGGGCGGACTCGAAATCGGTGGTGTGCGTGAGTGCGATGTCCAGTACTGCGGTCAGTTGAATCGTCATATACGCAGGTTAGGGCTTGATGTGCGGCCGAGGGAAAGACCGATACGGGATAGACTCAGAACGGATCGTTATCAATCGGCAGGGAGGGCACGTGGCGCCGGATACGGTGAGCCTGCGGTACTTCCTGGTGCTGGCGCAGGAGTTGAACTTCACCCGCGCGGCCGCACGGATCGGTATCGCACAGCCCGCACTCAGCGCCCGGATGCGCCGATTGGAGGCGGAACTCGGTACGGCCCTGCTGGTCCGCAACACTCGTAGCGTCGTATTGACCACGGCCGGTGCGGCTTTGGCGGAGTCCGCGCCGCCCGCGTTGGCGGCGCTGGACCGGGCATGGGACACCGCCCGGAGCGCGGCGGCCGGTGAGCTGGGCACGCTGCGCATCGGATACAGCCTCAGCGCCGGGGCCGAGACGGCACCGGCCCTGGTGGACAGGCTGATTCGCGGCAACAGCGGACTCGAGGTCGGCGCGGTCCCGATGGCGACACCGGAGATCTCCCCCGCGGTCGCCGACGGCCGCATCGATGCCGGGATCACCCGCGGTGAACAGCCGGGCCGTGGCGTGCGCCGGTTCCTGCTGCGGCGTGAGCGCGTCGGGGTCCAGCTGGCGCAGCACCATCCGCTGGCCGAACACCCGGAGATCGAGATCGCCGACGCGGCCGCGTATCCGCTGCGACTCCCGGACCGTGCGGCCAACCCCGTGATCCACGATCAGCTGTCCGCACTGTTCCGAGACACCCGACCACACCCCCGATTCCACACGCCCGAAGTCTCTTTCGACATGTCTCAGCGCGACCTGCGCGACGGGGTCACCCTCGCCCCGGCCGGAGAAGCCGCGGTCACGGCAGCACCGGCCGGTCTCACCTGGCGACCGCTGCGGGGCGCGCCCAGCCTGACGTTCCACCTGGTCCTCCCACGCGAGCAGTCGCCACTACACCGCCGCATCCGTGCCGTCGCCAAGACCCTGGCGCACGAGCTGCACTGGCTGCCGGACTGACGCGCAAGAGGTCAAGCGAGACGGACGTCTGCGGTGGCGAGGCCGAAGACCTTGCGCCCGGCGGACTTCGCGGTGATGACGACGACGGCGGTCTTGCTGAATGTCCGACACGACCTCGCTACGCCGGCGGATCAGCATCCGATGATGGCCCCGGGTCCGGTCCGAGTCGTACACCGCGGCGACGTCCTCGCCCAGCCCGAGATCTCGGCGGATGTGGGCCACCACTGCCTCCGGGACGTCATCCAGCCGGGGGAAATAGCCCATCCGGTTGAAGCACTTCAGCTGCACCATCAGTGCCGGCAGGTGGTTGTCCGACCGCACCTGCCCACTCGCCCACGCGATCTCCTCCGTCTGCGGCGTGTAGAACACGTGCAACTCCCGGGCCGATCGTTATCTTGGGTTCTTGACCCATTCTCGCAGGTCAGAGCGCTATGATCTTGTTAGGTAGGTAAGGCACGGCGCCGAGCTGGGCAGCCATAAGCGATCGCCGCCGCCCGCGACCAGCTCGCCGCACTACTCGCTGTACGCCAACGGGTCCTGGGCGCCGGGCACCCCGACATCCTGACCACCCGGCAGGAACTCACCAGCTGGACAGAGCAAGCGGAAGAAGCGAAAGGCTAGGGCGGCCTTAATCGACGGTCTGGTGTCGTTCAGGTCGCTGCATCCCCCCAGTGGCGACCATTTGTCGGGCCGAGGCGTTAAAGTGCTGTGGGAGTCAGGACGCGCACGCTCCTTGCCGCTGCCACCGCCTACAGCTGACGACTTCGTGGTTTATCTGCATATCGACTTCGATGTGCTCGACCCGCGGTTCTTGGAGAGCGTGGGATATCCGACGCCTGGTGGGCCGGCGCCTGACGAGCTCATCTCGCTGATCACGGCGGTGGGGTGAGCGGTTCGAGGTCGTGGGGATCGGGCTCATGGAGTACGAACCGGGGAGGGCGGAAGATCAGGAGCTGATGGGGACGATGGTGGCCGGAATCATGGAGGGATGCGGCCGGGGGCGAGGCCACGGCCGACGCCCATCCCCCGGCGACAGGGAATGGGCGTGAGGGTGCCTGGGCCGCCCGGATATCGGATCAGCTAATCATCCGAATTGTCTTTGGCCCAGATATAGTTCCCGTCAGAGTCGGTCTTGTCAGGATAAACCCACTCATATCCCGACACCTTCTGGAAAGGAATTGGAGGTTCGGGCTTGTCCCAGTAAGGGTTGTAAATCCACGGGAAATCATCATCATGGGTGACCACTGTCACGGCATGCTCCTGCCGCCACCATGACGGGATGTCGCCTCTCAGTGCCTGCAGCGCGACCTGCAAGACTCCACCGGCGGTCTCCGGCGACGGCGACCCAATGATCACTCCCGCCTTTCTGTTGCGATCGCCCTCGAGCTGGTCCTGATCTAAGAATCGCCCGACACCTCGCAGGTTCCACTGCCATTGGTGCTTCGTGCCCGCACTGCGCTCCAGCAACAGCGCCGAATCTTCGTAATCCTCGAAGACGATGGCCGATGGCCCGGAGAATCGAACGCACAGAGCATAAAAATCGCCCGTTCGCTCGCCGATGTCCTCTACCCCATCTCTCCAATCCACCTGGGACTGAAGGTCGCGGGGGGCACGGGAGAGAGTGTCCAGCATCTTCTGGCGCGGGTCGTCGGTGACCAGGTCCGACGCCCGGCCGTAAGCGTTCACGTGCGCGGCCACTGCCGCTCGGGCGAGCGGTCCAGCGCTGTCGCGGGAAGGGTCGAGCGGGTCCAAGAAGTCGTCAGCGCTGAGGCCAAAGGATTCACCGACGGCCCACAACATGTCCAGCATCTGCGCGGCGGCGAACTTGGCGCTCTCGGTGTACACCACGAAAGGGGGATCCCGTTCGTCGTCGTAAAGGGAGTCAAGGGGCGAGGATGCCGTGGCCTGGGCGATCACATCGCACGCCTTGTCGCTGGCCGGGGCGGCGCTCTCATCGGTATACGCCGGCATCGCCCCAAGGTCCGGGGCACAAGGGCGTCCTGCCATGGAGGTGTTGACCTGCCCATTGAATATGGCGGTGACGAGAGGGTGTGGCCGCCCCGACAGGCCTCTGATCTCCGAAGTATCGAAGTCGTCGGCGACGAGCCCACGCGCCTGACCGGCAGCCCACATCGCTTTCAGCAGCTTTACGGCCGTGTCCTGCTGTGCTTTGACGATATTGTCGAGCTCCAGCGCCTTGTTTTGGTATGGCGTCACATCACCGCCGTACCAGTGCGTTTCATGCTCGATCATGTCCGCTGCCGCGTCGCTCATGACGGTCCCCTACCTCCCGCAGTTCGGCGAACAAGCCGGGAAGATCCCCGGACTTCATACATACCGCGCGAATACCACCTGCGGAAGTCGTTGCCCGGCCGCACCTCGGCGCGCTCGATCTGGCCGCGTCGCGGTGACCAAGGACGGATGCGCACGCCGTTGACTTAACGTGCAATTGCGTTCAATCCACATCGCAGGCCGCATCCCTACCGTGTCGGCATGACTGAACCCGCTTCCGTCCCCCTTGACCTGACCCCCGCCAAGCCCTCGACCTCGTCATCCGCCAGGTCGCCGCCCTGCCCGACGCCCCCGCCAGCGATTACCGAGCCGCCGATGGTTATCTTGGGTTCTTGGCCCCTTCTCGCAGGTCAGAGCGATATGATCTTGTCAGGCAGGTAAAGGCACGGTGCTGAACCGGGCAGCCATAAGCGCGAGGTTCGCGGCCCTGTCCCGCAAGCGCGATGATCATCACCGCGCCCCGTTCCGGCTCATCGGCGAGGTCGTCGGTGTCTCCGAGCAGACCGCGGCCCGCCGCTACCAGAGCCTGTGCCGCAGCGGTGTCATCCGGGTGATCGGTCTGGTCGATCCAGCCGCGTACGGCCACGCTCGCTGGCTCACTCGGATCCACCGCCACCCCGAGCACGTCGATCCGCTCGTCCGTTCCCTCGTCCAGCGCCCCGACGTGGCGTATGCCACCCTCACGGACGGCCTCGAGATCGTCTACTTCATCAGCGCGCCGCTGCGCTCCTCAAACCAGCAGCTACTACCCAAGGCGGCCGCAGTCCGGGAAATCACCACCAACCTGATCATCCACCACTTCAGCAGAACGGGCCGCAACTGGACCGCCTACGGCGAGCCACTGACCGCCGGGCAGCTGAACCTGCTCGAACCACACCGGCATCATCGGGTACAGCGTCAGCATCCGGGTCCGCCGCCTCAAGCAGGCCACGTCGCTGATTGAGCACGGCCGCCTGGTGCCGCCGCCGGCCTGGCGACCGCGGGCCGAGCCTGCCCAACAGTTCCGTGGAGAACGAAGCCGACGCCGCGGGCCGGCCTGCCAGTAAGGATCTTGCTGTCCGGTACATGCGGCAGTCCTGACCGATCAGAACCCAAATTTCTGTCCGGTTCCCGAACGTACATCGTTGCAGGTCAACGCCCCGATGACAGCGTGTGCGCCAATGTGGCCATGGTCGCCTCCTCATCGTCCCCAGCCGAAACCGCGCTCTGGCTGCTCGGCATACACCCTGCGTGACCTGGTACGACGGCCCCGGAATGTACTTCGCTGCAGCACTCCTACCGACAGGCCGAGAGCCAGGCCTCGGCGCGCGAGCGGGGCCGCAATGGTGGCCGCCCGAGGGCGTTCGACGACGACATGATCGCTTATGCCCGCAGCCTGCGCGGGCGCGGGGTGCCGGTGCCGGAGATCGCGGCCAAGCTGGTCATCCCCACCGGCAAGAACAAGGGCCGCAACCCCTCCCTGGCCAGCGTCTACCGCGTCCTGGGCGCCGACGGCGAGGACTGACGGCGGGGGCTTTGAGCGTTCGGGCGGACCGACGCCTCGTCAACACCTGGTGAACCGGCACACGGCACTCCACAGACGACGGCCCTACAGCGGCCACGCGGGAGGTATGTACGGCAAGGGCGCGGAGCGGGCGGCGGTGTCGGCCGGTGACGGAGCCGGGCAGAAGCGGTCCCGCGCCGGCAGTGCCCCGGTGGCAAGGAAGGTGTTCGTCGCCTCGTCGGCGCAGCTGCCCAGTCCGAACACGCCGTGGCCGCCCTGGTCGACGGTGATCATGGCGGCCCGCCGTCCGAGCGCGGCGCGCAGGCCGCGTGCGCTGCGCAGGGACGTGGCCGGATCGCGGGTGTTCTGCAGGATCAGCACATTGCGCGGCCCGTTGCCGGTGACCGTCACCGGCGGCTCCACCGGCCGGGTCGGCCACGCCGCGCACGGCCAGAGGTTCGAGGGCATGCCCGCCGTCACGGGCCACGCCTTCCGGTCGGCCGCGACCTGCCGGGCGTGCAACGCCACGTCGCGCGGCCAGGCGACGTCATCGCAGACCACCGCGTAGAGAGCAGCGATGCGGTTGTCCGCCGGTACGTCCGCCGTCCCGGCTCGGTCGCCGACCGTGACACCCCCGGCGGAGGCCAGCCGGGCCAGGCGCGCCACAGCGGCGGCGTCCACGGCTGATCCCGTGGAGACGGCCTCCGCCACTTCCTGCCAGAATTCGGCCAGGCTCGGCAGGGCGAAGTCGAAGTAGAGCAACCATCGGGTGATCTCGCGCAGCGCGTTGCCGTCGAGCTCCGGGCCGCCTGGGTTCGGCAGGGGCCGCTCGTCGAGGGCCGCGGTCAGCCGGTCGTAGGCACGCCGCACCTCATCCGGTGTCGCGCCGAGGTGGTAGACGGCGTCCCGCTCGGCTGCGAAGGCGAGGAAGTCGGGCAGGCGCAGCGCGACCGCCTCGTTCCAGGTCCGAAACATGTCCCGCCACACCAGGCCCGGATCGACGGCGCTGTCCAGCACGATCCGGTCGCTGCGGCCGGGGAACAGCGAGAGGTGGACGGCTCCCAGGTAGGTGCCGTAGGAGGTGCCGTAGTAGGAGAGTTTCGGCTCGCCGAGCACGGCTCGGATGCGGTCCATGTCCCGGGCGGTGTTGGCCGTGGTGATGAACCGAAGCACATCGCCGGAGTGCTCGGCGCACGCGGCGGCGGTGGTTCGCGCGAAGGTGACATTGCGCTGGATGCCGCCGTCCGGCGCCGGGTAGGGCAGCACATGCGACCGGGGGGTCGCGGGGTCGATCCCGCAGGTGACCGGGGTGCTGTGGCCGATTCCTCGCGGATCGAACCCGATCAGGTCGTACTGATCAAGGACCTCCGGCGGCAGCACGGTCGCCAGCGCGCTGGGCAGGTCGAGGCCTTGATCGCCGGGACCGCCGGGGTTGGACAGCAGGATCCCGCGGCGCGTCCCGGGCTGCGCGGTCGCGATGCGGGAGATCGCGATCTCGATGGTCCGCCCGCGCGGGGCGCGGTAGTCCAGCGGCACCCGCAGGGTCGCGCACTGCTGGCGAGGATCGCGCGGGACGCCGGATTCCACCTGCGGGCACTCGCCCCAGACCGGGGCCGCCGCTCCCTTGGCCGGCCCGGCGGCTTCGGCCACCGCCTCCGGCGTGCCGATCAGGGCCTCGGCCGACGTGGCCGCGCCTGCCGTCGTGGTCACCATCGCCGCGGCGATGAACATTGACAGCGTTGATCGCAGACTTAATCGCACTGACCACTCCTTGTCTTAGGAACAGATGCTTTCTTGACGACAAGCAAATCGGCACTGCCGGGTACGCGAGCCCTTTGCTCGGAATGGTTTCGTGGGGCACTTCAGTCGAAGATTTAGCGTGACCGGCCGTCGGGCCGGGCCCATTCGCGTAAGCCATGCCGGCGATGACAGATGCTCTTTCCGAGCACGCACGTACGGGGTCACATGGGCGATCTACCGGCGCGGGTGCTTCCGCGGCCGTCCGATTGGTGTTCGGCTACTTCGGATGATGTTCTACTGCTCGTCGAGAAAAACTTCTTCGATCGTCAGGTCGAACGCCTTGGCGAGGCGGAAGGCGACGGGAAGACTCGGGTCGAACTTGCCTTTTTCGATCGCGATGATCGTCTGCCTCGACACGCTGATCCGCCGAGCCAGATCAGCCTGTGTCCAGTCGCGTTCGGCCCGGAGTTCCGTGATGCGGTTCTTCATCGGTATCTGATCATGCCAGCGGCGAAGGCGATCAAGAAGACGACTCCCAGGAGCGCGGGCAGGACTGCAGCGTTGACGTCGTAAGTGATGAGGCCGGCGGTGTCCGCGACGACATAGGCGAATCCGCCGACCCACCCTGCTCCGAGGGAGATGGCCAGGGCCTCCTGCATGACCTTGCGCTGCAACTCATCGACTCTCTGAAGAAAGCGAGTGAAGGCGACGATCCATCCGATGCCGACGGCCAGGTTGACGGTGACCGCGGCCCAGCTTGCCACCGGTTGCTGAGGGTCCCACAAGAGGTCGGGACCGAACTTGGCCAAGGCGAGGGTCGCCGTCCAGGCGAGTGTCCAGAGTACGAGCCGGACGGTTGCCCTGGTCGACTCCCGGTAGTCCCCGGTTGTGGTGTGTGCTTGCACGGGTCGCCCTCCTGCGGCGAGAAGTAAAGGACACTTGACACGGTAGGAAGAGGCCGCCGTGATGTCAAGTGTCCTTTACGTCGGCCGGGTCGATCCCTGGTCAGGGCACCATGGGACGGTCAGGGGTCCTGGTCATATCCGGCCGGAAATTCCCGCTAAGCGATGAGGCACTGGTCAGCGGGGCTCGTCCCTGGTGGTCCAGCCATGTTTGGTGATGAGCTTGGACAGCGTGTTGCGGAGGTGGTTGATGCGTGCTTGGGCATCGGGGCCCTGGATACCGATGGTGAGGGCTGAGTCGGTGGCGTAGCAGGGGTGCGGTTAACCAACGTGACACAGGCCGCCAAATAGGGTCTGAGCTGCGAAATCAGCTTCCTGCTTCCAGTTCGGCCCGCGCCGTCGGCTGTTCGACGGCAGGGCGGCCTGTCGCGAGTTCGGGAACGTACTTGTAGATCGTGGAGCGACTGACGCCGAGCAAGCGGGCGATGGAGGAGACGGTGTTCTCCGGCCGGCTGCCAGGCCCTCGTGCGTGCCTTCCACGATGAGTTCGCGGATGAACTCGGCAAGCGCAGCGAAGACGTGGAAGACGAGTCGGCCGCCGGGGGTGGTGGTGTCCAGCGCCTCGTGCAGGGGGCGGAAGCCGATTCCGCGTTTGCGCGGCCCCGCCACGATGGAGATGAGATCTTGCAGGGAACGGCCCAGCCGATCCAGCGAGGGCACGCAGCGCGCCGTGACGGCTCGCCAGTTTGAGGACCAGCTCGCCACCCCGCAGGGGGAACGCCTCCGCAAGCGGGTCGTGGAAGCTCGGCGCCGGCGCCAGGCTGAAGCTGCCCGGCTGGCACGCGGTCCCACGATACGCCCGAAGAACCCCGGTTCTAACAGCAACGCACAGCAACCTCCCACCGGAGGCTCCCGACTGATTCGCCTGTGAGGCCGACATGACCTGTGGTCAGCACGGACCGAGTCTGGCCCAGCCGGCAACCAGAGCGCGGCAACCGAGCGGGCGACCGAGCCTGGGTGATACCCCGGCGCCACCCGGCAGAACCGACCGAGAGTTATCGACCGGAGTCGTCGTATTCGGGCCACGTTGTTCGTAGCCAGGATGAGAGGCCGCCCGCCAGGGGCGCTGCCACGACCACAGGAGATGACCACCGATGCCGCATCCACAGGCCAAGATCCACCGCATGTTCGAGCTGGTCGAGCCGATCGCCACCGTCACCTTCTCCGAGGTGGCGAACGAGGCGTTCCTGGCCGTCGGCATGCGCAACTACTGGGACGGATACTTCGCCGGTCGGGCCGCGCCGCTGGGGATGGCACCGGCTGGAGTGGTGCACGCGGTCTTCTACAACTTTGCCGACGGCGAGGTGGCACGCCACATCCCCTGGGTGTGGGGGAAGATCAGCCCGCAGGAGGCGATCGCCGTACGCGAGCGGGGCAGCGCCGCCGCCCTGCGGCAGATGATCGGGGAACTCGTCGACTCCCCCGCTCTGGTGCGGGCCGCCGACCTCGCCACCCGAGCCGTGCTCAGCGCGCCGGCCGAGGGCCGAGTGCTGTACGCCGGGCTCCGGGCGCTCGACGTGCCCGAGGAGCCGGTGGCCAGGAGCACCGAGGCCAGCGTCCGGGGATCGACCGGTACGCCACCGGCCGCCTGACACGCGGTAATGAACGTGGGATGGAAAACCAGCTCGGCGCCCTCGGCCTGGGCCTGAACGCGATCACCTGGTGGAACGGCCTCTACCTAGGCGCTGCCGTCGACCGGCTGGAGGCGAGCGGCCTGGCCATCGGACCGCAGATCCGCGCGCGCCTGTCGCCACTGCTGTTCGAGCACATCAACTTCCACGGCTCCCACCCCTTCCACCGCCCGGACCTGCACGGACGCCTGCGCGAGGTCGCCACCCTCGATGCTGAGCCGGGGCAGTAGACCCGGTGAGCGATGCGAGCGACGGCCCAGCCGAGATCGCGCTGGCCTACACGGTGCCGGCCCGGCCGGACGGCCGGCCCGACCTACCGGGTCGGCGGCCGCTGAGTAACGCCGAGCGGGCCCGGCTGCGCGCCGTACCCGGCTCTCTCGCGGCCAAGCACGGCTGGGACCTCTCCGAGGTGCCTACGGACAACGGGAAGGCTGAGCACCAGGAGTGAGTGGGTGTCTTCAAAGCCCCTCGGCCCTGGAATTTGATCTTCAGCCTGAGTCCAGCCCGACGCATCCCGTCGTGACGTCCGCCGGCGCTCAGGGACGCGGGCTCGCGCTCGTCGGCTCTTTCTGGCGGGCGAGGAGCCCGGAGATGGTCACCTCTGCCGTCCGGCGCATCACCTCGGTGAAGTCGAGTCGCATGGCGGCCAGTGCCGGGTCGGAGGCGTAGGCGGCCAGCATCGCCTCTGATGGCCGGTCGCAGGGCCAAGCCGCGGTGGACATCAGCAGGGTCACTTCCACCACCCGGGGCGCGCCGTGGGCGCCGAGTTCGGGCACGTGCCGCAGGACCAGCTGGACCAGCGCCTGCATGGAGTGCTTGGCGGCGTACTTGTGCCGGATGGCGACCTCGGTGGAGATGTTGTGCTCCAGCACTGCGGCCTGCGCGCTGATCAGGTCGCACAGCACCGGCCGCTGCGCCATCGACTCGGCCAGCATCCCGGCCAGCCGGTCACCGCGCTCTCGCGGCGTGCCCTCGCCGGGCTGAAACGACCGCTCCAGCTCAGCGATCCAGTCCTGGACCTCGGCGTCCAGTAGTTGGAGCAGGACCGCCTCGCGCGAGTCGAAGTAGCGCAGCACATTGACCTTGGCCAGGCCGACGCGCCGACTCAGTTCGTTCAGGCTCAGCTTCGCGACCGGCATCTCGGCCAGCATCGCGGCCGCGGTCTTCAAGATCTGCCGGCGTCGTTCGGTCCGCTGCTCCTCGTTGCGGGCGCGCTTGAAGTTCACCAGCCCATCGTACATACCGCCGGTATTTTGCGAAGATACCGGTGGTGCGTTACCGTGACCAGAGACAAGAAACCGGCAGTACTTAAGAGGTGCGTCATGTACCAGGTTCCTCGCCAGCAGGGAAAGCTCGCCGTGGTGACCGGCGCGAACAGCGGAACCGGCAAGGCGGCCGCGACCAAGCTGGCCGCGGCCGGCGCGCGGGTGATCATGGCGGTGCGCACTGTCGCCAAGGGCGAACAGGCGCGCGCCGAGATCCTCAGCGCCCACCCGGCAGCAGAGGTGGAGGTGCGGCGGATCGACCTGGCCGACCTGGCCTCGGTCAAGGAGTTCGCCGACGGCCTCATCGCCGACGGGCGCCCGGTCGACATCCTTCTCAACAACGCCGGGGTGATGTTCCCCCCGGTGCGGCACGAGACCGTCGACGGGTTCGAGCTGCAGCTGGGCAGCAACTTCCTCGGCCCGTTCGCCCTGACCGTGCGGCTGCTGCCGCTGCTGCTGAAAGCGCCCGGCCCGCGCGTGGTGACTATGAGCAGCGGCATGGCCGCCCGCGGCAAGATCGACTTCGACGATCTGAACTGGGAGAAGAGCTACGACCCGACCGGGGCGTACGGGCGTTCGAAGCTGGCGGACCTGCTGCTGAGCCGGCACCTGGCCCGGCTCGCGACCGAGCGTGGCTGGCCGCTGCTGTCAGCCGGGGCGCATCCCGGTGCTGCGGCCACCAACATCGCCGCCTCCGGCCCGAGGCTCGGGGGTGAGCCGAGCCTGCTGTTCCGCGTCGCGCTGAAGATCACCCCGCAGCACAGCGCGGAGGCCGGTGCCGACCCGATGCTGTACGCCGCGACCGCGCCCGGCGTGACCCAGGGCGGCTACTACGGCCCCCGCTGGGGGCTGGTCGGTGCCCCTGCCATCGCGCGGCCCACGAAGAAGGGCCTCGACCGCGACGTCGCCGCCCGATTGTGGGCCGAGGCCGAGCGCCTGACCGGCGCCACCCTCCCCGCCAACCTCTGATCACCCACCAAGCGACAGGCAACACCAGAAATGTCATCTCTCAATGGCAAGGTGGCCCTCATCACCGGTGGCAGCAAGGGCGCCGGCCTGGGCATCGCCAAGGCCTACGTCAAGGAAGGCGTGGCCGTCGCGATCACCGGCCGCAACGCCGATGCCCTGGCCCACGCCAAGGCCGAGTTGGAAGCAGCCGTCCTCGACGCCCGGGTGCTCGCGGACAACAAGGACCACGAGGCCGCCGCGCGGGTCGTCTCCCAGGCCGTCGAGGAGTTCGGGCGGCTGAACATCCTCATCGACAACGCCCAGGAGTTCCGCACGGGAATCGCTCTGGAGGACCTGAGCCGGGACGACATGATCTCCACCACGAGTCCGGCGTGTTCGCGACCTGGCGGTTCATGGCGGCCTCGCTGCCGTACCTGAAGGAGACCGAGGGCACCGTCATCAACCCCCTACGTCACCTCCGCCGAATCCGAGCGCTACGAGCGCGAGTACCCCGACGTCATCGCCGACATCCTGAAGGGCATCGCCCTCGGCCGCATCGGCAACGCCGAGAAGAACGTCGGCAGCCTCTGTGTCCACCTCGCCAAGCCCGAAGGCAAGTACATGACCGGCTCGACGTTGACGGCGGTGCTTTCATCCGCCCCTGACCCATCCGCAACAACCGCACGTACCGATCACACGACCATGAAGGAACACACGACATCATGACCGACCAGCTCAACATCCCGTTCACCAAGGAGAGCACCGCCGATGACGTCATCGCCGGTGTGGACCTGACCGGCAAACGCGCCATCGTCACCGGCGCCTCCTCCGGCCTGGGCGCCGAGACCGCGCGCGCCCTCGCCTGCGCCGGCGCGGACGTGACCCTCGCGGTCCGCAACCTCGACGCCGGCCGGCAGGTCGCGGCGGACATCACCGCGAAGACCGGCAACGCGAGCGTGCATGCCAGAAAGCTCGACCTGGACGACCGCGCCTGCATCGACGCGTTCGTCGCCGCGTGGGAGGGGCCGCTGCACATCCTGGTCGACAACGCCGGGATCATGGCGCTGCCCGAGCTGACCCGCACCCTCCAGGGGTGGGAGCAGCAGTTCGCGACCAACCACCTCGGCCACTTCGCCCTCACCACCGGCCTGCATGACGTCCTCGCCGCGGCCGGCGGTGCCCGCGTCGTCGTGGTCAGCTCGGCGACGCATCAGGCGTCCGGGATCGTCTTCGACGACATCCACTACGACAACCGCCCCTACGACCCGTGGCAGGCATACGGGCAGTCCAAGACCGCGAACATCCTCTTCGCGCTCGAGGCCGCCAAGCGATGGGCCGGCGACAAGATCGCGGTGAACGCGATCGAGCCCGGCGCGATCTACGACACCGGCCTGCTGCGGCACGTCGAGATCACTCCCGAGTTCCAGCAGATCGTTGACGCCACCGCGTGGAAGACGGTCGAGCAGGGCGCCGCCACGCAGACGCTCCTGGCCGCGTCTCCGTTGCTGGAGGGCATCACCGGCGGCTACTTCGCGGACTCCAACGTGATCGAGCGGTCCGAGACCAACCCGCAGGGGCTCGCCCCGCATGCCGCCGACCCCGAGGCCGCCGGCCGACTGTGGGACCTGTCAGAGCAACTGCTCAACCAGCAGTGACCGGCACGGCAGCGACCAGGACACCTACCCGCCCTTGTCCCTGCCCTGTCTGCGCCGGCCGCCTCGACACCCGGCGGCAAGGGGAACAGCCCCGCCAGACGCCCACGGGTGACCGCAGCCGGTTCCGGGAGGAGACGATCACGACGCTGTGGGGATGCCGCTCCATCTCCGGGAGCGCCGCGACGATCGGCAACCCGCAAGACGACGAACGACCGGCGATACGAGGTCGACATCACGAGGAGGAGTCATGCAAGCACAGGGAACCGTGAAAGACGCGTTCAGCGCAGTCCGTGACGAATTCGACAAGGGTCTGCACAGCGACGAGCTCGGGGCCTGCGTCGCGCTGGATGTGAACGGCGAGACCGTCGTCGACCTGTGGGGTGGCCACCGCGACCCCGAACGGACCTCGCCATGGACCCGCGACAGCATCGTCAACTACATCGGAGACCATGGCTGTCACGGCGAACTGATGCGGCTCGGTGAACCCGATGCATCGGTTCACGCCGTCTGACGTGGCTCAGCGAAGGTCCGGGGCACCTCCCTGGCTCGCTCAAGGCTTGATCGACATGGCCCGAGCGGGGCGGGCAGAATGCCTCCCATGATGGATGCGAGTGTGATGCTGCGACTGCTGGCGCTGCTCCGTGACGCGGATTGCGAGATCTGGGTTGCTGGTGGATGGGGCATCGATGCCCTGGTCGGCAAGGTCACCCGTGAGCATCGTGACCTTGACCTGTTGCACCGCGTCGAGCAGGAGCCGCTGCTGATCAAGAAGCTGGAGGCCGCAGGGTTCATCGAGCAGCCCGATGTTCAGCCCGGCCGACCCGTCCGGTTCGTCATGAAGGATCGCCATGGTCACGAGCTGGACCTACATCCGCTGCGGTTCGAGGCGGACGGCTCCGCCGTCCAGCCAGCCAACGATCAGGGCGGCACCTTTCACTACCCTGCGGACGCCTTCACCACGGGCATGATCGAGGGCGTTCCGGTGGACTGCTTGTCGGCGGCCCAGCAGGTCGCCTTCCACCAAGGGTATGAACCCAGCGACCGAGACCGTCATGACATGGCCCAACTGCGCGAGGCATTTGGTGTCGCCACCCACTTCTAGAACCTCATCCTGTGGTCGTTCTCCGGTCGCATCGAATCATCATCGGCGGAGCCCAGACGTCGCGTAGGTAGTCTCCAGGGGGTGCTGGAGGCTCCGACCCTTCTCCGCACACGGGCTTTCTCCTCTACTGAGCTGTACGCCCACGCGGTCGGCTCACCGCATCTGGAATCAATCGAGAGTCGCTCTGATGCTGCCGACCGCGCGGACGACGTAGTCGTAGTCCAGCGCGTGGCCCGATGCCAACCCCACCGTGCGGGCGGCGGTGTCGATGCGCATCACGCTGTCGGCGACCAGCTGAATCCCTCGCCGAGCAGCGTGCCGTAGTCAATCGTGGCGTCGCCGGCACAGGCCACGAACTGGTGCGGCCGGATGCGTTCGACGAACTTCGGGCGGGGGTTTACCAGGGTGATGCCGACGTCGGCGCGCATCCGCAGACGGTTGGCCGCGAGCGTTCCGGCGTAACCGCCGTCGATGACGACGACCTTGCTGGGTGTTTCGTCAGGCCCTCCGGACACCGGGGATCGCCGAGACGTGACGAGCATCGGCCCGTTGCGCTTCCGCGCCCCACGACATCGAAGTCGAAGCGATCGGCAGTCAGGACGCGTCGTCGGTGAAGTGCGAGAGAACCATCTCGACCAGTGCGGCGACGTCGGCATCCACCATCGGCTCGCCGGTCATGCCCATCCGGTGGAGCAGGGTTCCGACGACGACGTCGATGAAGAACAGGACCCGGGTCTCCGGCTCGCCGAGCGCCTCCTGGAGCGCGAGCCGGTAGGGGTCCTGCAACCGGGCGGACAGGATCTCGCGCAGGGCCGGGTCGCTGACGGCGTCGCTGAACACGCCGGCGAACGCGTCGCCGACCCCCGGCTCGCTGATCTTCCCCGCGATCCAGTGGATGGCCGAGGACATGAGCTCGGCTCGACCGGTGCCCTCCAGCGGCACCGGGCCGAACACGTCCAGGAGACAGTCCACGATCAGCGTGCCCTTGGACGGCCAGCGGCGGTAGATCGTCGTCTTGGCGACCCCGGCCGCGGCGGCGATGCGGTCGACGGTGGCACGCGCGTACCCGAGCTCCTGGACCGTGCTCAGCGTCGCGGCGAAGACCACGTCGTTGAGGCCGGCGCGGGGGCGACCCGGCGGTCTGGCGGATGCGGTCGAGGTCATGCCCACACGATAACCCATTGCGCTACCAGCGGTATCGATACTTTCGGTGGCGCAATTACCGGGCTCAGGGCAGCGGTTTTGCCGTGCCGGCTGTAGGTCGTGCAAGCGTTGCGGCGTGTGGTCATGCTCCAGGGTTCGGCGGGCCGGCCTGCTCGGTGGGGGTGCTCAGCGGCAGGCGCAGGACGAAGCCGGCCCCGCCGATCGCGGCCTGCTCGACGTGCAGGGTGCCGTGGTGGGCGGTGGCGATGTCCC